>JBBDYK010000355.1:0-11229 GCA_040901665.1 Pirellulales bacterium | reverse complement strand
CGCTTTGCAGCCGCGCGACGAGAAGCTCGGATTGCGTCGAGGCGGCGCCCGACGGATCAACAGAGCCGAGCGGCACGCGATAGAGTTGGATTGACTCGACGCGCATAGTGCGAATGATAAGTTGGCAGGAATCCCCCGGCGGAGCCGGGGGCTGAACGGGGCACGTGGCCGAATGGTTGCGATCCTTGAACGGTAGCGGCTACGCGCGCGATTCTTCGCGGCGGGCTTCGGTGATCTCGACGGCTTTGAGCAGGCCGCGGGCCTTGTTGAGCGTCTCCTGGTACTCTTCGCTGGGAACGCTGTCGGCGACGATGCCGGCGCCTGCTTGCACGTAAGCTTTGTTGCCTTGCACGACGAGCGTGCGCAGCGCGATGCAAGTGTCCATGTTGCCGTTGAAGTCGACGTAGCCGACGGCGCCGGCATAAGGTCCGCGGCGATGCGGTTCCAGCTCGTCGATGATCTGCATGGCGCGCACCTTGGGGGCGCCAGAGACGGTGCCGGCCGGCACGCAAGCCCGCAGCGCGTCGAACGCGTCCTTGCCGGGCGCCAATTGCCCGCACACGTTGGAAGTGATGTGCATCACGTGGCTGTAGCGTTCGATGGTCATCACGTCGGTCAGCTCGATCGAGCCGTAGCGCGCGACGCGGCCCACGTCGTTGCGTCCCAGGTCGACCAACATGACGTGTTCGGCGCGTTCCTTCGGATCGGCCAGCAGCTCATCGGCCAGGCGTCGATCTTCCTCGTCGGTGGCGCCGCGGCGGCGGGTGCCGGCCAAGGGGCGGACCGTGATCTGACCTTCGACCACGCGCACCATGATCTCGGGCGAGCTGCCCACCAGCGTCACGCTGGGCGTGCGCACATAGAACATGAACGGGCTGGGGTTGACGACCCGCAGCGTGCGATAGATCTCGAACGGCTCGCAGCGGATGTCGAGCTCGAGCCGTTGGCTGATGACGACCTGAAAGATGTCGCCGGCGCGGATATAGTCGACGCACTTCTCGACGGCCCGTTCGAACTCTTGGCGAGTGAAATTCGATTTGCCTTCGATCGCCGGCAGCCCTTGGGTATGAATGTCGGCGGGGGGCAAGTTGTTGCCGGGGGCTTCCAATTGGGCGACCAGCTCGTCGACGCGGCGCTGGGCGTCGGCATAGGCGGCCGCCAGGTCGGCGCCAAACTTGTCGAGCCGGGCCATGGCCACCACGACGTTGGTCTTGTTGACGTGGTCGAACACGACCATGTGGTCGTAGAAGGCAAACGCCAGGTCGGGCAACTGCCGATCGTTCTGGGGCGCGTTGGGCAAGTGCTCGGTGTAGCGCACGACGTCGTAGCCCGCATAACCGACGGCGCCGCTGGTGAACGGCGGCAGCTCCGCGAGCGTGGCGGAACGAACGGCTTCGACGCGCTGCTTCAGTTCGCCCAAGGGATCGCGCGAGGCAAACTCTTCGCGTCCGGCAGCGGAAAGCACGGTCACCTGCGAACCGCGCGCTTCGATCTGCAAGAAAGGGCCAGCCGCCAGAAAGCTATACCTGCCCACCTTCTCGCCGCCGATCACGCTTTCGAACAAGCAGGCCGTCGGGCCGGAATCGATCCTATGAAAGGCGGAGACGGGCGTGAGCGCGTCGCCCAACAGCCGGCGATAGACGGGCACCAGGTGCACGTCGCGGGCAAGCTCGCAAAACGCCGCAAAGTCCGGGAAGTGCTTCATCGCGCAGGGTGGAGTGAAGACGGTGGGGTGAACGACGCCGTACAAGGGCCGTATTTGTCACGACACGCGAGACCCCGGCGACGGTTCGCGATCCAGCTTAGCAGTCGCCGCCAAGTGCGACAACGCGGCCCACTGCAGCGCGTTTATCCGATTGCGCGGCAAAAGCTTACGTGCGCCGTCGGTCGCGTTTGATCCGCCTTGACACCCCCCGCGCCGCTGTTAGAATCCCACTGGCTTGGCGCCCCCGCTTATAATGGATTGGATATCGATCACGAGCGTGCCAGCGCGGGAATCCGGCGCCAAGGCAGCTTGCCGGCGGCGGGTCGCGCCGACCGTTATGAAATGCCAGCAGCCATGAAGTGTCAACAGTGCAACAAGACGGCCACGTTTCATATCACGGAACTGACCAAGGGCAAGCCGCAAGAACTGCACCTGTGCGAGGAGCACGCGCGGCAGTATCTGACGCAGGCTGACGAAGAGCCGGCCGTGGCGCCCAGCCTGGCGGGTGTGCTGGCCCAGCAGTTGGCTGTCGGTCAAACGGCCGAGGAACTTGCCCGGCTCGACCAGCGCGCCTGTCCTGTGTGTGGCATCACGTTTTACGAGTTTCGCAACCAGGGGCGGCTCGGTTGCCCTCACGACTACGTCTGCTTTCAAGCGGAGTTGGAGCCGTTGATCGTCAACATTCATGGCGAGACGGAGCATACCGGCAAGAAATCCGCCAAGTATCCCCAAGGAACGGAGAGCCGCACGCAATTGATTCGCTTGCGGCGCGAAATGACCGAAGCGGTCGAGAGCGAAGACTACGAACGGGCTTCGAAGCTGCGCGACGAGATTCGCAAAGTTGACGAACCCGCGCCTAAGAAAAAGAAATAGCCTTGCCAATCGCGTGTCACGGCCAGGGATGGCGGGCAGAGCAGGTTGGTAATGCGCCTTGGAAACTGATCCGGTGGATCTGAGCGAACTAGCACGAACCAGCGGCGAGTGGCTGCGGGGCTCTGGCCCTGAAAGCGACATCGTCATTTCAAGCCGCATCCGGCTGGCGCGCAATCTGGCGGAGTTTCCCTTCATCAGCCGCGCCAATCCCGCGGATCGCGCCCAGATCGAATCCACGCTGCGCGACCGCGTGATGGAGATTCAGGAATCGGGCGAGCTGGAGTACGTCAACGTCAACGAGTTGCAGGTCATCGATCGGCAGTTTTTGGTCGAGCGGCAGTTGATCAGCCGCGAGCACGCCGAAAGCGAAGGCGCCCGCGGCGTGGCCATCGATCGCGCCGAGCAGATGAGCCTGATGATCAACGAGGAAGATCATCTGCGCATTCAGGTGATGCACAGCGGCTTGGATCTCGAGGCGGCCTGGGAGCAGATCGATCGCATCGACACGCTGATCGCCGATCGCGTGACGTTTGCCTTTCATCCGCGGCTGGGTTTTCTGACCGCATGCCCCACGAACGTCGGCACCGGACTGCGGGTGAGCGTGATGCTGCACTTGCCGGCGCTGGTGCTGACGCGGCAGATCGACAAGGTGTTTCGCAGCCTGCAAAAAATCAGCCTGGCCGTCCGCGGACTTTACGGCGAGGGGTCGCAGGCGATGGGCGACTTCTACCAGATCAGCAATCAGATCACGCTGGGCAAATCCGAGGTCGAGCTGATCAAACAGGTCGGCGACATCGTGCCGGTGCTGATCGAATACGAGCGGCGAGCCCGCGAATTTTTGGTCAAGGAGAGCCACGAAAACCTGCACGACAAGGTGGCCCGGGCCTATGGCATTCTGCGCACGGCGCAGACGATCAGCTCGGAAGAGACGATGCACCTGCTGTCCAGCGTGCGGATGGGCGTGAACCTGGGGTTGATCAACGACCTGCAGATTCCGCTCTTGAACGAGCTGTTCATCCACACGCAGCCGGCCCATCTGCAAAAGCTGCGCGGCATCGAGCTGGACACGGCCGACCGCAACATCGAGCGGGCCCGCTACCTGCGCCGCCATCTGAACAAAGACAACGGCGACGACGCGGGCAAGAACTGAGCTGGTCGCGCCAGGGTCAATCCCGGGAGGGCGAGGCTCCCGCCGAGCCAGATCGATTAATTAACCACGACGACACAGCGACGCGACGCAGAAAACCAAGAGGAATGATTAACCACCAAGAGCACGAAGGACGAACGACAATTAGGAAAGAGTCGAACCGCCGAGGACGCAAAGGATCGCAGAGGAAGGAAATGGATTAAGAATCCGAAATCGGAAATCCAAAATCATTCCGTCGTACTTCCTTCGTGGCCTTCGTGTCGTTGTGGTTAGTTCCCTGCTTTCTCTTTCTTCCGGTATCTCAGTCGGCGTGCGTTTTCTGGCGGAGGGCGACGACGACTTCCTGGGGTACGAAGCGCGCCAGCTCTTCGTCGCTGGCCATGGCGGCGATCTGCTTGATCAGCGAGCTGGAGACGTGCGAGTATTCGTCGTCGGCCATCAACAGCACGGTCTCGATGCCCCGGTCGAGCTTGCGGTTGGCCATGATCATGGTGAACTCGGCCTCGATATCGCCCAACGATCGCACGCCGCGCAACAGCACGCGGGCGCCGCAGTCGCGACAGAACCGCACCGCCAGTCCGGAGAACGAGCGGACCTCGACATTGTCCAGTTGCTTGGTGCTGCGCTCGACCAGGTCGAGCCGCTCCTCGGGCGAGAACAACGACTGCTTCTCGATGTTGACGCCAATGCCGACGATCAACCGATCGACCAGCCGGCTGGAACGCTCGATGACGTTCAAGTGCCCCAGCGTGATGGGGTCGAACGAGCCGGTGTAGACGGCGACGCGCGTGTCGGAATTGGTCATCATGCGGCCCTTGGCAAGCGCGGATGCGTGGCGAAGACACAGGCAATTCTAGCTCGCCAGAAGGCGGGCAGCGAGCAAGCATTGCCCGCCACCTATGTGCCACTTGCCGGAAGAGATTGCCTAGCCGCTACAGATGCCTTCGGGTGATCTGGCTAGACCACGTCCGCGCGCAGCCAGCGCCAGATGGTCCAGCCTGCCAGGAGAACGCCGCCGAGGATCCAGGCAAACAGAAAGTACAAGCCGACATGCATGACCGGCTGTTGGCCGGGCGACGTCATAGTAGCGGTGAGCCTTGCCGCCGCGTATGCATTGAACAACGTCCCGAGAAGCGCCAGCCCAACCATCAGCGGCAGCCAGTACCGACTGCGAAAGGTCGCCAGTCCCACTCCGTACACGAAGACCGCCGCGGACCAAACAAACAACAAGAATACGGCGTACGACTGCAGGGAATCGGGCTGCCGGTCGAAGGTAGACACCAGCACTGCCAGACTGAACGCGCTGGCCAACACGGTCCAGATAAATGCATCCCACGCAACCGCCAGCGCAACTTGCCATACATACTGTCGCCTGGTCACCGGCCGCAGCAATTCGCTGCCGAGGGCGCCGCGACGCAAGTGCCAACTGTTGAACGGCGCGATCAACATGGCGCCGATGGAAATCACCAATCCGAATACCGCCCCGCCGGTTTGGCCCGATCCCCATTTGCCGACGCCGACGAGAAAACCGCCGGCCAGGGCGGCCAGCCCCAGTTGCGTCCAGGAAGTGCTGCCAGGAACACGCCAGCGCTGAATCGACCACCAGCCAAAGCCGGCGTCGGCCAGCCGGCGGCGGACCACGCCGTCGCGAAGACGCAGTATCAGTTCGTCCAGGCGCCCCAGCGCGCGATCGTGCCGCGGCGCTTCAAGCGTCAAGTCATCGCTGATCGAAACGCTTTGGTCCGACAGGCCCAGCAATACCTTAGCGGCTGCCAAATGCATGGCGATCGCCGCGACGATCGCCATGACCGAAAGCTCGGGGCGGTTTCCCAGCAAGAATTGTCCTAGCGGAGTTGCTCCCTCGAACAGTCGCGGTTCGTTGAAGGCAATGACGAACACGGGCAGCCCCAGGATCAGGACAATGGCCTGCCGCCAGCATACGGCGATCGCCAACAGCAGACCCGCCAACGCATGTGCGCCGATTGGTCCCCACGGTGGCACGCCCAACAGCCAGCCTTGAACGCCTGGCACGGCGACCCACAATAGCAGGCTCACCGCTGCGCCGACGGTCAGATGCGCCGCCGCATAGTGCGGAGCGACTTTTGCTAAGGGCGTGCCGAATTGGCGCCGCAAGTGCAGCGCCACGAAGCAGCCGACGAACGAGGCCAGGAACACCGTCATGAGGATCTGCTGACCCGCGGTCACGTCCGTCTTGGCAGCCCACAAGCACGAAAAGAACACGTACGGCAGCCCAAAAATCCAGAACCGCCAGCGCTCGAAGTAGGTGCGGGCGACTTGCAGGCCCATGTTGGCGGCACGCAGCAATCCGCCGGAGACGATCCCGGTCTTGCGGAGCCTCAGTTGCAAGGCGGAATAGTCCCCTTCTGGCTGGCGGATTTGCGAATAGACGTTGCTCATGGTGTGGTCCAGACGGCTATGAGGCCGGTCGAAGATGGGTGTTCATGGTTGAAGCTTGCTGCGGCGTGGTTGCACTGGTGGCTAATCGCCACCAGTGGCACATCATTGGGCTAATACCGGCGACGCGCATTTACGAATCCTCGTGCAACTCCAGAAAGATTTCTTCGAGATTGAGATCCTGCACTTCGACCGTGGCTTGCCACTCGGTTTCGATCTGCTCGACCAGTCCCGGAGTGAGTGCCCGCGTGGTTACCAGGGCCTGGCAACCTTCGACGCGCTGCCGCAAGAGGCCGGGCAGCGAGATGCGCTCGGGCAACGCGTTGGGCGAAGTGATCGACAGCCGCTTGACCTGATCTTTCAAGTCGCCCAGCTCGCCGAAGTACTCGATGTGTCCGCGCTGCAAGACGGCCACGCGATCGGCCACGCGCTCCAGGTCGGACGTGATGTGCGTCGAGAAGATCACCGTGCGGTTGCCGCCGGCGGCGATCTCGAGCACGACCTTCAAGAATTCGCGCCGCGCCGCCGGATCGAGGGCCGCCACCGGCTCGTCGAGCACCAGCAACTCGGGCTCGTGTCCCAGGGCCAGCACCAGGGCCAGTTTCTGCAACTCGCCAACCGACAACGTGCCGGTGCGGCGCACAAGGGGTATCTCCCAGCGCTCGACCAGGCCGTCGACCAGCGTGCGATTCCAGTGCAAATAGAATGAAGCGGTGTAGTCGATGACGTGCCTGACTTGCATCCAGGGATAGAGCTGCGGGCTTTGCGGCACGTAGCCCAGGTGCTGCTTGGCCGAGGCGCTTAAGTTCCAGGCGGACTCGCCGAGCAGATTGACGGTGCCGTGGTCGGGCCGGGCCAGTCCCAGGGCGCAGCGCAACAACGTGGTCTTGCCCGCTCCGTTCTTGCCCAGCAGCCCCACCACGGTGCCGGCGGGCACGGAGAAGTTCAGCCGATCGAGCACGTGCCGGCCCGAGAAGCTTTTGGTGACGCCGCGCATTTCCAGTACTTGCCTGGGTGCCACGGTTTCATGAGCCGTTGCCGTTTCGATTGCGTCGGGGATACTCATCGTGCTTCGCGCTCCTTGATGATGCGGGCCACGAGCGATTGAACTTGCCGGGGCGTGAGCGAAAGTTGAAAGGCTTCGGCCAGGAGTTGCTCGACTGAGGGCACCAGTCGCTGTTGCCGGTCTTCGAGGTTGCCGCCGGCGCCGTTGCGTTCGGCGACGCGCATGCCCTGTCCGCGGGCCAGTTCCACCACGCCGTCGCGCTCCAACAGCGAATAGGCCTTGGAGACGGTCATCGGGTTGACTTGCAGTTCCAGCGCCACCTGGCGGACCGAGGGCAGGAAGTCGCCCGGCAGCAGGCGGCTGCTGGCGACGTGGCGGCGCACCTGGTCGGAGATTTGCCGGTAGAGGGGCAAGCCCGAGTTCGGAAAGACCTGGAAGAGGAAGTCGGCGGCCATGTGTATTAGTGTACTAATACACTGGATTCTTGCAAGAGGGGGCGGCGAAAAACTGGGAGCCGTGATGCCCATTTGCGCGGGCGGTGGCGCTGGGTCTCACTTCTCAGCCTCAGGCGCGTCGGCCGGAGGGGGTTGTTCGCGCAGCGTTTTCAGCAGGTTGAGCGACTTCTGGCGGATCACCTCATTGTCGCTCTTGGCGCCCTCTTCCAGGGCGGGAATGGCGGCCGGGCCGAGGCCTTTCAACAAGGGACTTGCATTGGGAGGCAACAACATTCCCATGCCTCCTCCGAACGGTCCACCCATCCCCGTCGTTTCGCGGTCGAGCAATCGCACCAGGTCAGGGGCCAACCTGGTTTGCAGCTCCTGCGGCGCACGTGCGACGGTGGCGATCGCCATCTGGCTTGAGTCCTGCTTCTCGTCGGGCGACAACCACTCGCGCAAGACCTCGAACAAGCCGGGGGTCTGTGGCGCTTTTTGGACCAGACTGACGGCCGCAGTGCGCCGCACCGCAGTGCTCGGGTCGTCCAGCAGCGGCGTCAGTAGTTTGACGACTTCGTCAGGCAGCTCGGTAACCCAGAGCATGTTGGCCGCGAAGATTCGCTGACCGACATCCTCACTCTTAAGCTCAGCGCGTATCAGCGGCGCAGCATCCTCGCGCGGGATTTTGGACAATGCATTGTGGACTTCGGACTGCAGGTCTTCGTAGTGGACAACGCCGGGTGCATAGAGCGCTTCGCGGTCCGCGGCTGCGATGATTTCCTTGGTCGCGGCACGGCCGTAGCCATGCCTTCCGAACGCCCCCAGTGCCTTGACCGCCTCGGCTTTCTGTTCGTGGCTAAGATCGGTGCGCAGTATCTCTGCCCAGGCGTCGAAGTCCTGGCCGGAGTAGAGAAGCACAGGCATGGCGTTGGGATCACCGGGGCGGCGTTGCGGCGGCGTGGAACTTTGCGGTTCGATGTTGAGCTTCGGCTGCGGCTTGGCGAGCGATTTGAGCAAGGCGAGCTTGCGCTCGTGAAGTGCGATCTGTTCCTTCAGCGACTCCAACTGCGCTTTGAGCCGTTCGACTTCGCCTTCAGCACGAGCTAACTCTGTCCGAGAAATCGTTCCCGGCGTCGCCGTAATGATGCGTTGAATGCCGGCAACGTTATTGCCGGCAGTCTTGAGTTGCACTTCGGCCTGCGAATACTGCCCGCGCAGCTCGGCGAGCTTGATCTCCAGGTCGACGACTTGCATCTCGCGATCGACCATTGCCGATGGGAGCTTCAGCTCGGTCAACCTTGAGGGCGGTATCTCAACCTCGGCCAGGTGCCGTTCGGCTTCGGCCAGGTAGTAGTCCGCGGCGGCAACGTCGGACGTCGAGCCGCCTTTCGAGCCGAGTTCGAAGAGGCGATCCGTTGCCTTTTTCAGATCGGCCATGCGTTCGATATGTCCGCGGGCAGCGGCGATGCGTTCCGTCCGATTCTCGGCGGCGGTTTCGGCCGCTTGCATCCAGCGCAACGACCAGTCGACCAGCGTCTCTCGGGGAACATTCTGGATCGTTTGAGCGCGCAGGTTTTCATACACTTGCTTGGCTTGTGCAACCATGCGCTGCGCTGCCGCCGAGGGTTTCGACTTCGCGACTTGCAAGGGAGGAAACTCTGCTTCCGCGGCCCCGCCGGCAACATTGCCCTGGGCGGCATCAAGCTGCGCCAGATGCCGTTCGGCTTCGGCGAGATAGTAGTTGGCGGCGGCATAGTCCTTGGCTTCGCCACCTTTGGTACCGATCTGGTAGAGCAATTCAGTTCTCTTTTGCAGCTCGGCCATCCGCTCGACGTGTTGGCTCGCGGCGGCGATTCGCTCAGCATGGTTCTTGGCAATTGCCTGGGCCGCTTGCATCCAGCGTAACGACCATTCATACACCGGCGGCATCGTGACCGTTTGAGCTTCGAAGGCGGCCAAGTGTGCCGAGTAGGCCTTCGTCGCGTGCTCGATCATGCGCTGTTGCGCGGCGCGCTGTTGCGCCGTGGAGTGGGGCGCCGCGTGTTCGTCGACTGGCGCCACGTCCTTCGTCGGATCGCGCGGCACCGGTTGGTCTTCCTTAATCTCCGTGGCCTCGGTGGCCTCTGTGGCTAAATCCGTCTTCGGTTCCTTGGCCACCAGATCTAGCTGCACCACGCTCGTCGCGGCCATCAACAGTCCAGCGACCAGCAACACGGTTTTCTTCATCGTCGTGTCTTCCTGATCTGTGCCCGACAGCACGCGCCGCACGCGCGCCGCCAGCGAGCGGCCCCTGGCCGATGATCCGTAGCCCAGCGCGTGGGGCGATTGGCCGAGGTGCACGAGCAATTTGGCGTACTCGGTGGCGGGCTCGTCGGCGATGGCGGCGCGGTCGCAAGCCCATTCGGCGGCCTCTTCGAAGCGGCGCACGGCCAGCCAGGCCACCGGGTTGAACCAGTGCGGTAGCGCCAACAGCCGCACGGCGAGCGATTTCCACACGTCGCCCCGTTGATAGTGCGCCAGCTCATGGCGGAGGATGGCCCCCTGCCCTGCCCCGTCCAGCTCGCTCCAGAGTTCGGCCGGCACGATCAGCTCGTAGCCGCGCGGCAGGCAGCAGAGCATTGGCCCGAACTGCTGGCTGACGGACAGAGGAATCGCGCGTTGCACGCCCGCCGAAGCGAGCAACTGGCGCCAGGCGGTCTGCGAATCGTCGTCGGCCGGCTGCCGGTCGCGCAGCAGGCGCACGAAGCGCACGTAGCCCAGCAGCCACGCGCTGGCCAGCAGCGTCATGCCCAGGATCCAGCCGGCGATCAGAGCGGCGGGCCAATGGATGGTGATGCGAGCGGGTTGTGCCGAAGCTGGGACAACCGCGGCGGGTGGCATTTCGAGCGGCGTCGAGAGCGGCAGGCTCGTCGCAGTGTCAAGAACGAGCGGATCGGCCGCGATCGACGGTACGGCGAGTGGCGGTGCGGCGGTCGCCAGTTCGGGCGCCAGTTCGATGATCGCCGGCGGCTCTTCCACGGCCAGGTCAAACACTGGCGCAGCGATCACGGGCGCCGCGATCTCAGGCGCAGTAATCTCAGACGCAGTGGCCGCGGGCGGTTCGATGGTCGGCGGCGCGGTTGGTTGCGGCGCGTACCAGGGCACGGACACGGGCAGCCGCACGAACGTCCAGCCGACCAGTAGCACGAGCAGCCAGGCGATGCGATGCGCCGTTGGCCACTGGCTGCGCAACAACTTCAGCAGCAAGGTCGCCATCATGCCGGCGGCCGCCAACCAGAGCGTGGTTCTTCCCAGGGACTCCAACAGCAAACCGGCGGCGTCGTTCATGATCGACCTCGCGCTTTCTCGTTTCGTAAGAGCTGTCAACGGGGTTTGAGAGGGAACGCTGACACGTTTACTGCTTGCCGTTTTTGGCGGGGCGCGTTTGGCGCTCGGCCTGGGCGATGAGCTGCTTGAGCTCGACGATTTCGGCGGGCGACAGGGCCCGATCGCGCACCAGGTGGGCCACCAGTGGCACGACGCTGCCGCCGGTGACGCGCTCGATGAGCAAATCGAGGTGGCCGGCGCTGACGTCCTGGGCGCGCACGGCGGCCGCATACTGCGCGGGGCGCTCGGCGGTGCGCGTGACGAGCTCCTTGTCCACCAGGCG
>JBBDYK010000354.1:0-11253 GCA_040901665.1 Pirellulales bacterium | reverse complement strand
CGTAGGCGACGGGACGATCGAGATTTTTAGCGCCGCGACGCTGGACGACGCCACCGGCTCGGACATCACGCTGGTCGACAAGCAGGAGAAGTCTGACCGGTTGGCCAAAGCGGCGGCCCGGGCCGTGGTTGCGCCGCGCGATTTTCCGCTGCACGCCGCCTCGCTGCCCACCATTCTCGTCGACGACGTACACCGGGCGTTTGCCACGATCGTCGCGCATTTTCGGCCCCCCCGCCCTTGCCCGCGCGTGGGCGTCAGTCCGTCGGCAATGATCCACCGGTCCGCACGGCTGGGGCACGACGTCGACGTACACGCAGGCGCTTCGATCGACGCCGACGTCGAGATCGGCGCCGGCTCGACCATTCACTCCGGCGCGCGAGTCATGGCGGGCTGCAAGCTGGGCCAGAGCGTCACAATCTTTCCCAACGCCGTCCTCTACGAAAACACGGTGATCGGCGATCGCTCGGTGGTGCACGCCGGCAGCGTGCTAGGCGCTCACGGCTTCGGATATCGCTTTCAGGACGGCGGCCATTTGCCGATGGCTCAGTTGGGCTGGGTGCGCGTGGGCAGCGATTGCGAAATCGGCGCCAACTCGACCATCGATCGCGGCACGTACGGCCCCACGGTGATCGGCGACGGCACCAAGATCGATAACCTGGTGATGATCGCCCACAATTGCCAGATCGGCAAACACAACATCATCTGCTCACAAGTCGGCATCGCCGGCAGCACGGTGACGGGCGACTTCGTGATCCTGGCCGGTCAGGTGGGCATTCGCGACCACGTGCGAATCGGCGAAGGAGCGGTGCTGGGGGCGAAGGCCGGCGTGAGCAACGACGTGCCGGCCGGGGCGCGGATGTTCGGCGTGCCGGCCACCAACGAACGAGATCAAAAACAATTGCTGGCGACCCTGCCACGCTTGCCCGAAATGCGCCGGCAGCTCAAAGCCCTGACCCGCAAGCTCGAGCGAATGGAAGCCGAACAAGCCGCGAAAACCGAGCGGCCGCAGTCGCCAGGACAACAAGCGGCGTGACGGAACAGGCGGGAGGCTGGAGGCCGGAGGCTGGAGGAAGTGAACCACGCCGACACGTCGGGCACTCTATCCCATCGTATTGCGTTGCCTTCCTTCCCCTTCGCCCTTCGTGCCCTTCGTGACTTTGTGGTTATCTCTACTTCCGATTTAGTCGAAGTTGAGCCGGGGTGGCATCAAGCGTGAATGACTCCGTGTCGCTAGAGCCCGCCGTTCGATTGCACGTTGCCGAGACGCCGCGCGCGCTCCTCGCCAGGCCGGCCATGAAGGTTGGTTTGATCGCTGCCTGGGGCCGCTATCCGCTGGTGGTGGCCGAGGCGCTCAAGGCGCAAGGCGCGGAAGTCTATTGCCTGGGCGTGAAGGACCACGTCGATCCGGCGATTCGCCACCTGTGCGACGACTTCGAGTGGGTGGGGCTGGCGAAGGTCGGTCAGGTGATTCGCTATTTTCGTCGTCACGGCGTGACGCAAGCCACGATGGCCGGCAAGGTCCACAAGGTGCTGCTCTACGAGCGCGGCGCCTGGTGGCGGCATCTGCTGCCCGACTGGCAGGGCGTAAAAACCTTCTGGCCGCATTTCGTGTCGCGCAAAAAAAGCCAGCAGGACGACAGCCTGCTGGGCGCGATCGTCGAGGCCTTCGGCCGCGCGGGCATCGCCATGCGCCCGGCCACCGACTTCGTGCCCGAGCTGCTGGTGAAGCTGGCTTGCCTGACCGCGCGGCAACCTTCGGCGGGCGAATGGCACGACGTTCAATTCGGCTGGCGGCTGGCGAAAGAGATGGGCCGGCTCGACGTCGGTCAGAGCGTGGCCGTGAAGGATCGCTCGCCCTTGGCCATCGAGGCGGTCGAAGGCACCGATCAGTGCATTCGCCGCGCTGGCCAGTTGTGCCAAACGGGAGGCTTCACCGTGGTGAAAGTTGCCAAACCCCAGCAGGACATGCGGTTCGACGTGCCGACGATCGGCATGCTCACCTTGGAAACCATGGCCGCGGCGGGCGGCCGCGTGCTGGCGGTGGAAGCCGGCCGCACCATCTTCATCGACCAGAGCGAAGTCATCGACTTCGCCAATCGCCAGCAGATGGTCATCGTAGCGCTGGACGCCGAGGGGCGAGCCGCAGCGTAGCAGGCGTTTCAAGTGCGGCGCCATACCCGTGCTGCCGTGAGCATGCCGACGGGGAAGCCAGCTCTGGCGCCGCGCATGACGACCGCATGCTCACCCGCGGAGTACCGCGTGTGAACATGGCACCCGGCACCTGCGATCCGAGGAATTTTCAATCCGCGCTTGACACCTCAGACGGATTGTCTTAGGATCCGCGCCAGACACGTCATCTGGGGTGCGGAGATTGCGGCCATGGCTGCCTGGCGGGTGCGATTGACCGATGCGGAGTTTGCGGTGCTCGAGCCGTTGTGGCGCTCGGGTCCGCAGACGATCCGCCAGCTTACGGCCGCGCTCTATCCCCAGCAGTCGGTCTCCGACTATGCGACGGTGCAGAAGCTGCTGGAGCGGTTAGAGGCGAAGCGCTGCGTGCGGCGCGATCGATCGCAGCCGGCGCACGTGTTTCGCGCCACGATCGAGCGCGACGCGCTGATCGACGGCCAGTTGCAGGAAATCGCCGACCGGCTGTGCGACGGCTCGTTGGTGCCCGTGCTCAATCAGCTCGTGCGGCGCACGCGGCTCTCGGCCCAGGATCGCGAACGATTGCGAAAGTTGTTGGACGAAGGCGGCAAGCAGTAAAACCTATTGAGTCCAAGGTTGACAATGAGCCAGGGGCGACCAGCGGAAGCCCCGGAAAGCAGCGGCAGTCGGCCTGATGCGGCGAGCCCGTTTGTTTGCTAGGAACCAATAAACCCATCCTGCGGGCAAGCGCTATGAACGCGTGGCTCGAAATCGGAATGTCGAACGGTGTGGCCGCCACGCTCTTGGCGCTGGCGGCGGCGCTGGTGACGCGCTGGTGCCGGCGACCGCAAGTCGTGCTGGTGCTGTGGCTGCTGGTGCTGGCCAAGTTGCTGGCGCCGCCGATCGTGGGCTTGCCGGCCGTCTCGCTGCGGGCGTATCTGCCGCAGCCGGCGCTTCGCATGCTCTCGCCGCCGGACGAGGCCGATTTGCCCCTCGACGATTGGGCCGCGAGCATGCCCCAGCTGTCGGAAACACTGGTTCCGCTGCCAGAGATGGATGCGCCGGCTGATGTGCCGATCGAATTCTACGTGCCCAGCAACGTCGATCTCGCTGCATTGCCGGCGCTTGAGCCGGTTGATGAACCGGTGGCAGTCGACGGGGCATTGGCCGACGACGAGAAGCTGTCGGTTGCGGAGGAATTGCCGCTTGTGGCCCTGCAGTTGCCGACGCTTGGAAAAGTTGTGGAACCGTCGTTGCGCTACGACTGGCTGCCGCGTGCCATCGGCTGGACGTGGTTGGGCGGATCGGCGCTGTGGTTTGTCATCGCGGCGCTGCGGATCGCGCGCTTTGCGCGCTTGTTGAGACATGCCGAGCCGGCAGGGTCCGCGCTAACGGCCGAAGTGCGGGCTTTGTCCGCACAAATGGGGCTGGCGCGCGTGCCGGACGTGCGACTGTCGCGGCGGCGCGTGCCGCCGCTGGTGTGGGGCATGAGCGGCCGGCCCACGCTGTTGTTGCCGGCGGAGTTGCTCGAAAGTCTTTCGCACCAGCAGCGTGCTACGCTGCTGGCGCACGAGCTGGCGCACGTGGCGCGGCGCGACGATCTGGTGCGGTGGTTCGAGCTGGCCGCGATCGGACTGTATTGGTGGCATCCGGTCGCATGGTGGGCCCGTTACAACGCCGAGGCGGCGCAAGAGCAATGCTGCGACGCGCGAGTGCTGGCCTTGCTGCCCCATGCGGCGCGGGCGTATGCGGAAACGTTATTGGCGACGATCGAATTCCTGGCCGAGCCGGTCCGCACGGTGCCCTTGGGCGCCAGCGGCTTCTCGCAAGTCGGCCACATGCACAGGAGGTTGACCATGATTCTCAAGCGAAACCCGAGCGGCCGCCTGACGTGGCCGGCAACCGCGGCGTTGGCGGCGATCAGTTTGTTGGTGCTGCCGGTGTCGCTCGACACGCTGTGGGCCGAACCGGTGGCGGAGGACGACGTGGAAGTAACGGTCGAGGCCGAAATAGCGGAACCGATCGAAGCCGAAGAAGTCAAGGAGGCGATCGAGGCGGTTGAGCCCGGCGCGCTTGAGGCGGAAATCGAAGTTGAAGTGGCGGCCGACGTGGTTGCCGAGGTTGAAGTCGAAGAGGCGAAAGAGCCCGCAGATCCGGTCGAGGCAGAGGAACCAGCGGACGCAGTCGACCCCGCGATCGAGCGGCGCTTGGAGCGGTTGGAGAAGATGATTGAAGCGATGGCGCGCGGGCGGTCGTCGGCGACGATCCGGAAGTCACCGACAGTGTCCAAGCGGACAGAATCGGAGTCGCGGCCAGATCGGTCGCACGATGCGCACGAAATGGAAAACTTACAGCAGGAAATTCGCCGCTCATTCGAACTCGCGCACAATGAGGTGAGTAAGCAGATGGCGCGGGCAGAACTAAAGCGCGATCGAGTGCGACAAGCGACGGACCACGTGAAGATGTTACTGCAATCGGAACGTTTTGGCGGCGGTTCGGTAGACGTGGCTCTCGAGGCACTGCGAGCCCGTTACGCGGAACAACTGCAATACAACCAGAGCATCGCACCAATGGCCGCCGTTTTCAGCCGTGAACAACGCAGCGACTTGCTGGTCACCAAGGCGAACCTGGCGGCGGCGGAGCAGGCACGGCGCGACACCGTAATGCTTCTTGAGAAGCTGGCCGAACATGGCGCTGCCCCCGACGACATTGCAAACACCAAGCGACTCTTGCACAGCTTCGAGGACTCGGTCAAGCGGTTTGCCGCTGGCGTGGATCGCTGGAGATCGCTGACCACTGCGGCCTCGAGCGGGCGCGGGGAAGGCCAGAAGTTTCGGATCGCCCGATCTCACGACGCAGCGCACGCCGAGGCGCGTGTTGACGACGAGCTCAATCGGGCAATTCGCGAGCTGGAAATGGTGAACAAGCTGAAGCACAGCGACGTGATTAAGGCTCATGTCTACGCCCGCGCGAAGAATCTCGAAGATCAAGAAAAGCACTTTCGCGCGCAACTGGAACTCGCCCAAAAGTCGCTCGGCGACTTGGAAGCCAAGAAAGCGGCGATCGAAAAGGAATTGGCGGTGGAGTCCGCTCGACTCAATCAACGGCAAGACGAAGTGAAGGCCATCTACAAGATGAAGCGAGCGATGCTGGAAAAAATGGCGAAGGAGAATCTCGACGCCAAACAGCAAAAGGTCAAGGAGCAAGCCGACGAGGAGCTAAAGGCCGTCGAGAAGATGCTCCGGCAGAAAAGCGAGAAAGCCGCCGAGGAGGAGCACAAAGAATCGGCGGAAGAGAAGCAACTCGAAAAGAGCTTGCAGGACAAACAGCAGGGGGCGAAGGCGTCGGTCTTTCGCGAGTGGGAGTTGGACAAGATGATCCCCATTGGCGAACGACGCAACGCAAATGCGGCGGGCAAGGAACCAGTAGTGCCGGGTAGCCCCGACGGCGCGCTGCGCGGCAACCGCCCGCTGACACCCTACGTGAAGGTGAGTTATGCCAATCTGCTTTTGGCCGACGCTCGGGACGCTTGGAAGCAGACCTATCAACGGCATCAATCCCCAGTCCAAGCGGGCGAGTCGCAGGAAGAAGCTGTGGCACGGGAGCATTACTTTCAGCTAAAGGGCGTCGTCGGGCGATTGTTGGCCGACGATTACGATGTGCCGGCCACGAGCGTCCGCGGATCGTGATCGTCCCAGCTCCCGGCTTTGCCGGGGGATTTCATTGCGACGCGCGCTGGGTTCGATCGCTGATCCACCGGCGGAGCCGGTGGCTGCACGAGCGCGCGGCGCTTCCGGCGCGCCCCCCCTGCTCTGCTGGCGGGCGTTTGTTACGATGGCGTTGGAATCCGGCTGCACACGATTGACGCGCGGCCGGCGGTCGTCGTTTCTTGCGCCAGGAGTTCGCAGTCGCGTGCAGATCATCCAGTATCCCCATCCCACGCTGCGGCACGTTTCCAAACCATTGAAGCGAGTCGATAAGGAGCTGACTTCCGCAGTGCGCCAGATGTTCGACTTGATGTACCAGGCCAAAGGCATCGGGCTGGCCGCCAATCAGGTCGATCTGCCCTATCGGTTGTTCGTCATCAACCTGGCGTCCGATCCCGAGGCGGTCGACCAGGAGTTCGTGTTCTTGAACCCCGTGCTCGCCAGCCGCAAGGGAAACGCCGAGGCCGAAGAAGGGTGCCTGAGCCTGCCCGGCATCTATGGCGACGTGAAGCGCTCGGAGCGCGTGGTGCTCAACGCGTTCAACCTGGCTGGGCAAGAGCTGACCATGGAGCTCGACGGTCTGTTCGCCCGCGCCGTGCAGCACGAGATCGATCACCTGGACGGCATTCTGTTCATCGACCGCTTGAGCCCCACCGGCGAGATGGCAATGCGCGACGCGCTGTCGGACTTCGACGCGCAGTTCGAGGGCATGCGCGAGCGCGGCGAGATACCCGACGACGCGGCGATCCTGCAGCGGCTGTACGATCTGGAACGATTGCGCACGTAGCGGGCTTTTGGGTGGCACTGGCGTGTCGCCAGTGTCGAGCCATGCACTGGAGAGACGGCAGTGCCACCCGAAAAAAAGCACCGGCGAGTGCCACCCAACACGTAGGAGCGTCATGCGACTGATCATGATGGGCACGGGCCCGTTCGCCGTGCCGACGCTCGAGCGATTGTACGATTCGCCGCACGAGGTGTTGGCGTTGGTCACGCGGCCGGCGCGCCCGCTGCACCGCAAGAGCCAGGCCGAGGCCAACCCCATGCGCGCGCTGGCGCTGGCGCGCGGCACGCGCGTGCACGATCCAGAGGACATCAACGCGACGCCGGCCAGGGCCGTGCTGGCCAGTTACCGGCCGGACTTGTTCGTCGTGTGCGACTATGGGCAGATATTGTCGCCCGCCGTGTTGGAATTGGCGCGCTTGGGGGGCATCAATCTGCACGCGTCGCTGTTGCCCAAGTATCGCGGCGCGGCGCCGATCAACTGGGCCATCTATCACGGCGAGACCGAGACGGGCGTGACGGTGATTCACATGACGGCGGCGCTCGACGCCGGACCGGCCATCGTGCAGCTTGCCACGCCGATCGGCGCCGAAGAGACCGCGGCCCAGGTCGAGCCGCGATTGGCCGAGTTGGGCGCGCCGGCCGTGCTGCAGGCAATCGAGGCGCTGGCGGCCGGCACGGCCAGGCCGATCGAACAGGATCCAACGCTGGCCACCCGCGCTCCGCGGCTCAAGAAGGAAGATGGCGCGGTCGACTGGCAACGGTCGGCCGCGGCGATCCGCAACCAGGTGCGGGCGCTGGCGCCCTGGCCCAAGACGCACACCTTCTGGCAGCGCCCGGGAGGCGAGCCGTTGCGGCTGATCTTGGAGAAGGTGCACGTCGAGCCGGCTTCCGGCAATCGCGGGGACGTGGCGCCGATTGAGCCAGGCGCCGTGCTGGAGGCCGCCGGCGAGCGACTGGCAATCGCCACCGGCACTGGCGTGCTGGCAATCGAGGCGCTGCAGCCGGCGGGCAAGCGCGTGCTGGCAACGGGCGAGTTTCTGCGCGGGTATGGTGTGAAGCCCGGCGATCGGTTTGGGGGTTAGCAGTCGGCGTCGCTGTCCACGCGCGCTCGGCCGCCGGCTTTGCCGGCGGATTCCGACGCCGGCCACTGCGGCGTTGATCCCCCGGCAGAACCGCGGACTGCTCAATGACGACTGCATCCGGCGATTGAGCGGGGATATCCCGGATTTCCGGCTGTTCCGCCGGGCCGGTGTGGGGTTAAAATGGCTGCGGAACGCCGCCGGGCTAAGGAGGGCAAGCGCCGAATGTTCCCAACCATGATGGATCCGTGGGAAGCTGCGCTGTGGATTGTCGCGGTCTATGTGGCCGTGGTGGCCCTGGTGCGGATGATGGCCCTGCACCGCCAGCGACTGGTCCTGCGGCTGTTGACCGAGAAGCGGGCCGAGCGGCGCCGGTTGGCGCAGACGATGATGGTGCGGAAGCGGCGCGCCGCAGCCGCGCGACAAAGCATGTCCGGTCCGCGCGGCGTGCGATAGACATTCCCCGTTTGAGCCCGCTAGCATATCCAGCAGCTCCATAGTGCGACGCGCGTCGCCCGCCCCCAATTCACCTTTGCTCGTCCCGTACTTTGCGCATGGCCAAGCAGCTCTACATCGAAACCGTCGGCTGCCAGATGAACATGCTCGACAGCGAGCTGGTGGTGGCCAGCCTGCGCAAGGCGGGCTATGAGCTGGTCGATGCGCCGGCCAAGGCCGACACCATTCTGTTCAACACGTGCAGCGTGCGGCAGCACGCCGAAGACAAAATCTATAGCGCGCTGGGCCGCTTGAAGCACGCCAAGAAGCACAATCCCGACAAGATCATCGGCGTGCTGGGTTGCATGGCCCAGAAAGACCAGCGACTGATCTTCGAGCGGGCGCCGTTCGTCGATCTGATCGTCGGGCCGGGCCAGTTGCACCAGATTCCGGAGTTGATCGAGAAGATCGCCGCCGGCGCGGGCCAGCAGCTGGAGGTGAGCCTCGATCGCAAGAGCGGCAGCCGTGACGAGGTGGAGCGCAGCTTCGAGAGCTACGATCCGCTGCGCGATCCGGAAATGCGTCCGACGCCGCATCAGGCGTTCGTGCGCATCATGATCGGCTGCGACAAGTTTTGCACGTATTGCATAGTGCCCAGCGTGCGCGGTCCCGAGCAGAGCCGGCCGGCGGCGCACATCGTGGCCGAAGCGCGGCGGCTGGCCGACGAGGGCTGCCGCGAGATCACGCTGCTGGGGCAAACGGTCAACAGCTATCGACACGCCGACGGCGGCCGCACCACGCGGCTGTCGGACTTGCTGGCCCTGCTGCACGAGATCCCCGGGCTGGCGCGGCTGAAGTTCGTCACCAACTATCCCAAGGACATGACCGACGATCTGCTGGTTGCCGTGCGCGACTTGCCCAAGGTGTCTCCCTATCTGCACGTGCCGGCGCAAAGCGGCTCGAACCGGGTGTTGCGGAGCATGAAGCGGGGATATACGGTGGAAGAGTATCGCGAGATGTTCGCGCGGATTCGCCAGACGGTCCCCGAGGCGGCGGTGACCAGCGACTTCATCGTGGGCTTTTGCGGTGAAACGGACGAGGAGTTCGGCCAGACGGTCGCGCTGGTCCGCGAGAGCCGATTCAAGAACAGCTTTATTTTCAAGTATTCCGAACGCCCAGGCACCAAGAGCGCCCAGTTACATCCGGACGATGTCCCCGAGGACGTGAAACGACAGCGCAATAACGAACTGCTGGCGGTCCAAAACGCGATCAGCGAGGAGGACAACCAGCCGTTCGTCGGCCGGCACGTAGAGGTGCTGGTCGAAGGCCCCAGCAAAACGGCCCGGCGACACGATGATGGCGCCGACGTCGTGCAACTCACCGGCCGCACGCATTGCGATCGAATCGTCGTGTTCGAGGGAAATCGTCGCCAGATCGGCCAGTTGCTGCCGGTGACCATCGTCGACGCCAACGCATTTACGTTGTTCGGCGCGGTGGTGACCCGGCACGTCGGGCCGGAGGTTTACTCGCTGTGTTAGCAGTCCGTTGGCAAGTGCCACGGGCTGCTCCATCGCAAGGATGCGATGACAAAATGGCGAAGTAAGTCGTTGTTTTGTGAGCCGTGCGGAGCTTAGCTCTGCACCTGGCGTAGTTGAAAAATGTTACGATGGCATTTTTCAACAGTTTGATACAGCGCCGTTCGCCTGGGCCGTTCGATGGACTTGGATCGACTGCACCGCAATCTCGACGATCCGGCCGAGGCCGAGGCGTGGCTGCGCCCGTGGGGACTGGCCGACACGGCGCGGGCTCATGGCAACCTGCTGCGGATCGCCAGGAACGGCGTGACGCTCGACCTGTTGGCCGTGATGTGCGAGCAATTGGCCGACGAGCTGCCGCGCTCCAGCGATGCCGACATGGCGCTCAACAATCTGGAGCGGTTCGTGGCCGCGGCCCGCAACCCGCTGTCGCTGGCGTCGCTGTTCGAGCGCGACCGCGAGGCGCTGCCCATCCTGTTGCAGATATTCGCCACCAGCCAGCACTTGAGCGACGTGCTGATTACCGACGGCGAGAGCTACGACTTGCTGCGAATCACCGAGGGACAGCCGGTGGCGCGCGAGCCGCTGGTCAACGAGTTTCGCGCCGACGTCGTGCGGCTGGCCGACGATGAGCCGATGGTCACCGCGGCGATCCGCCGCTTCAAGCGCCGCGAGACGCTGCGCGTGGCCTATGGAGACATCATTCGCAACCAGCCGCTGAACACGGTGACGCGACAGATCAGCTACGTGGCCGACGCCATTGTCGAAGCGGCCCTGGCCGCGGCCAGCAAGCGACTCGCCAGCCGTTCGGGCGCGGCGCGGCTGGCGGCGGGCGACAGCGGGCGATTCGTCGTCTTGGCATTGGGAAAGCTGGGCGGCGTCGAGCTGAACTATTCCAGCGACATCGACCTGCTGTTTCTGTACGACTGCCCTCGCGGCGCCGACGTGAGCCAGCAACACCACCTGGGCGAGTATTACAATCGCCTGGTCCGCGACGTGGTGAAGCTGCTGACCGAGGCCACGGAACTGGGCGCGGCGTATCGGGTCGACCTGCGCTTGCGGCCCAGCGGCAAGGCCGGGCCGATGGCCACGAACTACGACGCGGCCGTGCATTACTATGACACGATGGGCCGCACCTGGGAGCGCCAGGCCATGGTCAAGGCGCGGCCGATCGCCGGCGACCTGGCGCTGGGGAAAGAATTTCTCGCGCAGCTCGAGCCGTGGATCTATCGCCGCTATTTGAGCCGCGCGGACATTACCGGCATCAAGGCGCTCAAGCGCCGCATCGAACAGCGCACGCACGCCGAAGGCGCCGCTGCGCAACACGTCAAGACGGGCCACGGCGGCATTCGCGACATCGAGTTCGTGATCCAATTCCTGCAATTGCTCAACGGCGGCGATCTGCCCGACTTGCGCACCGGCAACACGCTGGAAGCGATCACGCAACTGGCCAACTGCGGCTGCCTGACCGATCAGGAGCGGGCCATCCTGGAGGACAACTACGGGTTTCTGCGCAAGATCGAGCATCGCTTGCAGATCATGTTCGACCTGCAAACGCACCTCATGCCC
>JBBDYK010000353.1:0-11439 GCA_040901665.1 Pirellulales bacterium | reverse complement strand
AATCAAGGGGCCGAAATCCTCTACGGGTATCGCGCCGATGAGATCGTGGGCCGGCCGGTATCGGTGCTTGCTCCGCCGGAGCAACTGGACGAGCAGCGTGAGCTGCTGGCCAAGATCGTTCGCGGGGAGAGCGTCGTGCATTTCGATTCGGTTCGCCGTTCGAAGGACGGTCGGCTGATTCCGGTGTCGTTGAGCGTTTCGCCCATTCGCGACGCCGATGGCAACGTGATTGGCGCCGCAAAAATCGCCCGCGACATTACCGACCGCAAGCGGACCGAAGAGTTGTTGCGCGACGCCGACCGCCGCAAGGACAATTTTCTGGCCGTGCTGGGACACGAGCTGCGCAATCCGCTGGCAGGCATCGTCAACGGCGTGCAGGTGCTGGAATTCCTCGACGCCCTGCCTGACGACATGATCGAAGTCAGGGAGATCATGAAGCGCCAAGCCACACAGATGACGCGCCTGATCGACGACTTGCTCGACGTTTCGCGCATTGCGCGCGGCAAGGTCACGCTGCGCAAGGAGCTTGTCGACGTGATGGCGCTCGTTGGGCAGATTGCCGGTGATCTGCGTTTGCGGTTACGGGAAAAACACATCGAATTGGCCGTCGACTTGCCGGACGAGCCGATGTGGGTGGAAGGCGATCCGGTGCGACTCGCGCAGGTGCTCGGAAACCTCATCGACAACGCCGTGAAGTTCACCGATTCGGGAGGGCGTATCGCGATTCAGGTCCGGCCCAACGCCGATCGAACCCAGGCCGTGCTGGCCGTGCACGACACAGGGGCGGGACTGACGGAAGAATCGCGCGCGACGCTGTTCGAGCCGTTCTCGCAGGCAGCGGAAACGCTGTCCCACAGCCCGCTGGGGTTGGGTTTGGGATTGGCGCTGGTGAAAGGCCTGGTCGAGTTGCATGGCGGCACCGTGTCGGCCGACAGCGACGGGCCCGGAACCGGTTCGACCTTTACGGTGTCATTGGCGCTTTCCAAGGCGCCGCCCCCGCTGTCGGCGACGCCAGCCGCTCCGCTTGCCATGGGGACGGTTTGTCGCGGACTGATCATCGAGGACAACGAGGATGTGTCGCGAGCATTCAGCCGCTTGCTGGAGCTCGCCGGCCACCAGGTCGCAGTAGCGCACGATGGCCCCAGTGGCGTCGAGCTGGCCAGGCAATTCCAGCCCGACATCGTGTTTTGCGATATCGGCCTAGGGGGCTCGATGGACGGATATGATGTCGCCCGCGCGCTGCGCGCCGAAGATCGTACCAAGAGTACTTATCTAGTGGCGGTGACGGGCCTGGGCCAGGATGACGATCGCCGCCGGGCAGCGGCCGCCGGGTTCGACCGGCATTTGACCAAGCCAGCCAATCACGGCGAATTGTTGGCCATGATGGCCGAAGTGTCCGCCTCGCGGACACCTGCCGTCGGCGGGTATTGAGGCGGATTTCTTTCGGCTTCGTGCGTTTCAGACCTCCGCGATCGTGGTCAAGCCGAAGCGGCGGTGGAAGCGGCAGGAGCGGTGCCAGGCGTACCAGTCGCGACGCGGCTTGTTCGAGCTGTGTCGGCGTTTTCTTCGTCCGTCTGGCATGATCTGTCTCCTTTACTCGCTCGCCTGTCGTCATTCGTCCCTCTCTCTACTCTACGAAGCGGCAAAACGGCGGGGTTGTTACAAACGGCCGAATTCCACGGCGAATCCGCTCGGTCACCCTTGGCCCGAGCGTTCGCGCGCGGCCGGTCGAGGCGGGTTTCTGCCACGATGGGGACCGGGTAGACTGGCGTGGTTCCAAACGACACCTCGCAGCGAGCTGTCCACATGAATGACGAAGCCGATCCCCTGGCAAAGCGCGTGCGGCAGCACGACGTGACGGCGCTGGCCGAGTACCTCGACGCGCATCGTCGACCGCTGTTGGCGTTCATCGAGCGCCAGCTCGGAGCGGGGCTGCGCCGCAAGGTGGAAGTCGAGGATATCCTGCAAGAATTGAGCGTGGAGGCAGTGCGGGCACTTCCGGAAGCCGAACTGGGGGATCGCAACGTATTCGGCTGGCTGTGCCAGATCGCCGAGCGCAGGATCATCGACGCACACCGCCGGTTCTTCGGCGCCCAGAAACGCGACGCCGGCCGCGAGGTTCCGCTGGGCACACCGGGGGGAGACTCCGAACACGGAGCAATCATCGACCTGCTGGTGGCGTCGATGACCACGCCCACACAGGCGCTGTCCCGAAATATGAAGGAAGTCCACTTGCTCGAGGCCTTGGCCACGTTGCCCGAGGACCAGCGAGAGGCCCTGCGGCTGCGCTACGTGGAGGGTCTGCCGTCAAAGGACATTGCCGCTCGGCTGGGCAAGAGCGACGGCTCGATTCGCGTCATGCTCACCCGGGCGCTGGCTCGGCTGAACCAGATCCTCGGGCCGGACGCCATGCCTCGTTAATCTCGCGGGGCATGGTAGACTTACAAAGCTGTAAGGCAATTGGGCGAGTCATCGGCCCGAGAAACTCCCGCAATCCCGGCGATTCACTGGATGATGTCGCACGCTTCGGACGACTTGGCCGTTACCGAGCCATCGGCGGTTTGGCAAGAACTGTCGCAGCGGATCGACGCGCTGGTGGCGGCGTGGGAAGCATCTGGTCAGCCGCCCGAGTTGGCGGAATTCATTCCCATGCACCCGCCGGCACTACGGCGACTGACGCTGATCGAGGCGATCAAAGTCGACTTGGAATACCGCTGGCAGGGGCGCAAATTTCCCAAGCTCATCGAGCAGTACGTCGCCGAGTTTCCGGAGTTGGCTGCCGACGGAGGCGTGCCCAGCGACGTGATCTACGAGGAATACCACATTCGCAAGCAACGGGGCGATGCCGTCTCGTTGGTCGAATACTGCGAGCGCTTTCCCGCGCGGATCGAGGAGTTCCAGCGGCTGTTCGAGCTGGAAAGCCCTGATCACACCTCGTCGCTGGTGGCTGTGGAAAGGGTGCCCACCTTCGAAGTGGGACAGCAGATCGACGACTTCGACTTGTTGAGCTCGCTGGGAAAAGGCGCGTTTGCCAGCGTGTTCCTCGCGCGGCAGCTCTCGATGCAGCGGTTGGTGGCGCTGAAGGTCTCGCGCGATCGGGGCTCCGAGCCGCAGACGCTGGCCCAACTCGATCATCCCAACATCGTGCGGGTCTACGATCAGCGACAGATTCCGGCGCACAAGCTGCGCCTGTTGTACATGCAATACATCTCGGGCGGGACGCTCAAGGACGTCGTCGATCACATCCGCTCGCTGGCGCCCGCGACCCGCACGGGAGCGGCGCTGTTGGCGGCGATCGACCGGTCGCTCGAGCGTAACGGCGACCAGGCTCCGACGGACTCACTGACACGGCACCGGCTGAAACGCGCATCGTGGCCGGAAACGATTTGCTGGTTGGGTGCGCGACTGGCCAGCGCGCTGGCCTACGCGCACGAGCACGGCGTATTGCATCGCGACGTCAAGCCGGCCAACGTGCTGGTGGGGGCTGATGGTCATCCGAAGTTGGCCGACTTCAACATCAGCTTTTCAAAGCTCGACGGCGCTACTCCGGCAGCCTACTTCGGCGGCTCGCTGGCATACATGTCGCCCGAACAGTTGGAGGCTTGCGACCCTGCGCAGCCGCGCCAGCCCGGCGATTTGGACGGTCGTAGCGACATCTACTCGCTGGGCGTGGTGTTGTGGGAACTGTTGACCGGGCGACGGCCGTTTCCGGAGGACGGCCTGCACGCCACCTGGTCGCAGGTGCTGCCAAAAATGACGGCCGTGCGCCGCTCGGGTTTGCCGAGCGATGCCGCCGCGCTGGTGCCGGCCGGATGTCCGGCGAGCGTCGTCGACGTGTTGAAGAAATGCCTGGCGCCCGAGGCGGACGATCGATTTCACTCGGCGGCCGAGTTGGCGCGCGAGCTCGACTTGTGCCTGAAGCCGCGTGCTCATTCGCTGCTGCACGGCCGCGGCACGTGGCGCTCGATTTTCAAGCGCCATCCGGTGCTCACCGTGGTTTCGATCGGTTTGTTGCCGAATATCGTGTTGTCGGCGCTGAACGTCGCTTACAACTGGCAAGGCATCGTGAATCAATTGAGCACCGACGAGCAGCGGGTGTTCTTTCGAACGCAAATCCTGGTTGTCAACTCCGTGCTGTACATCATTGGCCTCGGCTATGTGGTCCATACGCGCGGCCGACTGTTGCAAACGCTGTCGCGACTGGCCCGTGCCAGGCCAGTCGAACCTCCGAGCGACGACATGATGCGCAAGTGCCTGACGTTTGGCAGCGCCGTGGCCATGATCTCGGTACTGCTCTGGGGGATATCAGGCTTCATCTTCCCCACTTGGATGCAATACCGGCTGGGCGACGCTCACAGTATCTCGGCGGAGCACTTTCGGCACTTCGTGGTGTCTAACATGCTTTGTGGCGTGATCGCCGCCACGCAAAGTTACTACGTGGTAACGTTTCTCGCGCTGCGCTATTGTTTTCCATGGTTGATGCAAGCGCGGACGATTGAATCGCACGATGCCAGCGACCTGGCCGATTTGGTGCGGCGCGGGCGCATCGTGCTGGGCATCACGATGTCGATTCCGTTCGTCGCGCTCTCAGCAGTGGTCCTGCTGAATTTCGACCGGCTGGTGATTGGCGCCCTAGGCGGCCTGGGGCTCGTCGGTTGCGGATTTGCTTATCTGCTAGACCTGACCATTCGCAGCGACGCGGCCGCGCTGGCGGCTGCCATCAACCCGGGCGGCGATCCGCTGTTCGGTGACTCGGGCGACTCGTTTCTCTCGGGATCGCGGCGCTAATTCGATCGCGACGGTCGGCGATTGACTGTCGCAAACCGCTTGCCGGCGGTGGTTTGCCGCCCCGGAAATGCGGCTTTTTCTCGGGGAATTCCTGCAGGGTGTAACAAACGGCCTGTCCCCGCGCTCAGGTAGTCAGACGGGGAGATCGGCACCAGGCGGTGCGACCCGGACAGAGAAGTTCACTGACCCAGTGGAGACAGAAAATGAAACGCTCATCCTGCTACCTGTTTACGACCCTTGGCCTGCTCGTGGCCCTGTCGGCCAGCCCGGCGCTGGCTGGGAGCAAAGGGAACTTCAAACTCAACAGCGGCGGGTCAAATCCGTCGCGCTCGCTCAACACGAACGCGATGAAGATGAATCAGTCCCAGCCCAAGCCCACCTTCAGCAGCAACGCGGCCCGCTTTACACAGGTCCAAAAGCTGCAAGCAGGTGGCAATCTTACGAAAAAGCTCGGAAAGTCTAGTCAGACCAAAATCGGCAACGTGCTCACCACCCCGATCCAAGCTGCGCCGCGCGGCAACCGTCTGCCCAACGGGATCAACACCAGCAAGCTCGGCAACGTGCTGCAATCGTCTGGCCAGCTTGGCAAGGTCGGCACCGTCGGCTCTCCCATTCTGGGCAAATTCAAGGACCGTGTGATTCTGCAAGAGAACGGCAAGTTCGCCGATGCGATCAAGGACGGCGTGCTCAAGCGCGGGCCGATTCTCGGCGCCGGCGGCATCGGCGTCCTCGACCCGAGCAATGGCCCGATCTTCGATCCGGACCGAGGACCGATTTTTGACCCTCCCGGCGACGTAGCCGATCCCGGCAACGGAAACCCGCCCGCCGATCCGGGCAATGGCGATCCGCCCGCCGACCCCGGCGACGGCAATCCCCCGGCCGATCCGGGCAATGGTGATCCGCCGGCTGATCCGGGCCAACAACCCCCGGATTGCCCGCCGCACTGTCCGCCGATCAATCCTCCGCACTGTGGTGGCTGGGGCTTCCCGATTCCTTTCCCGGCCTGGTGTGGCGGCTACTACGGTGGCTACAACGGCGGTTATTGTGCAACGACGACCGTGGTTCAGCCCGTGTACTCCCAAGTGACGCAAGCCGCGGCGGTGGAGCCAGTGGCGCAAGCGATCGACCTGGAACTGATCGAGGTTCGTCAGCTCGATCGGGGTGACCTGGCCAGCGATCAGGGCCCGGCCTACCGCATCACGCTTCGCAACAAGTCGGGTGACGCGGTGACCGTACCGTTCACCGTGGCGTTGGCTGCTTCGATCGGTCGGGCACCGGCCGCCGACAGTGCCTTCGCAGCGACGCGGGTCAACGGTTTGCAGGCCGGCCAGACGCTGTCGGTCGAAGTGCGGTTGCCCGGCTCGGCCTACAAGCTGGGGCTCAATGCCGATGGCCAGCCGGTGCCCTTCACCTGGTTGACCGCGGTGGCCGACAGTCACATGGAAGTCGAGCAGGTCGACCGGCAGAACGACTTCGCGACGATGAATCGCAGCGAGATCGTGATGGTCGCCCAGCAGTAGTCCGAGCACGGCCACACTCCTGGTGCGGCTTGCAACCAACGCCAACGGCCGGGAACCTTTGAAATGGGTTCACCGGCCGTTGGTTTTTCGTTGCGCGCGAATCGAACAAGACTTCGTGCTATTGCATCGGCGGCGGGGGCAACTGAACTTGTGCCGCGCCAGCGGCCAGTTGCTGCACGTACTCACTCAATAGCCGGTACGTGGCTTGAAATTCCGGCCGATTGGTCAGTGCGGCATAGCGCGGATCGCGGGCCACGCGATCGTATTGCTGCAGCGAGCGTCGCACGCCATCGATATTCGGTGGCTGCGCAGCATCGAACACCTGCGGCGGCAATGCCAGGTACTGCCGCCAGCCGTCGTCGACGATCGATTGCAACTGGGCAGCGCTTCCTGCCAACGACTCGCGCACTGAAACCCCCGCAGCGGCCGACGCCGCCAGGGTTGGAATGCCGACTGCGCCCGGCTGAGCCAAGGTCGGTCCATCGGCGACAATCGGCACGTTTCCCGCGCTGGTCATCGCTGTCACGTCGACGACGAGCGCGGCCGCGGATTCGGGCACTTGCGCCGGCGGCTGTCCCGGCCCGGAGCCATAGTAAGTGGTTTGCGCGATCGGATCGACGCGCAACACGGTGCCGTCCAGCGCCACGCCGGCGAACAGCCCTCGACTGCGCGAGTAGGAGAGTACTTCAGCTTGCAGCCGGGCGTCGGTGGCGGCCGAGGCGTTGCGACCGACGGGTCCAGCCGCAGCCGCCGCGTCCGCGCCAATGGTGAATTTGCCGCCGAGCAATCCTTCGATACTCTTCTTGGTCATGAACACCAGCACGACGTCGGTGTCCTGCACGCCTGCCTGCCAGCCCACGCTGCCGCCGGTGAGCGTCATGAACTGCGGCAAGCTCCACGCGCCATTCGGTTCGCGCACCATCACGACGCCGTGGCCGCGACGGATGCCGGCGATGAAGCCGATCTTCAGCACGTTGGGAATGATGGCGATGCCCTGCGCGTCATCCAACAAGGCCGTGGGAATCTGGTTGCCGGGGATGGCCATGATCTGGTGCATCACCTCGTTAGCCTCGCGAACGGTCAAGTCGGGCTCGGCCTGCGCCTGTGCGGGAGTGGCCAACGCGAAGGCCGTGGCCAGAACGATACAAAGCCAAATCGACCGATCCATGGTCAAACTCCGTGGTTGGATGAATCGTGCGGAAACGCGGTCCCGCAGGCTGGCTCGTTCTATCCGAGATCGGCGCGTCAGGGCAATCTCGATTCACGCCCGGAGGTCGGCATGCGGCCGATTGCAGTGGCGCTTTGCCAGCAACGCGAGAGACTATCGTGCCGCTGTGCCCCGCCGATTCAGGCATTCGGGCAACCTGGAGAATCCTTGGCGCAGACGGGAACCGCGCCTCGGCCTGTGTTATAGTACCTCCAACGAGACGTCGCCGACCCCCGTCTCGACATTTCGCGAACCCGCGCCCGGAGATCACATCGATGCAGCGACTCGTCTATGGTGTGTTGGGAATGGTCTTGATCGCGGCGAGCAATGGATGGGCCGAGGAGCCCTCCGGCGGCGCCGATGCCCGTGACGTAGCGGAGTACGACGTGCTGATACGCGGCGGCACGATCTACGACGGATCCGGCGAGAAGCCAAGCGTTGGCGACGTAGGGTTGCGCGGCGATCGTATCTTAGCCGTGGGCGATTTAAGCAAAGCTCGCGCTAAACGCGAAATTGACGCGCGCGGCCTGGCTGTTGCGCCCGGCTTCATCAACATGTTGAGTTGGGCCACCACGTCGCTGCTGGCGGACGGCCGCTCGCAGAGCGACATCCGCCAGGGAGTCACGCTCGAAGTGTTCGGCGAGGGATGGTCGATGGGCCCGCTCAGCCCGCGGATGAAAAAGGACATGCTCGAGCAGCAGTCGGACGTCAAGTACGAGGTTCCCTGGACGACGCTGGGCGAATACCTGCAACACCTGGAACAGCGCGGGGTGTCGTGCAATGTGGCCTCGTTCGTCGGGGCCACGACCGTGCGGATTCACGTGCTGGGGTATGAAGATCGCAAGCCCACCAGCGGCGAACTGGCCGAAATGCGGCAGCTCGTGCGCACCGCCATGGAAGAAGGCGCGCTGGGAGTCGGCTCATCACTGATTTACGCGCCGGCCTTCTACGCCGACACCGACGAGCTGATCGCGCTGGCGGAAGTGGCCGGCCAGCACCAGGGCATGTATATCTCGCACATGCGCAGCGAAGGCAATCAGCTTGTCGAGGCCGTCGAAGAGCTGATCAAGATTGCCCGCGAGGCCCGATTGCCGGCCGAAATCTATCACCTCAAGGCGGCGGGCAAGGAGAATTGGGCCAAGCGCGATCGCGCGATCGAATTGGTCGAAGCCGCGCGGGCCGATGGTTTGCGCATCACGGCCGACATGTATCTGTACACCGCGGGGTCCACCGGCTTAAACGGCGCGATGCCTCCCTGGGTGCAGGAAGGCGGCTTGCAAAAATGGATCGACCGGATGCGCGACCCCGCCACGCGCGAGCGCGTCGTCCAAGAGATGCGCACGCCAACCGATGCTTGGGAAAACCTGCTGCTGGGAGCGGGCACGCCGGACAACGTGCTGCTGGTGGGCTTCAAGAACAAATCGCTCAAGCATCTGACCGGCAAGACGCTGGCGGAAGTGGCGGCGCGCCGCGGCGCTTCGCCGGAGGAAACCGCCATGGATCTGGTTATCGAGGATGGCAGCCGCGTGGATACCGTGTACTTCATGATGCAGGAAGAGGACGTCCGCAAGAACGTGGCGCTGCCCTGGGTCAGCTTCGGATCCGACGCCGCGTCAGTGGCGCCCGAGAGCGGATTTCTGTTGTCACAACCTCATCCGCGAACGTACGGCAATTTTGCGCGGCTGTTGGGCAAGTATGTGCGCGACGAGCAGATGATTCCGCTGGAGGAGGCGGTGCGCAAGCTGTCCGCGCTGCCGGCGGAGAACCTGGGCCTCCAGGATCGCGGGCGCCTTTCGCCGGGCTACTTCGCGGACCTGGCCATTTTCGATCCGGCCAAGATTGATGATCACGCCACGTTTGCCGAGCCGCACCAGTATGCCACCGGTATGGAGCACGTGTTCGTCAACGGCACGCAGGTGCTGGCCGACGGCGAGCACACCGGCGCCACACCGGGCCGGGCCGTGTGGGGCCGGGGACGCAAAAGCCAATAAGCACACGCGGTTGCTGCATGTTGACATCCGTGTGAGTCAATACCATGCGACAACGCCCCTTCGCGGGCGCGCAAAATATCGTAAACTTCCAGCATCGGTCGATGGCGGCGAGCGTGCAGGGCACTCGCGGGAAACCTTAAGGAGTCATTGAAATGAAACTGACGACCGCGATTCTCACGATGACGCTGCTGGTGCTGGGCGCGACCGCCGCGTTGGCCCAACGCGCCGCCAGCACGAAAGAGTTGGGCACGGCCTACGATATGTGGTCCAGCGGCCTGTACTTCGATCACGCCCTGGACCACTCGCGCGTGCTGCAAAACTATTCCAGATATGAGCAGCCCGTGCCGCCGGAGATCGTCCGACGGCATGCGGAAGCGATCCGCAGCAACCTGGCCGCCGCCAAGAAGTCGTATGCGGGCTTGGCCGAGAAACATCCCGACGATAAGACCGCTAGCGGGCATCTAGCGACGCTTGACGCGCATCATGGCGACGCCTGCGAGTCGCTCGACAAGCTCGATGCCGCGGCCGCCGGCGGCAACTCCGACCCCAAGGCGGTCAAAGAGCACTCGGCCGGCGCCATCCGCTCGCTACGTGCCGCCAAGATGGAGCACAACAAACTCATGCAACATCTGGGCGTGGAAGATACCATGGGCAAGGGCAAGGGCAAGTCGAAGAGAAAGGCCGACGCGGCGGACTGAGCGACTCGCTACTCGTTAAGGCTTGCGACGGTCCGGCACAAGGCACCCGGAATGTTGCGCGTCAGCTCGCGCGCTCCAACAATGACTCCCGTCCCCTTAGTTAAAAGGGTCGGGAGTCATTGTTTCCTGGTGAGCACGCTGACGTCCTCGTCTGTCAGGGCGCGCGTCCACACGGCGGCCTCCTGCAGCTCACCGGCCAGGGTGCGCGCTACCTGCCCGTTTTGCATCTCGCCGCCGATCAGCACCGGCTCGTCGTTGGTGGAAAGCATGCCCTTGGCGTCCACGCGGACCATCACCTTGCCGTCGCAGATCAATTCCAGGTTGCGGCCGGTATAGCGGCCTACCAGGTCGTGCCAGGCGGTGGCGTCGATTTGTGAGACGGGAAACGCCACGCGATAGGTACGCCGACCGGTATCGATCTCTAAACCGATGTCCGGGCCCGGTGTGCTGGGGAGATCCGCGCTAAAGAGCCGGAAGTTCAATGCATCGTCGCTGCCTTTCGACATTAGGGGCTGCGTCCAATTCCCGTCGGGCATGCGAGCGCGGACATAAACCGTGAGCGCGTCGCCCGGAACATTCCAGGCATCGCCGGCGTCGCAATAAGCGCCGTCGAGCCGCGCGATGCACGCCTTCGGATCCGCGTCCGGTCCTTCGGCCGGCAGCCCGGTCTCGATCCTGCCGTGCACGGCTAACGGCGGCTGATGCGCCGCCGGTCGTTCGCCCAGTTGCCAGTCGAGAGCGGCTGTGGCGAGTAAAAGTTGGCGCGGCGTCAGCGGAACTTCCGGCGCCAGCCGCTTGAGTCGCACGTTGCGAAACTGCGCCTTCATCGGAGGGCCCGTGTGCAATTGCAGGGCCAGCACGCCCAACGGCTCGAACTGTTGCGGGTCGTTGTCGGTACACTCGGCCACCAGCGCGCCGTTGATACGCAATGCCAAATGGTTGCCGCGAGCTGTCAGGTAATACTCGTGCCAATCGTCGAGGCGAAAATCGCGCGCACCCGCGGACAGCGTCAGCGGCTCGACTTGCCTGCGACCATCGAGGTCGAATACGCTGCGCTCGCCCTCAAGTGCCAGATCGTGCCGGCCAAACTCATCGTACAATCGCACCTTCCACCGCTGGCCGAAATTGTTGTCGACCTGATAGCCGGCCACATCGCCATTGGGTAAGCGCCGGCTGCGAAATTGAAAGCCGCCGTTGGTGTTCGGCGTGGTTGAGGCGGTGTTGCGCGACTCGAG
>JBBDYK010000352.1:0-11510 GCA_040901665.1 Pirellulales bacterium | reverse complement strand
GTGATCACGATGGAGGATTGCGGCACCACCCAGGGCATCACCAAGGGCGTGATCTATCGCGGCGAGAAAGTCGAAGTGCGACTGGCCGATTCGATCCGCGGTCGCGTCAGCCGCATCAATATTGTCAACCCCATCACCGACGAAGTGATCGTCCGCGAAAACGAGATGATCACCAATGAGATCTCGCGGCGCATCGAGGAACTGGGACTGGAAAAGATCCAGGTTCGCAGTCCGATGACCTGCGATGCCACGCTGGGCGTCTGCCGCCGCTGCTACGGCATGGACCTGTCGACCGGCTCGATGGTCGAAGAGGGCATGGCCGTGGGCATCATCGGCGCGCAGAGCATCGGCGAGCCCGGCACGCAGCTTACCATGCGGACGTTCCACATCGGTGGCACCGCCGCCCGCGCCGTCGAGGAAAGCGAAATCCGCGCCAAGCGCGAGGGCAACGTCCAGTTCACCCGGCTCAAGGTCGTGCAGAACGACGCTGGGCAACAGGTCGTGCTCACCCGCAACGGCGAAATCACCATTCTCGATCCCAAGGGTCGCGAACTGGAAAAGTACGAGATTCCGGCCGGCTCGATGCTGCTCGTCAACGAAAGCGATAACGTCAAACCCGGCTCGCTGCTCTGCCAGTGGGATCCGCACAGCATTCCGATCCTGGCCGAAGTGGCCGGCCGCGTGCGCTACGAAGACGTGATCCAGGGCGAGACGATGCGCCTGGAAAAAGATCCCAGCGGCCACGAACGCCGCATGATCATGGAACACAAGGGCGACTTGCACCCGCAGGTCGTGCTGGAAGACCCCAGCGGCAAGATTCTCGACTTTTACTACCTGCCGGAAAAGGCCCACATCGAAGTTACCGAGGGGCTGCAAGTTTCGGCCGGCACGCTGTTGGCCAAGACGCCGCGCGAAGTCTCCGGCACGCAGGACATCACCGGCGGTCTGCCCCGCGTCACCGAAATCTTCGAGGCACGCAAGCCCAAGGAGCCCGCCGTCATCGCCGAGATCGACGGCAACGTCGAGCTGTTGGGCGAGAAGCGCCGCGGCAAGCGGACCATCATCGTCCGTAGCGAAAGCGGCATCGAGCGCGAGCACCTGGTCGCCCATGGCAAGCACTTGCGCGTCCATGCCGGCGACTTCGTGCGAGCGGGCGAGGCCCTGGTCGATGGACCGCTGGTGCCGCACGACATTCTTCGCATCAGCGGCGAAGAAGCCGTGCAGCAATACCTGGTGCGCGAAATTCAAAACGTCTATCGCAGCCAGCGCGTGGAAATCGACGACAAGCACATCGAGATCATCGTCGCGCAAATGTTGCGCAAGGTGAAGATCGAAACGCCGGGCGACACCAGCCTGCTGCCCGGCAGCGTGCTCGACAAATTCGAGTTCCGCGCCGCCAACCAGAACCTGTCGAAGTGCGTGAAGATCACCCACAAGGGAGACAGCGACTTCGCCGATGGGACGATCGTGCCCAAGGAAGCCCTCGAACAGGTCAACGCCCAGATCGAGGCGCTCGGCGGCGAAGCATCCAAGGGCACCCGGCCCAAGCCCGCCACCGCCAGCACGCAATTGTTGGGCATCACCAAGGCCTCGGTACAAAGCTCCAGCTTCATCTCCGCGGCCAGCTTCCAGGAAACCACCAAGGTGCTTACCGAGGCGGCGTTGGCCGGTCGCGTCGATAACCTGGTGGGCCTGAAGGAAAACGTGATTCTCGGCCACCTTGTGCCCGCCGGCACCGGCTTCAAGATCTTCCAGGACTCGGAAGTTCGCATCCGGCCCGAGGCGCTCGAGGCGTTGCAAGCCGAGAAGGACCGCGTGCTGGAGCGCAGCTTCCCACTGCTGGAAACCGCCGGCGACGGCTCGGCCACCAACGGCGGCGCCAAGCAACCCGAGGTCCCCACCGGCACTAACGCCCTGGAAGCCTTGCTCGGCGGCGCCGGCAGCGACTCAGACGATGGGGAGTAGTTGTTTGGCCGTCCGCTGGATCAATGCACCACGGGAAGCCGCCTGCGCGGCGGCTTCCCGTTTTTTGTGCGCCCTCGCGTGCCAAATCGCTTCCCAAAACCCGTCCTTGACACCCCCACAAACTTCGGTAAATTGAGGGGTTCATTCTCCTCGCATTGCCTTTGGCCTGTGAAAAGCTCCCATTATGCCGACGATCAACCAGCTCGTTCGTAAGAAACGCAAGCAACCGCGCAAGTTCAGCAAGTCGCCCGTGTTGAACAAATGTCCGCAGCGGCGGGGCGTGTGCTTGCAGGTCAAGACCATGACCCCCAAGAAGCCCAACTCGGCGATGCGCAAGATCGCCCGCGTGCGGCTCTCCAATGGCAAGGAAGTGACCGTCTACATTCCGGGCGAAGGCCACAGCTTGCAGGAACACTCGATCGTGCTGGTCCGCGGCGGCCGCGTCCGCGATCTTCCGGGCGTGCGCTACCACGTCGTCCGTGGAGCGCTCGACACCCTGGGCGTCGACGGCCGCAAGCAATCCCGCAGTCTCTACGGCGCCAAGAAATCTTGACGCAAACGATATCGGTGCCATGCTCGCGTCCCGCGTGTGCATGCCTTAGAAAGACAACCACGGCGAGCTCGCGTCGCAGCCACTAAACACTGACCACTAGCCACTCGAAACTTCATGGGCCGAATCACCGCCAGCCGCAAGCAACTCGCTCCCGATCCTCGCTTCGAATCGATGCTTGCCAGCAAGTTCATCAACTGCCTGATGCACGACGGCAAGAAGCACACCGCGCAATTGGTGTTCTACGACGCCTTGGATATCGTCAAGAGCAAGATTCCCGACGCCGAGCCGATCGAGGTCTTCACCCAGGCGGTGGAGAACGTGAAGCCGGCCATCGAAGTTCGCTCGAAGCGCGTCGGCGGGGCCGCCTATCAGGTGCCGATGCAGGTCAATCGCAACCGGCAGCAGTCGCTGGCCATCCGCTGGATTCTGATGGCCGTGCGCGAAAAGAAGGGCCGCGCCATGCACGAGAAGCTGGCCGAAGAGTTGATGGCCGCCTATAAGAAAGAGGGCATCGCCATGGCCCGCCGTGATAACGTCCACCGCATGGCCGACGCCAACAAGGCTTTCGCCCACTTCGCCTGGTAACGGCACAGCGACACACATTCCACGCCGCACCGCGGGCTGCTTCCCTCGGCGCGGCGTTGTCATGCGCCAGGCCTTCGGCAAGAATACCTGCTGCCTTCTCCAGATTCCCTGCGCTGCTTCGCAACGACTCCCATGGCACGTAATCTCGAACAGTTGCGCAATATCGGCATCATCGCCCATATCGACGCCGGCAAGACCACCGTCACCGAGCGGATGCTCTACTACAGCGGCGCCAGCCATCGCATGGGCGAGGTGGACAAGGGCACCACGATCACCGATTTCGATCCCGAAGAGCAACAGCGCGGCATCACCATTCGCGCCGCCGCCGTTTCGTTTCCCTGGCGCGATTGCAACGTCAACCTGATCGACACGCCCGGACACGTCGACTTCACGGCCGAGGTCGAACGCAGCCTGCGCGTGCTCGACGGCGGCGTGGTCGTGTTCAGCGCCCGGGAAGGCGTCGAAGCGCAAAGCGAAACCGTCTGGCGGCAGGCCGACAAGTACAAGATCCCGCGGATCGCGTTCATCAACAAGATGGACCGCGAAGGCGCCGATTTCGACGGCACGTTCGACGAGATTCGCAAGCGGCTGGAAGCCAATCCCGTGGCCATTCAGGTGCCGGCCGGCAGCGGTCCGCCCCACCTGAGCGACGCCTTTCGCGGCATCGTCGACCTGGTCGACATGGAATACCTGACGTTCGACCCGGACAAGCTCGGCGCGGAAGTCCAGCGCCAGCCCATCCCCGCGGAACTGCACGATCTGGCCGATCTGTGGCGCGGCGACATGCTCGAACGGCTGTTCGAGTTTTCCAACGAGTTGGCCGAGTTGGTGTTGGAGAAGGGCGCGATCCCCTCCGCGTTGATTCGCCGCGTGGTGCGCGATGCGACGCTCATGCACCTGATCGTGCCGGTGCTGTGCGGCTCGGCGTTGGATCACATTGGCGTGCAGCCGTTGTTGGACGCGGTGACGTACTATCTGCCCAGCCCGGCCGACGTGCCGCCGGTCGAAGGCGTCGACCCGAAGCATCCCGACAAGAAGCTGCTCCGCAAACCGAGCCCCGACGAGCCATTCTCCGCGCTGGTCTTCAAGATCGACGCCGACAAGCACGGCGATCTGTTCTACGCCCGAGTCTATTCAGGCGAGCTGAAGGCCAACTCGCGCGTGCTCAATCCGGGCAAGGACAAAAAGGAAAACGTGCCGCAACTCTGGCACATCCAAGCCGATCGCCGCGAACAAGTTCCCTCGGTTACCACCGGCGACATCGTGGGCATCATCGGCCTGCGGCACACCATCACCGGCGACACGCTCTGCGATCCCCAGCATCCGATCCTGCTCGAAACGATCCAGTTTCCCGACACGGTCATCGCCATGGCCATCGAGCCGGAAAGCTCGACCGAGCGCAAGAAACTGGCCGATACGCTGGAAATGATGAAGCGCCAGGATCCCACGTTTCGCGCACTGGAGAACGAAGAGACCGGCCAGACGCTGATCAGCGGCATGGGCGAATTGCACCTGGAAGTCATCAAGCACCGCCTGCTGCGCGATTTCAATTTGAACGTGCGGGTCCACAAGCCCCGCGTCAGTTATCGCGAAACGATCGAGCGCGCCGCCGAAGTGACCGGCGCCTGCCACCGCCAACAGGGCGGGCAGTCGCTGTTCGCCGAAGTGAAGATCAAGATGGAGCCTTACCCAGCCGGCGGACCGGGAGCGCTGGTCGTGCCCGCGCGCGGCGACGTGTTGCCCGAGCCGTATCTATCGACCGTCATCGACGGGCTCAGCGAGCAAGGGCATGGCGGCGGCCTGCTCGGCTGTCCGCTGATGAAAATCAAAATCACGATCATCGGCGGCCAGGTTCACGAAACCGAGTCCAGCGAAATCGCCTTTCGCTATGCCGCTGCCGACGCTTTCAACAAGGGGCTGCTCGCGGCCGGCACGGTGCTGTTGGAGCCGATCATGCGGCTGCAAATCACCACGCCCGAAGATCACCTGGGCGACTTCATCAGCGACTTGCAGCAGCGGCGGGCCATCATCACGCAGACTACTCACCGCGGCAAGATCGTGGTCATCGAGGCCGAAGCGCCGTTGGCGACGTTGTTCGGCTATTCCAGCGCCATGCGCGGCCTCAGCCAGGGCCGCGCCACCTGCTCGATGGAACCCGCCGCCTACGGCCCTGCGCCGGCGGAAATCCGCGATAGCTTCGTGTAATTCGCTTGGTAATAGCGATCCGATTGGGCAGTACTCGGTTGGAAAGCACCCCAACAAGTCCCCGCCACGTACGCTTGCTGCTCGGTCTGCTGCGCCTCGCAGCCATTCGTGCGGAAAATCGCAAAAACCGGCCGTTGACAGGTTTTCGCAAAAGCCTTACGATTTGTGGTTTGCCCATGTGGCATGCTGGCAAGTTAAGTAGTTTCGCGAAGCGGTCTTCGGTCACCCAGTCCACTGTGTCGACTCGGGAGGCGACCGTTCCCAGGAGTCGTTCGTGGCGGGTCATACGCAAGAAATCATTCGCATCCGCATGGAAGCCTACGACCACTCGGTGCTCGACCAAAGCGCCGCGGAAATCGTCGATACGGCCAAGCGGACGAATTCGGAAGTTCACGGGCCGATTCCGCTGCCCACGCGCATCGAGCGCTACACCGTGCAATCCAGTCCCCACGTGGACAAGAAAGCGCGACAGCAGTTCGAAATCCGCACGCACAAGCGACTGATCGACATCGTGCAGGCCACGGCCAAGACGATCGAAGCGCTCAACAAGCTCAGCCTGCCCGCAGGCGTGGACATCAAAATCAAAGCCTCGAGCCGACACTAACGCCACGGACGACAAGCGCGCGGACGACAAGCGGCCTCACGGGGCGGACACAAAAACGAAGACACTCTCGGAAGCTCCTATGCACTGGAAGCTTTAGTGGGCAAAGCGGGGCCATTGGCCTCGTATTCCCGCCAGGCAACCGACCACAGGAAATACTGCGATGCCAACCGGATTACTCGGCCGCAAGGTCGGGATGACTCAAATTTTCGACGAAACCGGCAACATGGTGCCTGTCACCGTGATCCAAGCCGGACCCTGCCACGTGCTGCAACTGCGCTCGCTGGAGCGCGACGGCTACGAGGGCGTGCAACTGGGTTTTGTCGACAAGCCCCGGCGCCTGGCCGATCGCAGCCAGCGTGGTCACGTTGCCAAGCTCGACAGCAAGCGTTCCAAGGCCCGCGCCAAGGCCGGCATCGAAGCGCTGGCCAAGGCCGACTGCGAGCCCAAGCGCTTCATCCGAGAATTCCGCGGCTCGATCGACGGCATCTCCGTCGGCCAGACCATTGACGTGAATCAATTCGCCGACGTGAAGTACGTCGACGTTATCGGTACCAGCAAGGGACGCGGCACCGCCGGCGTCATGGTGCGGCACAATTTCCACGGCCAGCGCGCCACGCACGGCGTGAAGAAGGTGCACCGTCATGCCGGCTCGATCGGCCAGAGCCAGTTTCCCGGCCACGTGCCCAAGGGCCGCCGCATGGCCGGCCGCCACGGCAACGCCCGCACTACGGTTCGCAATCTCGAATTGGTGCGGATCGACGCCGAGAACAACCTGCTCATCGTCCGCGGCGGCGTGCCGGGCCCGAATGGCGGTTACGTGTTGATCAAGCAAACGAACAAGCTATAGGCGGCCCAACCGTGACTCCCGAATCCAAGAAACGCAGCACCGCGAAGCCCGCCGCCAAGAAATCGGCCGTGGCCCGGCTGACCGTGTTCGATCGCTCCGGCAAGGAAGTGGGGCACTACGAGATCGACCCGGCCGAGCTCGCCCCGCGGATCAACAAGCAATTGCTGCACGACGCGGTCGTGATGTATCAGTCGAACGTGCGCGCCGGCACGGCCAAGACCAAAAGCCGCGCCGAAGTCGCCGGCTCGACCAAGAAGATGTATCGCCAGAAGGGCACGGGCAACGCCCGCGCCGGCTCGCGGCGCAGCGGTATTCGCCGCGGCGGCGGGCACATCTTCGCAAAGCGCCCGCGCGACTGGACATTTCGCATGCCGCGCAAGGCCTTGCAATTGGCCACGCGGATGGCGCTGGCCTCGAAAATTCGCGACCACGAAATCACCCTCATCGACGACCTGAAGTTCGATGCCCCCAAGACCAAGGATATGGCCGCCATCCTCAAGGCGCTGGGCCTCAACAACTCCAGCCTGCTGGTCGCCACTGCCGAGCTCGACGCCAACGTCTACAAAAGCGCCCGCAACATCGACCGGGTCACCGTCTCACCCGTCGCGGGCTTGAATGCCTGGGTGCTGCTCGCTCCACGGCGCGTGTTAATGACCAAGGCTGCGCTGGAAGCCGTGCGGAATCGGGCCAACTCCAAAACCTCCAAGCAGGAACAGGCGTAACGAGCGCAATGCGCGGCTCGTGCCGAGTCGCCCCCACGCCCGCTGCTGCAACGAAAGACTTCGACGATGGCCACTGAAATCAAACCACCGCTGGCAAGCACCCTGGTGCCGCATCAGATCATTCTGCGGCCGCTGGTGACCGAGAAGGGCATGCACCGCTCGAGTCGCTACAACGCCTACGCCTTCGAAGTTCACCGCCAGGCGACCAAGGACGACGTGCGGCGGGCCGTCGAAGAACTGTTCAACGTCAAGGTGTTGGCCGTGCACACGCAAAACCGCAAGGGCAAGCCACGCCGTACCCGCTTCTCGATCGGCCACACCAAGGACTGGAAAAAAGCCATCGTCAAGCTTCACCCGGAGAATCGCATCGACTTCTTCTAATCGCGACGCGCCCGCCGACTTGCAAACCCGCCAGCGCGGACTCGATTACTAGGAAAGACCAATCAGATGGGCATTCGACGCTACAAACCGACGACTCCCGGACGCCGCGGCGCCACCGTCAGCGATTTCGCCGACATCACCAAAGGCGCTGCGCCGGAAAAGAGTCTGCTGGTTCCCAAGCGCAAGACAGGCGGCCGCAACAATCAGGGAAAAATCACCTCCCGGCATCGCGGTGGCGGGCACAAGCAGCAATACCGGTTGATCGACTTCCGCCGCAACAAGGACAACATTCCGGCTCGCGTCCACAGCGTGCAGTACGATCCCAACCGCAGCGCGCGGATCGCGCTGTTGCATTATGCCGACGGCGAGAAGCGCTACATCCTGGCCCCCTTGGGTCTGAAGGCAGGCGACCAGGTGGTCAGCGGTCCCGACTCGCCCCCCTCCGTCGGAAACTGCCTGCCCATGAAGAACATTCCGTTGGGCACCACCATTCACAATATCGAGCTGCAGCCGGGACGCGGTGGTCGCTTGTGCCGCTCGGCCGGTGTCAGCGCCACGTTGGCCGCCCGCGAGGCCGACTGGGCTCAGATCAATCTTCCCAGCGGAGAAATCCGCCGTATTCCTTCGGCCTGTCGCGCCACCATCGGCGCCATCGGCAACCCCGATCACGAGTCGATCGTCATTGGCAAGGCTGGTCGCAACCGCTGGAAGGGCATCCGCCCGCACGTCCGCGGCACGGCCATGAACCCCATCGATCATCCTCACGGCGGTGGTGAAGGACGCACCAAAGGCGGCCGGCACCCGGTCAGCCCCACCGGCAAGAGCGCCAAGGGCGGCGGCACCCGCAAGCGTCGCAAGCCGTCGAACGCAGCCCTCGTGCGCCGCCGCCGTTCGCGCCGCTACGGTCAATTGAAAATCAAGTAACGACGAGTCACTACCCCGAGGTTCGGGCATCGGCCCGCAGCCCACGACGTTAACCAAAACCGCACCCGGCAAACCACTCACTGCAGGCAAGAGCGACCCATGGGACGATCACTCAAGAAAGGCCCCTTCGTCAATCCGAAGCTGTTCGCCAAAGTCGAGCGGATGAGCCACGGTGGCAAGGAACCGATCAAGACCTGGGCCCGGTCGTGCACCATCGTGCCGGAGTTCGTGGGGCATACGTTCATGGTGCACAACGGCAAGATTCACATGAAGGTGTTCGTAACCGAAGACATGGTCGGCCACAAGTTGGGCGAGTTCGCTCCCACGCGCACGTTTCGCGGCCACGGTGGCCGCGGCGGCAAGAAGTAACTCCAGCCCAAGACGAACCCACCGCGACGAAGTGCATCGCAGTCGACCGAAGGAAAGTAATCATGGCCTACCAAGCCGTTCACCGATTCGCCCGCATCAGCGCCCGCAAAGTGCGGCCGCTGGCCGATTTGATTCGCGGCAAGCACGCCGACGAGGCGCTCGACTTGCTGCGCTATCAGCCGCAGCGCGGCGCGCGGTTGCTGGAAAAGGTGCTCAAAAGCGCCTTGGGCAACGCCGAGGATCGCCGCGCCCCGTCGATGGGCGATCTGGTGGTCACCGACGTGCGGATCGACGGCGGCCCGATGTTCAAACGCGTGCGTCCCCGGGCGCGCGGCATGGCCTTCATGATCAAAAAGCGGATGTCGCACATCAGCGTCTCCGTCGACTCGCTTTAAGTTTCACCACCAACGACGACCGCAGCCAACGACTGTATTCAGCCAAAAAGGCGAAACAATGGGTCAAAAAGTCAATCCAACAGGCTTTCGCACCGGCATCATGGTCGGCTGGAAAAGCCGCTGGTATGCCTCGAAGCAGGAATTCTCCACCCTGCTGCTCGAAGACCGTAAGCTGCGCATCTACATCAAGGACAAGTACCGCTTCGCCGGTATCCCCAAGATCGAAATCGAGCGCACCCGCGACGAAGTGAAAGTCATCCTGTTTACGGCCCGGCCCGGCATCATCATCGGCCGCAAGGGACAGGAAGTCGAGAAACTGCAAGAGGAGCTGCAGAACCTGGTCGGCCGTCGCATCAACATCAAGATCGAGGAAATCGCACGCCCCGAAATCATGGCCCAATTGGTCGCCGAGGACATCGCCGAACAACTCGCCAAGCGAGCCAGCTTTCGCCGCTGCATGAAGCGGGCCATCGAAACCACGATGGAAGCCGGCGCCAAGGGCATCAAAGTACAACTGGCCGGTCGCCTGGGCGGATCGGAAATGGCGCGCTGCGAAAAGGCCGCCGCCGGCTCCATCCCGCTGTCCACGCTGCGGGCCAAGATCGATTACGGATTCACCGAAGCAAAAACGGCCCAAGGACACATCGGTGTCCAGGTGTGGGTCAACCAAGGCATGTATCAAGAGGACCAGACCGATGGCGCTGATGCCCAAGAGGGTCAAGCACCGAAAAAGCCAAAGAGGACGTATAAAAGGTAATGCCACTCGTGGCAACCGCGTCGTTTTTGGCGAGTTCGGACTGCAAACCACACAAGGCGGCTGGATCAGCGCGCAGACGATCGAGGCAGGGCGTATTGCCGCCTCGCAGGTGATGCGCAGCGAAGGCCGGCTCTATATCCGCATATTTCCGCACAAGTCCATCACGTCGATTCCACTGGAAACCCGCATGGGAAAAGGAAAAGGCGAACCGGAGTACTGGGCGGCCGTGGTGCGACCGGGCACCGTGCTGTTCGAGTTGGGCGGCGTGACCGAGGAAGCCGCGCGGCTGTGCTTTGCCCGCGTGGCCCATAAAATGCCCGTCCGCGTGCGACTGATCAAACGCCGGGCCACGTAAGAAACACACCGCAAAGAAAACCGCAGCGACCGAGACCACCGACCGCAGGAAACCGATTTCGCCGCCAGCGTCACACGCCGGGCGGCCGTCGAGGTGAACACGATGAGCAAAGCAAAAGAACTCCGCGAGATGAGCGACGAACAACTGGGCCTCACGCTCAAGGAGGCCGCCGAGACCCTGTTCCGCATGCGCATCCAATCGCAAACCGAGCGGCTCGACGCACCCAGCGAGCTGCGCAAGCAGCGGCGCTTGATCGCCCGCGTGAAGACCATCCAAAGCGAACGGGTCGCCAAAACGATCCCCAGCTAAGCGAACCCCACAGTTACACGACGACCGGCAACCACCAGCACTCACCGTAGCGAAGCGATTTTTCCCATGCCCAAGACCATTGCCATCGGCATCGTCACCAGCGACCGGATGACCAAGACGCGCCGGGTCGAGATCCCGCGGCTCGTGCGGCATCCGAAGTACGGCAAGATCATGCGTCGCAAGACGGTTTGCCACGTGCACGACGAGAGCGAAGAAGCGCACCTGGGCGACACGGTCGAGATTCGCGAGTCGCGGCCCCATTCGAAAACCAAGCACTGGGAGCTGGTGCGGGTGATCGCCAAGAGCCGCGCCGTGGATATCGCAGCCATGCGTGCCGCCTTGAAAGACGAAACCGAGACTCCCGCAGCAAGCTAGCCAGTCCGACGACAGCCAGTCCGCCGCCAACAAACCGACACCGATACCAGCAGACGACAAGCACCGCACGAATCGCAAAACGACCGGCGCGCTTGCAGAGCGAATTCGAGTTTGAACCATGATACAAATGCAGACCAGGTTGAATGTCGCCGACAACACCGGCG
>JBBDYK010000351.1:0-11564 GCA_040901665.1 Pirellulales bacterium | reverse complement strand
CGTCGCGTCGGTCCTGGCGACCGGCGCGGGAGCGGCCCTTTTTTTTCGCAAGGATGCGTCCCCAGCAACATCGTGGCAGAGCGTGCTGGATGAATCGCCGTTTCGCGAGCGCGTGGAGCGCCGCGTCGCGGACGATGCCCAGTGGGCGAAGAGCGCGGCCGGATCGCGCGTCGAGGCTGTCTCGCCGGATACGCCTGGATTCAAACTGCCCACCGCCGAGGCGGCCGCCGTACGACCACAGGCGATCGATGCGACGCCCGCGTTCCGCAAGACGTTCAATCCGGTGGGGGCAATGCTCGAGCCAATCCAAGCACTGCCGGAGGACGACGACGCACGGCCGCCCGCGTCGCAAGGCACGTTCCGCAGCAGTTTCGCAATCGATCCGCTGGCCCGCACGACAGACATCGAGCATCGGATTGCCGACGGTGATACGCTAAGCAAGTTGGCTCAGCAGTACCTCGGCCGCGGCGATCGGTACCTCGAGATCTACGACCGCAACCGGGACGTCCTTTCGAATCCCGACCTGCTGCCGATCGGCGTCGTGCTAAAGATTCCAAGGACCGCCGCCACGCCGCCATGGAACGCCTCGAGCGATGAGGGCTCTTGGATGCCGGCGACCGATTTGGCGCCCGTCGAGCGACGCAGCGCTAGCATCAATTAGCAGTCGCAGCGGCAGTCGCAGTGCTGCTTCCGCTACTAGCTCACTGCAACGGATTGCGGCGCACTTGCCACGGGATGTCGACGTTCACCAGCCGCAACTCGATGAATTTCTCGATCATCGGCTGTACGCCCATCCTCGCTTCATTCAGCAATTGCGTGCCTTGCAACGTCGTGGGCAGCATACGCAGCCAGAGGGTGCGATTGCCGGTGGCATCGTCTGGCGTCGCCGCCGGCCGGAATCGTTCCAACGCCTTGTAGAGTCGCTCCGCGTCGCGCCGTTCCTTGGTGCTGCGCTCCCCGGCAATCACGATCAGCGAAAGCGCCGTGCGCACTTGCGGATGCTCGATCGCCTCGGTGATGTGCAAGCCCCGGTGCGACCATTCGGGCGAAATCAATACCAATGCCTTCACGTCCTGTCCTTGCTTGCCGGTGGCCAACACGGGCCAACTCCAATCGCGCGCGGCGAAATTCACCGCCACGACGGCGCCCATCTCCGCGCCAACCAGGCACAGCTTCTCGATGTTCAGCTCCGATGCATTGTTGCGCTCGATCAAAAAGTTCTTCACCGACTCCACGTCCTGGCTCACCATGTCCGCCAGGTCGACGGGGCGCAACACGGCACCGCGTTCTCCGGCCCGCGGCAATGGACTGTCGCCATGGCCGCGCAAGTCGGGGGCAATGACGGCATGGCCCAGCGCTTGCAAGCCCAGCGCAGACGATGCGAAATCACCGCGCACGCCCTTCTCGGCGTGCAGCAGAATGACCGGCACCGACTCCTTCCCGACCGTGCTGGGATAATACGTCGCCTGAATCAGCACGCCGTCGCGTGTCCGCAACGCAACTTCCTCGGGCGGCAACGGCTTTTTCGGTTCCTCGTCGGCTCGCGCCCCGCCGGCGGTCAGGGCCCAGGCCAATGCGCAAATGATTGCCATCGCGCAGCCCCGCTTGGGGAACAATTTGGGATGCTCTCGGTACATGCTGGCAGCCTCATACGGACCGCGCGGACCAGTATCGCAATGAGCCGCGGTACTTACTTCCATAGTAAATACCGACAGCGCGTCAGGTCAAACATCGCTCGCCGGACGGCAACAACCCATCCCGATCACCGCAAGGAGTACGAAGCAATCCAATCGCCCCTCACTCCGTCGAAAGTGCCTGGATGCCGCGAATCGACGTCCCGAGCGACCATGGTTGCGTAAACATCGCCGGCAAAAGAGAATACAATGGTCGGATTCCAGCGAATAGCTGCTGAAACGACCGCGCGGCGGCTCCGTCCCTTCGACGTCTTGGGTAGGAACGCAACCACTAACGGCCAGTCACTCGTGAAAGCCTTCGTCCGCATACGCCCGTGGTGGAAAGCCCTCGGCAAGCGTGTCAAAGCGCCGCCGGTCGGACATATCTCGGCGTGGTTCCTCAGCCTGCTAACTCATGTGGGCGCTCTGGTGGTGTTGGCGCTGGTGGTCGTCGCCGTTCCGCAGCGGCACGAGTTTCTGGTCGTCGTCAGCAGCATGACTGCCGAGGATCCATTGGCCCTGTCCGAAGAGTTCTCCTACGCCGAGATCGACCCGAGCGCCATTGGCGCATCGAGCGAGGGCGACTCCGACGCGCTGGTGGCCGTCGCCCCAACCCTGGCCATGACCGTCGTCGAGCCAAGCCCAGTAGACGTGGCGCACGCCCCGGCCGTTGAGGAGCGGATTCAGATCCAGGAAGAGATCCGGTTGGCAACCGGACCCAATTTCGCCGAGAACCTCACCGTCAAGGGCATTGCCGGCGTCGGCGTGAGCGGCGCCACCGGCGCGGTGGACCGCATAACCCAAGAGATTCTATTGTCGCTCGAGGAGCGCAAGACGCTGGTGGTCTGGTTCTTCGACCAATCGGGCAGCCTGGAGAGCGAACGGGGTGAGATCATCGAGCGCTTTGACCGAGTGTACGAAGAGCTGGGCGTCGTCGAGGCCAGCGGAAATCCGGCCTTCAAGCAGCACGACGACAAACCATTGTTAAGCGCCGTCGTCGCCTTCGGCCAGCAGATCAATTTCCTGACGTCCAAGCCGACCGACGACGTCGAAGCCATCAAATCGTCGGTCGCCAACATCGAGACCGACTCCAGCGGCGTCGAACAAACGTTCACGGCCGTGCGCGAGGCGGCCGATCGCTTTCGCGTGCTGCGCACGCAAGAGCCTCGGCGCAACGTGATGTTCGTGATCTTCACGGACGAAATCGGCGACGACGAGGCCGAGCTGGACGAGGCGGTGACGATCTGCCGGCGCTACGAGATTCCCGTGTACTGCGTGGGCGTGCCGGCGCCGTTCGGCCGCCGCGAGGTGCTGGTGCGCTACGTCGACCCCGATCCGCAGTTCGATCAGACTCCCCAATGGCTGCCGGTGCGGCAGGGTCCGGAGTCGTACTTGCCGGAGCTGGTGAAGATCAGTTCGCACGAACGCGACGATCCGCTGGACTCGGGCTTTGGCCCTTACAGCCTGGCGCGGCTGTGCTACGAGACCGGGGGCATTTTCTTCACGATTCGCGGCGACCAGGAGCGACGCTCCCGCCGGCGCGAAGCCACCGGCGCCGGCGCGGCCGAATTCCGCCACAGCTTCGATCCGCAAATCATGTTCAACTATCGCCCGGATTACGTGCCGATCAAGGATTATCAGCGTCTGGTCTCGCAAAATAAGGCGCGGGCGGCCCTGGTGCAAGCGGCGCAAATGTCGTGGATCGCTCCGATGGAGCAGCCGCAATTGCTGTTTCCCAAAACCAGCGACGCCGAGCTTGCCAACCGCTTGACGCTGGCTCAGCGCGCGGCCGCCGTGTTGGAGCCGAGGATCAATCAGCTTTATGACGTGCTCAAGCAGGGCGAGAGAGACCGCGACAAATTGACCGCGCCGCGATGGCAAGTTGGTTACGATCTATCGATGGGACTGGTGCTGGCCCTGCGGGTGCGCACGGAAAGCTACAATGCCATGCTGGCCAAGGCCAAGACGGGCATGAAGTTCGAGAACGCCAAGAGCGACACCTGGATCTTGGCGCCGGCCGATGAAATCTCGGTCGGCAGCGGCTGGGAAAAAATGGCCGCCGACGCCAAAGCCAATCTCGAGCGCGTCGTCCACGAGCACCCGCAAACTCCCTGGGCGGTGCTGGCCGAGGCCGAATTGAAGCAGCCGCTGGGCTGGACATGGAAGGAAGCCTTCACCGGCGTCGCCGAGCGGCAACAGGCGGCTCGCAATCCACCGCCGCAACGTCCACCGCGCAACGACAGCGCCAACAAGTTGTCGCGTCCGGTCAAGCGTCCGCCACCGAAGCTCTAGCACGAAGCGAGCGGCCGCCAGCGCAAAACGGCGCGCGCCGCGATCAGTTGGCCAGCGCCGTCGAATCGCTGGCGAAGTCGACCGTCGCGTCGTGATCGTAGAAATACCGGGCGATCAACTGGGCCAGGTGGTCGACGAATTGGCGGCGGAAGTGCGATTCGGGCTTGTCGCCGGCCGGGATGGCCGCATTCGGCGGATAGACCGCCTGCGGCAGATGGCGTTCGAACACCGGCTGCGTTCCCTTGGAAAGATCGTAGACCAGGATCTTCAAGTTGGCCTTGCCCTGGTAGAGCGTCTGTCCCTGGTACAAGTCGAATTCCTCGAGCTCCAGCCCGACGACCATGTCGGCATCCAGCGCCTGGCCGATTTCATAGTACTCGTCCCAGGAATTCTCATCGGCCCATTCGGAAACGTCGCGCTGATCGATCAGTTCGATCTTCGGCACGTTCTTTTGCAGCAACACGCCCACGCTCTTGGCCAAATCGCGCGAGGCGCTCGAGTCGCGAAAGTGCAGCGACGTGACCGGTCGACAGATGACGGCCACGCGCTTGCCCTTGAGCTCGTTGAAGTCGGCTTTGGTATTGGTGCCTTCGATGATGTACATGGCGGTCGCCAGCACGGAGCAGCCACTGGCCAGTGCGAGCCCCAGCGCCAGCGAGGCGACCATCGAGGTCATCACTATCGATTGTGAACGAAGGCGATCCATCGCAAGTCCTCGTATCGTCCGTGATTGCTTCAGCCCGTCGGCCGTACTTGGCGCCACGTCGCATTGATCATGGGGCTTGGGCCCGTCATGCTCGATCGTTCAATTCGCCCACAGGCGAACGATCCATTCGCCCACAAGCAATGCCACTCCCACGCCAACCAGGGCGACCAGCGCCGCTTCGCTCGGCTGCCGCAGGGGCCATCGTCCGCTGGCCGCGGCAAACAGGGCTCCGCCCGAGGCCATCGCGGCCGCGATGGCCAACAGCGTGCCGCCCACGTGCATGCGCAGGGCATCGCTCAATTGGCCATGGGTCGCATAGGCCCAGGACGTCGTCATTCCGCAAGCCGGACAGCGAATTCCTGCCACGATTCCGAAGGTGCACGGCGGCAGACCGAGTTGTTCGTGCGTACCCCAGCCACGCGGATCCGGACGCAAACAGCTTGCCAACACTAACGTGCCCAGCAGGCCCAGGCCCAACATTGCCGCCAAGAAACGGCCGCGTCGGGAGATTGCGTTCGAAGGTATTCCGCGAGCCGAGCTCGCGCTTTGGTCAACGAAAGGGACGCGAAGCATAGCGATCCCCCCTGCGTCGTGCAAGAGCGTTTGGGCCGGCGAGTTGTCAGTCAGTTAGCGCACTGCCGGCCAGGTCGTCGTTCGGTTGATTCATGCCACAGGCCGCCGTGATAGTTGTGCTATCGCTGCCAGTCGGTCGGCCTCGGGTTCGTCGATCGAAACGCGGCGAATCGCGGTGGCCTTGCCCGTTTCAGGATCGACATCCACGATCGTACCCATCAAGCGGACGTCGTGCAGCGCGACCTCGAAATGGGTCGGATAGAACGTGATGGTCGACTCCATCACCCGATCGACGCGTCGGCCCAGGATGCTATCGATCGGCCCGGTCATACCCACGTCGCATTGAAAGGCTGTGCCGCCGGGCAGAATCCGCTCGTCGGCGGTGGGCACGTGGGTGTGCGTTCCCAGGACAGCGCTGACGCGGCCATCGAGAAATCGCCCCATCAGTTGCTTGTCGCTGGTGGCCTCGGCGTGAAAATCGAGCAAAATCACCTTCACCGTCGGCGGCAGAGCGGCCAGCACGCGCTCGGCGGCGGCCCAGGGGCAGTCGACCGGTCGCATGAACACGCGTCCCAACAGGCTGAAGACGGCCACGTCAACGCCGTTGCGGGCAGGCACCACGGCCCATTCGCGACCGGGAGCCTGGTGCGGAAAATTGGCCGGCTTCACGATGTTGGGTTGGCTTTCCAGCACCTTGACGATTTCGCGGCGGCGATAGATATGATCGCCCAGCGTGACGCAATTGACGCCCGCGGCCATGAGCTCTTGATAATTGGCCGGCGTCAGTCCCGAACCGCCGGCGCAATTTTCGCCGTTGGCCACGACCAGGTCGATGCTCTCGCTCTCGACCAGGCCACGTATGGCGCGCGAGACGATGTGACGCCCAGGCTTGCCAACGATGTCCCCAATCAACAGGATCCGCACGAGTCTATGCCTTCTTCCAAGTGGCGACGTTGCTCACCCACGGTGAGTTATCGGGCGATCTCGGTAATCCGCGTTTCGCGGAGCACCGTCACTTTGATCTCGCCGGGATACGTCAATTGTTCCTCGAACGCTCGGGCAATGTCGCGGCACACTTTGGCGGCCGAAGCGTCGGTCGTGTCTTTGGCGCTGACCAATACGCGCAGCTCTCGCCCGGCCTGAATGGCAAACGCCTGATCGACGCCATCGAACCCGGTGGCGATTTTTTCGAGCTCTTCCATCCGCTTGATGTATCGCTCCAGCGTCTCGCGACGGGCGCCGGGGCGCGAGGCGCTGCAGGCGTCGGCCGCGGCCACCAGCACGGTGTACGGATGGTCGATGCGAATTTCGTCGTGATGCCCGAGGGCGGCATGGACGACCTCCGGGCCTTCGCCATAGCGTTTGAGCAGCTCGGCGCCAATCTTGGGATGGCCGCCCTCGGCTTCGTGGTCAGCCGCCTTGCCGATATCGTGCAGCAAGCCGCAGCGTCGTGCCAGCCGGGCGTCGAGCCCCAACTCTTCGGCAATGAGTCCCGACAGGAAGGCTACTTCAATCGAATGGCGCAGCACGTTCTGGCTGTAGCTGGTGCGGAAGCGCAGCCGCCCGAGCAGGTGGATGATCTTGGGGTGTAGGCCCGGAATGTCGGCCTCTTGCGCAGCCTCCTCACCCCGTTTCTGAATGTGCTGCTCCATCTCGGTTTGAGTTTCGGCCACCAGCTCTTCGATGCGGGCGGGATGAATGCGTCCATCGGCAATCAGCTTGTTGAGCGCCATGCGGGCGATCTCGCGACGGACCGTGTCGAACGCGCTGACGATCACGACGCCGGGCGTATCGTCGATGATCACGTCGACGCCGGTGGCCTTCTCGAAGGCCCGGATGTTGCGGCCTTCGCGGCCGATGATACGGCCCTTCATTTCGTCGCTGGGAATGTCGACGGTGCTGGTGGTGGTTTCGGCGGTGTGAGTGGCCGCGTAGCGTTGGATGCAGGTGAGCAGGATATCGCGCGACTTGGCCTCGACGATTTCGGCCATCTTCTTCTCGTGCTTGAGAATCAACGAGCCGGCCTCGTGGGTCAGGTCGCGCTCGAGCATTTCCATCAGCCGGGCGGTTGCCTCGTCGCGGCTCAAGCCACTCAGCGCGTGGAGCGTTTGCCGCTGCACGTCCAGGACATTGGCCAATTCCTCATTGCGGCGGTTGGTGTCCTCGATCTTTTCGGCCAGCTTCCGCTGCGTGGTTTCGACCATTTTCTCCTGGCGGTGCAGTTGCTCGTGCTGCTGCTCGAGCGCATCCTGGCGCTTGTCGAGCAGCCGCTCGCGTTCGTGCAACTCGTGGCGGAGCTTGGCCAGCTCGCGCTCCCCTTCGGCCTTCTGCTGGATGGCCAATTCCTTGATTTCAAGCTCCGCTTCCTTGCGGCGATTGGCGCTCTCGCGGTCGGCGCGGGTGATGATTTCGCGGGCTTCGGTTTCAGCGTCCCGGCGGCGCAAGCGATCCATGAGCTTGACGCCGACGAACGTGAGCACTGCCGCACCGACGACCACCGCGGCGGCCAGGTAGATACTGATCTGCACGTAAGATCCCCCTTCCCGATGGCGAACCGCGCTGCGGGATCGAGGGGAGCGTCTGCGCACTATCGTTCGAAAGCGCAGAACCGCCCGGCGTCAGAAGGAGATGCGTCCCAAAAAAGCGGCCTACGATCGAAGGCCGTCGCGCCACGGTGCGCGCAGCAGGCGGGGATCTCGGGACGATACCACGGGGGCAAGGACCATACACGGTTCCGGCAGCCCGGCCAGTCGGCGCAGACCTCGAAACGTGCATCGTAAGTGTTGGCTAGCCTTTTCGAAAGTTCCTCGTCCGCGACAGGCAAACATCCGGGAACTCTCGGTCAACGCATAATCCACGCTTACCCAGTCATGCAGGAATGCTCCGCACACCGCGGCACGGGCCGTTCTTGGTTGGCAAATCGCCATCCAGCGGACCCAAGGGGCCGAAGTTGCGGCGGCACGGCTCCCCAGCAGCAGGCCGAGGAGATATCGCAGAAATACCAACGGAAACATCGTGGTTGCGAACTCCCGCAAATCGCTTAGTCGTTGTCACCCACTAAAGAATCGTCGTCGAAGCTGCCCAAACGCTGTTGGTTGCAACTCCCTCCGGACGGACCCGAAGGCGTTCTTTGTATTGCTAGCGAGAAAACACAACCCGTTTGGCGCACGAAGCAACCCCTGTCGTGCTTTCCTCGCTCTGTTAGCATCCTATCATAGTCCGCGCCAACTGCAACTAGCACAACGGCCATTTGTGCGCTAGGATAACACAAGGCGGGGTGACAACTTACGACTGGCCGACTTGTTCCGTTTGGGTAAGAGGCGACCGCTGCCGCGCCGTGAAGATTAGTCGGGTTTGCGGCCCGAGACAGGTGCCTAGGAACTGGCGATTACCCATGATTCCATTCGAGCAGCGACTGTTGGCCGTCTGGCCGTCCACCGCCTGGCAGGACGTGGGCGTCGTGCTGGCCGTTTCCGGCGGCGCCGACAGCGTGGCTCTAGCCAGAGTCGTGGCTGCGCTCAAGTCCGGTGGGCCCGGCCGGCTGACCATTGCCCACTTCAACCACCGGCTCCGCGGCGCGGAATCGGACGGCGACCAGCAATTCGTCCAAACGCTGGCACAACAATTAGGGCTGAATTGCCTGGTCGGCCCGGGCGAGATCGCTCAGCCCGGCAGCATGGGTGATGGCGACGAGGCGGCGGCGCGACACGCCCGCTATGACTTCCTGCAGCATGTGGCGGAAGCCGTGGGAGCGCGTTACGTAGTCACGGCCCATACGGCCGACGACCAGGCGGAAACGGTATTGCACCACGTGCTGCGCGGCTCTGGTCTGGCAGGACTGGCCGCAATGGCCCGCACTCGCCCGCTTGGGCCGGCCGTGACGCTGGTTCGACCGTTGCTGGCGTTTCGCCGGCGGGAGCTGTTGGATTATTTGGCCGAACTGCATCAGCCTTATCGCGAAGACACTTCCAACCTGGACCTTCGATTCGCGCGCAATCGGATCCGCCACGAGCTGTTGCCGCTGATCGAGCGAGAATACCGTTCTACTGCAGTCGAAGCGCTGGTTCGATTGGCGACGCTGGCCGGCGACGCGCAGCGGCTAGTGGATGCGGCGGCTAGCGACCTCCTCGACCGCGCAATCGCAGTCTCGGCTGCCGGACGAGCAACACTCGATTGCCGGTTGCTGTCCACGGCCGACCGCCACCTGGTGCGAGAAGTGTTCGTGACGCTTTGGCGGCGTCAAGCGTGGCCCATGCAAGACATGGGCTATGCCGAGTGGGACGCGCTGGCCGGCATGGCGCGGGGCGAACTGGGCGATTCGCAGCGCGTGTTTCCCGGCGCAATCACGGCGCGCAAAGTCGACGAGCAGTTCGAACTGCACGCCTCGGCCGAGAAGCCGATCCACATCAAAGACTGCAAAGCAGCCGCTCAGGCCTGATCGGCTTGCGAATCGTTGTAGATCGCCTCTTTTGCGGACGGCTCGTGCGACGTTTCGTGCTCCACGCCGCCGGGACCGATCTCGACCAGCTTGTAGCCGCCGATGGCGCGGAAATAAAGAATCAGCAACAGGTAGCCGGCCGCCATCGCAGCGGGCACAAGCGCGGTTACTTTGAGCGCCTGCTGCTTGCCAAAGGTTTCTGCCGCTTTGACTTCTTCGTAAGCCGGAACGTCCTTGGGCAACGCGGCAACCTTTTGCCCGTCGAACCCGCGCACCGGCTTGAAGAACAAGAATGAGTTCTCTTCGCTGGAAGCGACTTCCTCATAGGCCGACGGGTCGGTCTGCTCGAGTCGCGAGGCCATGAATACGTCCTGGGTGTATCCGATGCCCGGGCCGCCCAGCATGCCGGCCGAGAGCATGCCGATGCCGCCCATCGCTCCCAGGCCCAAAGCGCCCGCCTTGGGAAAGCGTTCGCCGACGACGCCCAGCATCGTGGGCCAGAAGAACGTCTTTCCGACGCCGTAAATCGTGGCGGGAATCAGGATGGCAGCGACCGTGGCCGAACCGACCATGCTGCCCATCATGAACAGCCCAATCGTGGCCAACACGGCGCTGACGAACAACAAGCCCAACGGATTGATCCGCTCGACGATTGGTCCGGCGAAGAATCGCAGCACGAACATCAGCCCGGCCGTATAGACCAACAGCAGCACGCTGTTTTCGATATAGCCGCTCATGATGTTCGTGATCCAGCTATCGGTGCCCAGCTCGACATAGCCGACCATCGCGTGCAGCACCAGCAGAAACAGCAACAGTGGAGCCGCGAATTGGGCCACCATCTCGCCGAACTTGACGCCGGCGGCGCGTGCCTCTGAAATCGGAAACTTCTCCTTGAGCACGATCACGCCATACCACACCACGGGGATCAGGAAAAACATCATGGGAATTTCCCAGCGCAGCTTGTGCACGACGCACTTGTCGCCCACGAAGCAAAACGCCAGCAAGCCACCCAGGATCATGCCGCCGGGCCAACCCGCGTGCAGGATGTTCAAATAGTGCGTCTTCTGCTTGGGATAGAGCGTGGCCACGAGCGGATTGATGGCCGCTTCGCACATGCCATTGGCCAGCGAGAACATGAACATGCCGACGTAAAGACACCAATAGGTTGCGTTCTTGCCGGCCTCGCCGCCGCCCCAGGCCTCATACACCGGCGTGGCGGCCAAGGTGAGCACCGCCGACGAGACGTGCAGCAAGAATGCGCCGATCAGAATGATCTTGTAGCCGATGCGATCGGCAAACAGGCTGAATCCGATGATCGTGAACGCCATGCCGGTCAGGCCGCCGCCGGTGATGGTTCCCAAGTCCGTCTTGGTAAAGCCGAACTGAGCGCCCCACTCGGACAACACGTCGCCGCGAATGGCAAAACCCATTCCCGCCGCGATCAGGGTCAGAAAGCTGGCCCAGAATATCTTGCCGCTGGTCTGCATGGACTCAATCTCCGCCAGAGGGACGAGGGTGGGCTGCCTGAGACCGCGCCGATTCGGTAGTGCGAGCCGGCCGAGCGCGCGGATAGACTCCCGAGTATACAAGCCGTGCTAGCCAAGTAAACGGACGGAAGCTGCACATTTGAGGCAATTTTCCGGCCACGCGACAGCACGCTGCTGCGCAACGCGGTCATGCGACACCGCTTGCCCAGATTAGCAGCCGAGTTGGCCGCGGTGCGAAGCTGGGTTGCTCGCTATGCCGCCGGCCCCTACGATGTGCGGCCCGCAACTCCCGCCCAGGCGTCGATGCGCCCACGATGACACGACTTAGCACCACTGGCCCGATGTGGATCGCGATCTTGGCGGTCGCTCTGATCGCCCGGCTGGCGTTCGGCGCA
>JBBDYK010000350.1:10513-11587 GCA_040901665.1 Pirellulales bacterium | reverse complement strand
CTCCGGCCGGATCGACGTTGTCGAGCAAATAAACTTCGAATCGCGCGCGGCTTTCCGGCGGGCCCTCGGCGGATTGCAATTGCTCGACGACGCTCTTCACCGCCGCTTGCTGCGTGGGCGTCGCATACGCGCTGAGCTGATTGGCCGCCGGATCGCGCACGAACTTGGCGTCCGGCATCAGCGCTTCGAGCACTTGGACCGCTGCGTCCGGATCGGCATTCTTGAGCGGGTACACCGCGAGTTGGGGCTTTTCCGCCACGCCCGGCGCCGCCACCGCGGGCTGGGGCATCGATTCGATCACGGCGTTAATCGCCCGCATCACGCCGGCTGTGTCCGTCACCAGCACCTGCCCCGTCTGCGTTAGCGGCTGACTCTTGCCGCGCGGGCTCAACAGCGGCGCGATCTCGGTCACTACGTCCGTCGCGGCGCGCTTGCCCACCGGAAACAGCACGCTGACGATCTCGAATCGTCCGCGCTTGTCGAGCTCTTCCAACGTGACGCGCGGCACCAGGGTCTCGGGCACGCCCTGCGACAGATCGACGAGGATCAACATCCGCTCGCGACGCACCAGCGTAAAGCCCTTGGTCAATAACACGCCGTTGAGCAAGTCGAGCGATTCGGCCACCGAGTAGTCGCGATTGTCCGTGTAGTTGAACGTGCCGGGCGGCGGCGCATCCAACACCAGCGACAAGCCGGCTTGCTCGGCAAACCACTCCAGCACGTCGCTCCAACGTTGAAAGCGAAAATTGAACCGCAGCTTGGGCTCGACCCCCGCGGGCTTGTCCGCGGCTGGCTGTTCACTGGCAGGCGCTGCGGCGGCGGGTTGCTCCGCAGCGGGCGGCTGGGTGGCGGCCGCCGGGTCAGAGTCCGCCACGGCCTGCTGGGCGAACGCGGAAACGCTTGTCAGCAGCAACAACCCGGCGAAAACGGAAACGCGTATACGTAAATGGGCGTGCATCAAAACCGCACTCCTGCAAGGAGGGTAAGGCAAGGCGGGGAGTGACTCAGGCGGGAAGAGCTTTCAGTCTAATCCGAGTTGAGCAGCGGGTAAAGTTGGCCTGGCTCCCCTAGTTG
>JBBDYK010000350.1:0-10503 GCA_040901665.1 Pirellulales bacterium | reverse complement strand
AGCCAAATCTAGTCGACAATCAGTAGACTTTTGAACCAGCGCTTGGCCGCCTGGTGCTTCATTTCCAACCAGTCCAACAGCATGCTCCGGCCAGGAAAGTTCGTCACGGCTTGTAAGGTCCGCGCTCTGAAGACGACTATGCTGATGTCGGTCATGCTTTGCCGCCGGTTACATAACCCACAGGACGAAGCTCTAGCGCGATGACGAACTGGGACGACATCGTTGCCGACCTTGGGCCCATGGTTTGGCGGACGCTATGGCGATTGCTCGCGGATCGCGCCGACGTGGAGGAATGCTTTCAAGAGACCTTTGTTTCGGCATTGAAGCTTTCGCGCCGCGAGACCGTGACGTCGTGGCCGGCCGCATTGTGCACCTTGGCCACGGCGCGGGGCATGGATCGGCTGCGTCAGCGCTACCGACGTGGAAACCGCGCGCGTGAACAGTGCGGCGAATTGGACCTGCCCCAGCACCAACTGCACGACACCGCATCCCACAGCGCCGGTCCAGTGGAGCAAGCGGTCGTCGCGGAACTGGCCGTGCGCCTGCGACTGGCGCTTGCGCAATTGCCCGAGCGGCAAGCCGAAGTGTTTTACCTGTACGCCATCGATGGTTGGACGCATCGCGATATCGGCGAACAGTTGCAAATGACCGAAAACGCCGTCGGCGTGACCGTCCATCGCGCCCGGCAGCGCCTGCGCCAACTGCTGGATGATTGCCAATAACAACATCGCAATTCCGTGGGCCGCAGGCCGACTGGCTGAGGAGACTGAACCATGAACTGTGCATCCGCTAACCACGACGAGCAGCGCGACGACACCCTGCGGCGCGCCGCTGCGGCGGTGCGTCTCCAGACCGCGCCCGCCGGACCCGACCAGAAGTTGATCGCGGCCACGCTCGCTGCTTTGCGAACTTCGCAGAGCTCTGCCAAGACTCCAATTCCCTTTCTCCCCAGGACCAGAACGATGAAACTGTTCGCGACCGCTGCGACACTGCTGGTGTTGGCGACTCTGACCGTCGTCGTTTCGCAGGTGACGAACGCGCCATCGTCGGCCTTTGGCGAAGCGCTCAGCCAACTGCGCGGCGCCAAGGCAATGTCCTACACCGAGACCATTGCCATCGAGGGCCAACCTCGCATCGTTAGCACCAAGAGCTTTGTCGCCGAGGACGGGCGCAAGCGAACGGAGCACAAAGGGGGGACGGTCACCGTCTTCGACGCGACGGGCCACATCCGAATCTCCCTCATGAATAATACGAAAACCGCCATCGTCGCCGACCCTCGGCCGAGCACAACCCTGCGTCTTGACCACAAGCCCTTTTTGCGGTGGCTCGAGATGTTGCGAAAACTCGGCGACAAACCGGACAAGGAATTGGGCGCGAAGGACTTCGATGGCAAGCCCGCCAACGGCTATGTCGCCACGCTTGCCAATCGCACGTTCACCCTGTGGGTCGACAATGCCAGCGGCGACCCTGTGCTTGTCGAGTACGACAGCGAGATCAACGGCAAGCCGGCTCACATCACGATGAGCGACTTTCGCTTCGGCGAGGAATTCCCCGAGTCCTTCTTTAGCTTCGACGTTCCGCCGGGATTCAAGGTTTACGGCCAACCCGAAGATGGCGTGAAAATCGCCACACAGGGTCTGGAAACTGTCTGGTCGCACAAAGGCTTTTGGACAAGCGTCGCTAGCGCCTGCGGAGAGCCTCTGGTCCATGGTCTAGCGGCGGGCCAGGGACAGGTGATCGCACTCGACGCCGAAGGCAAGTCCGTAGCCACCACGCCGATCGGCGGCAATCGCGACACGTCGCTGCGCCTGGCGAATCTCGTGGCCGACGAGGATGTGGAGTTCCTGACGTTTCAACATTGGGGCGAACCCTCCGTGCATGCTCATCGAGCCGACGGAACGTTGCTCTGGTCGTTCGAAGAAAAAGCTGCCGTCAACGACGTATGTGCAGCCGATCTGGACGGCGACGGGCTCGACGAGGTCATCATCAGTTACAACGGCGGCGGGGGAGTCTGCGTTCTAAGTATTGCTGGCGAATTGTTATGGAAGGACTCTGAACTTCGCAACGTGTGGCATGTCACGGCCGGCAAGTTCACTGGCGACGGCCACACACAGGTCGTGACCACTTCCTCAAGCGGCAAAGTGCACGTCTTCGACGCCCAGGGAAAACGCCTGCAGGAACTGGAACCGGGCTTCTACGCCAACCTCGTTCGACCATGGCGCCGAACCGCCGATGGCAAGGACATTATCCTCGTTGCCGGCGGCGACAAAGCCGACTTTGCGCTCGCCGCGCTTTCGTTGCCGGGCAAGATCGACTGGTCCGTCGAACTTCCCGCGCGACCGCAACACGCCGCAGCGTCTCGACAACGTCCCTGGTTGGCCATCGCGCTTGGCGATGGCAGCGTGCGCGTCATCGATCTTGCGACCGCCAAGGAAATTGCCCAGGTGGGCGGTCATGGCGGCAACGCGGACGTGGCCTGGCTCGACTCCGCCGACAGTCCGCCACTGTTGGTCGTCGCCGATCATAAGTCCCTGGTCGCTTATAGCATCACCGAACCGCCTGCCAGCTCGACGACAAACGACGCGCCGGCCAAGTAGCCTGCCGGCGACGGTCATCTCTTCCACGGCTATAATCCCAACATGTCCACATTGCGCCCCACGATCGACGATATTCGCCTGGCTCATGCGCGCATCGCGCCCCACATTCATCGCACGCCGGTGCTGACTTGCCAGGCGATCGACGCCATGGCGGGGGCGTCGCTGTTCTTCAAGTGCGACAACTTTCAAAAGTGCGGGGCGTTCAAGATTCGCGGAGCCACCAACGCCGTCTTCAGCCTCACTGACGACGAGGCAGCGCGGGGCGTGGTGACTCATTCGTCGGGCAATCACGCGGCCGCACTTTCGCTGGCGGGCCGCTGGCGCGGCATTACCGTACACGTAGTCATGCCGAGCAACGCCCCGCGCGTGAAGCAAGCCGCGGTACGCTCCTATGGCGGTAACATCACCTTCTGCGAACCGACCATCGAAGCGCGGCAGTCCACTGCCGAGAAGATCATCGAGCAGACCGGCGCCACGATGATCCACCCCTACGACGACGAGCGGATCATCGCCGGGCAGGGAACCGCGGCACTCGAGTTGCTGGAAGACTATCCCGATCTCGATGTGATCCTGGCGCTCGTCGGCGGCGGCGGGCTGCTCTCGGGCACGCTGATCGCCGCCAAAGCCGTTCGTCCGGGCATTCGGGTGATTGCCGTCGAACCGGCGCGCGTCGACGACGCGTTTCGCAGTTGGAAGTCGGGGCGCATCGAGAGCAACGAGCGATTGGATACGATCGCCGACGGATTGCGCACCACATTGGGAGTGAAGACGCTGCCCATCATTCGCGCGCTGGTCGACGACATCGTGCGAGTCGACGAGCACGACATCGCCGGCGCGTTGCGACTTGTGCTGGGCCGAATGAAGATCGTGATCGAACCCTCTTCGGCCGTGCCGTTGGCCGCGCTATTGTCCGGCAAGTTGAACCTGGCCGGCCAACGCGTGGGAATTCACTTGGGCGGCGGCAACGTGGATCTGGACTCGCTGGCCCAACTCACCGCAGTGTGAGTTATCCGCCGCAGGTCATTTCCGCACGTGAATGCCTTTGGCGGCGATCACCAGCACGCCCAGATCGTTGACGTGCCCCTGGCCTTGCACGACGACCGTCTGATTCTTGGCGACGCCCAACAGCTTGCGCGCGTCGATGGCCAACAACTTGCCTTGCTCATCGTTGAATTGCACCAGCGCCGTGGCATTGGCCTTTTCGGCGCGGCGGCGACAGAACGGGCAAGTGGTCGGGTCATGTCCGGCAGCGTCAGCGTGTCCATCGTCGGCCGGCAAGGCCTCGGCGATCATGAAGGCCGCCTGTCCGTCCGCCCACGGTTCGACCTCGCCACCGGAAATCCTGCCCACGACTACCACATTATCATCGGCGGCGGCCTGCTCGCGCGAGTCGGCAATCGTAGCTGCGCCCGGCGGTTCCTCGACCAGCACGAACTGTTTGCGCAATGCCTCCGTGCGAGCGTCGTGGGCCGTGCAGCCCGTCAGCGATGCGGCCAGGACGGCGAGCGCCGGCAGCAAGCTCCGAACTAGGATGCACCGCATGTCAAGATTCTCCGCATCGACCGTCGGTACGTCACGACGTGCCCGCTATTTCGCAACCTGGCCGTGCAGCCGTTCGATTGCCGCGTCGATTTTTTCCGCGTGTTCATCGTAAGGAACGACCTGGTCCTTGTCGCCGTGAAATGCTTCGTCGATTTTTTCGAAATGCTCGAATAGCTCTTCGACGTCCTTCTTCACGTCGGCTTGTTGCTCAACGGTCAGCTTGGCGGTCGCGGCCAGCTTGGGTAGACTGTCGAGTACGTGGCCGAACTCATGCACGGCCACGTCGCCCTTGTCGCGCTCGCCCGCTTTCAGCGAGTCGCGTAGCGTATCTCGCAAAGTCTCCAGCTCGGCAACGGCTTCGGCATAGGTCTCGGCATGATGGTGATCGTGTTCGGCGTGATCGTGGTCCTTGTGATCGTGGTCGTCATGCGCGGCTGTCTCGCCGTCCTTTTCGACGACTTCCGTCGTTGGAGCGTTACAGCCAACGCACAGTACGAACGCGATCGCCAACGTCGGCAGCAAAGCAAAGGGGCCGAAAACACGCATGAGAGAGTCTCCTGGAGGTTCTTGTATCGTGCGTCCAAACTGCCCGCAACGCACATGCATTGGCGAGATCGGACATCGCCCTGGCGCAACCACACGGGGGCGAAAAATCGGCCGGCCGAAAACTGCCCGCACGAGTTCGATCGCCGAGTGCTGGCACGGGCCGCAACGGACATGCAATAATCATATCGTCGGCCGGCCATGTGGAAAGTGACCAGCAAAGGCCCCATCGCCGAGCAATTTCGCGAAACGGCCCCTTCTCCAGCGTACTTTGCGTTGCCAGTTGGTGCGGCCTCGCCCAGAATTCCCAGCGCCAGCACGGCTAGCGGCGTGGCGATCAATGGATCGTCCCCGCGAATCAAAGGGCACGCATTTCGCGAAGACACTGCTCCTGTGCGAACTTTATTCAACCTTGGATTCATTGGTTGAACCTCAGAGCATCGCGCATTGGCACGTTGGCAACATCCGCTTGGGCACAATTCCGGCGATGATCGCGTGCCGTGACATTAACGCCATACTAGCGCGCGGCGTCCAATTCAACCAAGAGCGCTTCAGCCGGAGCGAAATCCGTATCCGCTTCCAGCGCAGACGACAGATGACGCCGCGCCGCTTCGCGATCGCCCGCCGCCAGTTCCACGCGTGCCAGTTGATAGCAGGTCTCCGCGGGGCTTGCGCCCAGTTCGAGTGCCCGCGCAAGATCCGCCCTGGCCGCAGACAACTCTTGCCGCCGTGCTCACAACGTGCCGCGCTGTAGCCAGGCAATGGCCAGCGAGGGATCGAGCTCGAGCGATCGGTTGAGATCCGCCAGTGCAAGATCCGCGCTGCCCAAGGCCTGGTGACATTGAGCCCGGTTGTAGTAACACGGCGCGCTCCCGGGCGCCAGCGCGATGCAAACATTGGCGGCGTCGAGCGCCCACTCGAATTCTTCGAGACGATAGGCGGCGATCGACAGATAGAAATACGACCAGAACGTGCCAGGCTCCAACGCGATCGCTCGCTCGAACTCGCCGATGGATTGAGATGGCTGATCGTTCTTGAACAAGAACCGGCCCAGAGCGTAGTGCTCGCGCGCCGACCGAGCGACTGGCAATCCATCGTTGGGCGAACCCTTGGGCGCCGCTTGTGCCGTCGCGTATTGGTGCTTCGCCAGGTCGAGGGCGAAGCTGGCGCCGCACAGCGACTCCGCCTCAGCTAACCGTTGCAATGTTTCGCTGCGCATCGCCGCCTGTTGGTCGCCGGTGCCCAACCGCTCCCGCAATGCACACCAAGAGATCGCGAGATCCGTCAAGTCGGCGCGCAGCGACGCCCGCTCGGGATCCGCCCCTTGGCGGTCTCCCGCTGGCACGAACTTGTCACGCGCGTCCCACAGCGTCTGACAACCGGCATCCAGTTTCCGCAGTTGCGCAATGGGCACCGACTGCTGACTGTCGAGAAAACGCAGTTGCTCGGCCAGTTCGTGTACGGCTTGGGTCAGACGACCGTGACGTGCCGCAGTAAGCTGCGCTTGCAAGTCCTGCTTCAATTCGCTTTGGCCGGGCATCCAACGAACGGCTTGCCAACCAATTTCGAGTTGGTCGACCGCCGTCGCGAACTCCTCGCTTGCCACGCTCTCGGCGGCTTGGGCGAGCGCAGCACGCGCCGTGCCCACGCGGTCGCTACCGTACGCCCACAGGAACATCGTACTGACTGCGACGACGAAGAATGCGGCCGCCACGCCCGGCAGCGCATGCGGTTTTCGGCGGCGCCATTTTCGCCAACGTTCCATTGGGCTGCGGTTCGGCACGCCATGCAACGGCAAGTCGGCCAAATGACGGCGCAGGTCGGCGGCCAGTTGTCCGGCGTCGGGATAGCGGTTCCTGGCGTCGGCGGCCAGACTCTTGTGAACGATATCCTCCAACCCGCGGCTGACACTCACCGCCGACCTTCGCCATAGCCGTCGCCGAGCGACTTCCTCGGCGGGCGGCAAGCGGCCGACAAGCGACTCGTACAGCGTCACTCCCAGCGAGTACACGTCAGAACGGCCATCGACCGATTTGGAAATGTTGCGCCCCTCGCGCACCGCGGCGGTCGCCAGTTCCTGTTCTGGCGACATGTAACCGCGCGTGCCGCCTATGCGGCTGGGAGGTTGACTACCGGCAGGCAGCACCGGCCTCGCCAGGTGAAAATCAAGCAGCATCGGCTGGCCGTCGCCGGCAATTAAGACGTTCGACGGCTTGATGTCGAGGTGCACCAGTCCGCACTGATGGGCGTAGTGCAAGGCATCCGCCAGGCACGCGCCAATCCAGCAGACCGACTGCACATAGCTGGCGCGCGACAGGAAGGCCAAAGCCGGACCCGAGCGCTGCGGCGCCGTCGATGGTGCGTCGGACGATTTTGCCAGCGCCTCGACCAGCCTGCTGCCTGATCGTTGCGCCGCAGGCACGCTCTTAAGCGCCAACAGCAGCGCCGACCAGCTCTGCCCTCCCACATAGGGCATGCACAATGCGCGTAAGTTCTGCGCTGTCAGGTCGAGCACGTGATACAACGGCACGATATGCGTGTGTTGCAGCCGGGCCAACGACAAGTGCTCGTCGCCGGTACGCGGCGTCAACTTGACGACCAGCGGGCGATCGGAAAGCGACGATTGCGTGGCTAGAAATACCTGGCCGAGTGCGCCGCTGCCAAGCCTGCGAACGAGCTGCAGCTCGCCGAGACGCTCACCCTCCGAGGGAAAGCTGGGCGAGGGGAGTTCCTCTTGCACGAATTGATGGCAATCCAACAGCATTCGCAGCGCTTCCGCCCACTGCGGAAATCGTCGCTGCATCTCGGCCGAATCGACCGTCTCGCCCCGCTCTTCGCGCAGGCACACCTCCTCATAGACGATGCGGACCGCCGCCTCGGCGTGCTCTGCCAGATGCGGATATCGTTGGAGCCAGGCTTCGGCCCCAGTGCGGTCACCCGCTTCCCAATCGCGGGCCATCTCTTGCAGCACGTCGGCATGCGCGATCTCGAAGGACAGCTCCGGCACGCGAGCGACGCGTTCGAACGTGCGTGTCGTTTCGAGCGAATGCTCGGATTCGCCCGGCGATTTGCCGTGGGTGTTCCAGTTCATCGGCGCCGCGTCCCCTTTAGCGCGAACTGGATTCCGCGGCGTTGCGCAGCCGCGCGAGGCGCCGTGCCACGTCGTACAGAATTCGACGCACGCTCCCCTCGTGCAGATTCGTCTTGGTCGCGATCTCGGCGATCGTGGCGCCTTGACGCTTCAGCGACAACAGCTCGTAGTGGGCCGGAGGACAGGAGTCGAGCATCTGTTGCCAAAGCTCGCCGGCATAGAACTCCTCGCTGACGCGCGTGTCGCGCGCGGCGGGCAAGGACTCCAGGCCCGATTCGCCCATCGGAACTTCACGCTCCAGCGCCTTGCGGTGGTGCCGCAGACCGTCGACGAACCGATTACGCGTCATCTTGACGAGGAAGGCCCGCAACTGGTGGGAGTCGGTAAACGCCCAACGGGCCTTGCGCAATCCGTCGAGCAGATCGGCCCACACCGACTGCACGACGTCCATGGAATCGAACTTGGCGCGCAACGACATCGACAAGCGACGCCGCACCACCATGCGCAAATAGGGTTCGTAAGCGAGGAACACCCGTTCGGCCGCTTCAGCGTCGCCCGCATTCAATTTCGCCAGCAAACTATCCAACGTGTCATCGCTCATAGGCCGCCGGTGCTACTCTGCAACTGGTGGAAGAGCCACGTCGACGACTCGGCCTCGGCTTGCTCGCCTTCCGTTTGCTTGCCGCGACACCGCCAGGCGATGGCGCTGCCCACTCCGAACGCCGCCAGCGCGGCTGCGGTGCGAGCCCACGGCTCAATGCTGGCTTCGTCGATCCAGGTAAACAGTTCGCCGCCTAGTTGTTCGACTTCGTTCATCACGTTCGCGAGGGCCTGGTCCAGCGCCTCGGTGCCCAGGCTCACGTTGCCCAATAGTTGGGCCCTCTGAGTTTCGTCGGCGGCCAGCAGCCCGAGGGCCTGGCCCGCGTTCGCCACCACGCCCACCGCCGCCGAAGACAGACCCGGCACGTGCGGAGTTTCTGCGGCGTCGACACGCGCTTGGCTGGCGGGCGTCGCGCCGGAACTTTCGGCCTCGTTTGCCGCGCCGGTCGCGCCCGCCGATCCGGCATAGGGCAACAGCCAGCGAACCGGACTGGCCTCGCTGGCCGCAACGGCGCCCAATGCGATCGCGAACGGATTCGCTGCCAACACCGCGCCCGCATGGCCCGCGGAGGCACTGTTGGCCGCGCCGTCTGTCGTGATCCGCGCGGCGCTTATAACCGCGATCGAGTCCCCGGGCATGGCGCTGCCGCCCGCCGGGGATGAGTCACCAAACGGCGCTCCGCCCCGACCCGACGGAATCACGTCGAGTCTGCCACCGTTGTCGGGCTTTCCCGGCCCGTCGAAGCCCGGCAAGGTAACCACCGCGTCGTGCTGAGGGGACGAGTTGATATCGTGCGGCGCGGGAACGGTCTCTCCCTGCTCGATGCCGCCGTGTTCACCAAGCGGAAGGCGACCGATAGTAATCGCGATCGGTTCACCAATACGTGCAAAATCGAACCCCGCCGAATTCTTGAACTCTACCCAACGCGGCGCTAGCGACGTCGAGCCGATGACGAATCCCTCGAATTGGATCGGCAGCCGTTCGATAGCGCCGGAAATCGCCGCCGGGGACGATGCACTTCCAGCGGCGCTCGTGTCGAGCGACGCGACGCGCGGCCCTTGTGTGATGAAGGGCAGTGGCGCGACGTACTCACGTTGCCAGGGTTCCGCAGAGACGCGCGAAACAAACCACGATTCAGCGCGCGCAGGCTCAGCGGCGACTTGCGCCGACGGGTCGGGTGGTTGATTCATCGCCAGCGCTTGCGTCGCCTCGACCCAGGCCAGACTCGTGGCCGACAGCGCGAGGCGATGTTCCAGCCGCTCGGCGGCAAGCAACGCGCGATCTTCGCTCCGACGGAGCCGGCTATGACGGCTTCGTCCCCGCGACCGTTGCATGGGGTTGTCTCCGTTGCGGCAAGAAAGTGTCCGCGGCCCCCGGACGGCCGAAGCTTGCGCCCGATCGCACGGAGGTGGCAAAAAAGAATGGTGCTGAATTCATCCTAGTTTGGCCCGTCACGAACTGTCAACGTTTACCTGGTCGTCGCACAGACTCACCTGCCCACCCCGCTCGTCGGCCACGACTTTCGCGCTGAGAAGCCCGGCTGGTGGTGTCGTAATCCCCCTCGGTCCGGCTCTTGCTTCGCAGGGGTAAACGGCCGGCGCCGGCACATCCGGCATGTTCGCAATGGAGCGATGAAGTTATTGCCGAGGGAGCCTCCGGTGAGTCAGGTGGTCCCGGCCGGCAGCGCAGGGAGCAATTTTTTGGTTTTTCGCGCGCGCTTTGCGGCGTGGTCTCCGTATTTCCTTGATAGACCGCACGGTCTGCCTGAATCGCACGGGGCCGGGCGTGAGAAGAGCAGCAAACCCTACTCCCCGTCAGTAGGGTGCCGGATGGCGAAGCGGGCGACTTGCCCGCTCGCCTCCGGCATTTTTCTGCTTGCGGTTCACGTGGCAGCGATCGGGCGGATTAGTGCGGCGCCGCCGGGGACTTGTGGGATGAAACCCGGCTCGTAGAGCGCACCGGATCGCACCCCACTGGAATTACAATAAATGAATCGCATTTCAACGAATCTATTCAGATGCATCGGTGGCGTGGGGCGGCCGGAACGGCGCCTGTCCGCTCCACAGGCGGTCTCTTGGGGAGGCACTTCATGAGTTTATCGGACTGGCGTGCGCGAGCACGGACCAAGG
>JBBDYK010000349.1:0-11625 GCA_040901665.1 Pirellulales bacterium | reverse complement strand
GTTCGCCAGGGGTCGAGCGGGCGCCAGCCGGCGGTCAACTTGCTCAGAACGCTGGTGCCGCAAAGCGCGGTGCATGTGCCGGCCACGCGCGAGACGAATCCGCTGGCGGCGTTCCTGCCCGTGCCGCCACTGGTATCGCCAGCCGGACAAGAAGGCCCGCTGCCGCAAGCGCGGGCGATTATTGTCAGGCAGTAGGCTGAAGGCTGTAGGAAGAAGAGATCCTCGCAGCGTGGTTGTTGCGGGCTGGCCGGTGGTGCGCCTGGTAATGCTGAAGCCTTGCGAATGCGAAGTCTTCCCGGCGTCCTCCAGCCTCCCGCCTCCAGCCTTACAGTCTTTGCCCGCTCCACCAGAGGTGCTTGGGCAATGCGGCCAGGGCAATGGCGGCTATTTGGGTGGCGATGAAGATGGCCAGCGCTAACAGCACACCTTCGGTGAAGCCGTAGGAGTGCAGGCCGACGCCCAGCTCGTTGACGCCGAACCAGGACCAGCCGGTGACGATGTTGCCGCCGACGGCCAGCGCGGCCAGCCCGCGATCGCGGACCAGGCCTCCCCAGCGAGCGTGCAGCACTAGCGCGTTCCAGAGCACGATGATCAGCGCGCCGTTTTCCTTGGGGTCCCAGCCCCAGAAGCGTCCCCAGGAATCGTCGGCCCACAGCCCACCTAGCACGGTGCCGATGAAGCTGAAGAACAACGCGAAGCAAAGCGTGCCGTAGACCATGCGGGCAAGCTCCTTGCCGGTGCCGGCCGACAGGCTGGGCGTGAGCACACCGCGCAAGATATAGAGCAAGCCCAGGAATCCGGCGACGAACGTGGTGGCATAGCCCATGGTGATGCAGGTGACGTGCGTGGCCAGCCAGAACTGCGTGTCGAGCACGGCCTGCAGGACGATGAACGTATCGCCCGTGGCGGACAGAAAGTGGGCGATCAAGAGCGTGGAGAAGCCCGCCACCGTGGCGATCACGGTGCCGATTCCGAGCCGATAGATCAGTTCGATGACGATGCCCAGCAGCACGGCGCCCCAGCCGATGAAGACCGCCGAGGAATAAAGATTGGTGACCGGCGGGCGGCCGGAAATGTAAATCCGCGCGATCAATGCGACGGTATGCAGCGCAAAGGCGAACAGCACAAGCCAAAACGCGGCGCGATTCAACGGTCTGCTCCAACCGAGCCACCCCAACGCCACCAACACGAACGCAAAGAAGTACAACACGCTGGCCCGGTAGAATGGCTCAAAGAAATTGAAGAAGGCTTCGAAGTTGGTGCGCGCCGGGTCATAGTCGCTCAGCTTGCGCTCGGCCAGCCAGGTCTCATACTTGGCCAGCTCTTCGTTGAAGACCTTGGCGTCCCCCTTGTGATACGCGGCCAGCATGCTGTTCATGCTGACGGAGGCCGGGTTGGGTTGTTGATTGAGGATGTTCGCCTTGGCATAGGCCTTGGTATAGGCCACCGAATACGGCTCCCACTTCGCCCCCTCGGCATCCGGCGGCACGACCAAGGGCGGCTGCATGCGGGCCAGCGCCTCGTGGCGGCGGATGGCTTCGGTGAGGTCCTCCTGCACGTGATCGGGGCGAATCTGCGGCTGATCGAACGACGCCATCAGCGACGTCATGGTACGAATCTTGCGGTCGAGCTCCAGCAGCTTCTTCTGATAGGTGGAGAGCTTGCGCGGGTCGTCGCGCTCGATCTTGGCTGCCTGCTCGGCCTGCTTCTCGAACTCGTCGATTTTGTCTTTGAATTCGTCGATGGCGTAGCGGAAGCCTTCGCGCCGCTCGAGCCCCAGGGTTTGCAGCACATCCAGATTCTCAATGCGGAAGACGGCGTGCTTGAACGCGTCGGGCGAGCTGGAAATGACGTCCAGCAGCCACTTGATGGCGGCCTGACGTTTGACGGGCTCCTTGCCCGAGGTGTCTTCGAAGGTTTGATAGTTCGAGATTTGCCGCAGCGTGTTGCGGGCCAGCGTATCGAACGGCTTGACGCGTCCTTCGAAGACCAGCGGCAAGCGGCCGAACTCGTCGAGCTGCATCTGGTCTTGCGGTGGATGCGATTGCCGCGCGGACGAGAGCACCCAGCCGGCCGCCAGCAGCACGACCACGCTGGCGAAGATCCAGCTGGTGCGATCGCCGCCCCACTTGCCGGCGGGCGCCAGCTCGACGCGGCGCTTGGATCGTGCATTGGAGGCCGCCGGGGACACGGCCTCGTCGCGTCGCTTGAGAAAGCGGACGAGAGTGAGGGAGAATTGCGCCAGCATGCCGATGCCCACCAGCACGCAGGCCACGTAGGGAATCATCCAGCCGGTGTTGGCGACTACCTGCAGCGTGGTGGCTTCGTTACCCTGTTCGTCGACGTCGTAGTTCTGCTGATAGAACGTGGCGCCGGCGAAGCGGAGCGGATTGTTCATCCAGATTTTCACTTCGCGATCGACGTTCCGCGAGGGATCGACCAGCCGCAGATCGGACGAATAGTTCTTGGCCGTTTGCGTGCCCATGTACTTGTCGAAACGCACGTCGCTGAGCGTCATCGCGTAGGGCTGGTAGGTGCGCTTGAAGCGCAGCGAGAGGTCGTAGGACTTGCCGCCCACGTCGACCTTTTGCGGCAACAGTTCCAAGCTGACCAGGTAGGTGCCCAACGGCTCGTGCGATTTCTTGTCGAACAGCTTGAGATAGGCGGCGGCCACGTCGACCTTGCCGCCGGTGTCGGTGCCTGCGCCCCCGCGGCGCGGCTCGACCTGCCAGTGCAGGCCGGCACCGGCGGTGGCGATGGGCTTGTCCCCTTCCTTGGCGCGCACCAGTTGCGAGTTGGGCAGGAACTCGAGCACTTCAATGTCGAACGGCAGGGCGCCGTCGTCGATGGTTGAATCTGCGGTGAGGAACGATCGAGGCACGACCACGACGTCGTCGGTCTTGGGATCGGCCGGATCGACGACGGCCAGCTCGATCGTGCGGATGTCTTGCGTGTAGTTGATGGTTTCGCCTTCGCGGATGCGCATCTGCCCTTCGGAGTGCAGGCCGTAGACGACCAGCTCGTTGGCCATGACCAGGCCGACGCCGGCGTGCAACAGCACGATGCCGGCCCGCTTGCGAAACACCAGCCAGCAGCCGGCCAGCAGGACGAGTCCGGCCAGCCCGCCTTTGATGAGTTGCCAGAGGATGCGCATCGAGGAATCGCCCAGCGAGGCGCCGTCGCCCTGGGCGAACAGAAAGATCAACAGCCCGCCGAGCAGCACGCCGCCGGCAATCAACAGCCAGCGCTCGAAGGTTCGCGCTCGGTCAAGCCGCACCAGCGCATACGCTCCGGCCAGCCATAGCGCCACCAGGCTCCACTTCATGGCGATCCACAGCGTGGTCCAAGCGAACGGCGCCGCGCCTTCGATCGTATCGCGCCCCGATCCGCCAACGATGACCAGCCAGGTGAGCAGGCAGCCGACGGCGATCACCGCCAAACCGGCCACCAGCCGCGAGCCGTGTGATTGAATCTTGAAGCGCAGCGCGTGCGCGGCCACGAGATTGACACCCATCAGCGTGCCGATCAAGAATCCCCCGGGAAACCAAAAACCGCCGGGTACCTGCGGCGCTGTGCTGGGGAAGAACGCAGGAGGAAAGAATACTTGCAGCGGAATCCAGGCAAACAGCGTACGGAAATACTGGTTCATCACTTCCCAGATGTCCCGATCGACCTGCGCCAGCGTGCCGGCAAACACCAGGAAAATGGCCATGGCAAATAACGCCACGGTCAGTCGCAACGAGGCCAAGGGGATGAGCAAGCGGACCAATGCCGACTGGGGCGAGCGCTGGCGCGCTTGAAACTCGGCCTCGAGTTGCCCGGCCTCGTTGCCATCCAGCGCGTCGAGATCCTCGTCCTGCGTGTCCACGGTATTAGTTGCCATTACCGGCTCCCGGGAAGAAAGGCGGACGGCCCATCGCATTGGGCGCGGCGGTGCCCAGCAGATCGACCAGCGTCGCACTGCCGCCGTCGAGCTCGACGGAAGTCGACTCGGCGCTGAGTTGTGCCGGTTCGATGGGCGGCAACTTGAGCTGCCCGCGCCAGCGATTGATATTCACCAAGGCGTAGTTCTCATCGTCGCCGGGGGGTTTGGGCAGCGCGGTGACGCTCAGTTCCAACGGTTTGTCCCCGGAGGGAATCACCAGCGTCGCATAGCGGATCGATCCGCCGGGCTGCTCTTGCCATCCGGCAGGAACGGTCCACTCGGGCTTGCCCTCGGGCGTGAAGCGCAGCGACTTGACGAAGGTGGTGAAGGCGTCGCTTTGCGCGGCGACGGCGTCCTTGGGTCCGGTGATCTTGAAAAACCAGCCCTGCTCGCCGTGCGGCACGATGGCCGCCAGCGTGCGATCGGTCGGCTCGCCGGGCGGCTGCTCGGCGGCCGCCGCAGGATCGGCGGACAGCTTGATCGGCTCGGGCTTGGCCACCGTGTAGCGCTCGATCTGCTCGGACTTGCCACAGCCGGCGGCCAGCAGCGAGCCGACCGCGACGAGACCAATGAACAAGCGGCTAACGTGCATTTGCATGGTTGATCCTCTGGGCGCCGGTGAATGCCGCAGCCGCGCTGGTAATCGGATCATGCCGGGAATCCTCCAGCAAAACGAAATCGGCGCGGGCGAGGGTGCGTGTCTGGGAGAACAACGGCGGTGCGTAGGGAGGAGTTCGACGCAGGAGGCAGGCGCCTCAGGCAGGATTCGAGGCGTGCCCCGGGTTGCGAAAGTGCCGCCAATTCCCCGCACACTCGATTATAGCCGCGGCGAAGCGAAAAAGTACATAACCGCGCGGAGCGACTGCCCGCACGCGGGTTTTCGCGATTGCTAGCGCCCGGGGGGCACCATGACGCGCTAGCAGCCTGTTGAAGTATTCAACTGGCTGCGCGATCGCAGGGATGCGATCTCAAAATAGCGACGTAAGTCGTTATTTTGCGAGCCGTGCGGAGCTTTGCTTCGCACTTGGCGAGGTTGAAAAGTGCCACGACGGCATTTTTCAACGGGCTGCTAGCGCAGCACGCTGGTGGTGGTATCGGCCCAGCCGACCAACGGGGTTTCGGGGCCGAGGACGAAAATCTCCACGCGGCGGTTGCGCTGGCGCGTGTCGGCCGTCTCGTTGCTGGTAATCGGCTGATACTGCCCGAAGCCGGCCACGCCCATGCGTTCTTCCGGAAGTCCCGCGCCGCGCAGATGATCGGCCACGACCAGGGCCCGGCCGGCGCTCAAGTGCCAATTGGTCGGATAGCGCGAGCGGAGCTCGGGACCCTTGATCGACTGCGAATCGGCGTGCCCCACGACCATGATCTTCAGGTCGCGCGCGTCGGGCGAGTTGAACAATTGTGCGAACTCGGCCAGGATCTGATCGGCGCCCGGACGCAAGCGGTCGTCGCCGCTGTCGAACAGCAAGTCCGTGTCGAACTTGCTGATGCCGGTGGCCGGATCATATTGCAAGATCGGATAACGGCTGGCCAGCTCGGCCAGGCGTCCGCTCAAGCCGGGGGGCACGACTCCGCGATTGGCCTGGCGTCCGCCGGATTCGGCACGGGCCAGATCTTCTTCGGCGCGGATCAGGCGATCCTCGACGCCGCGAGAATGGATCTTGAGATTCTCGATCTCGGCGAGTTGCGCCTTGGTCTGCTCGGCGAGCGTGCGGTTTTGTGACTCCAGCGCCGCCACTTTGCCGCTGGACGCACAGCCACACGCTGCCAGCGCGGCGCAAAGGGCCGCCAGGCTCAGAACGTTACGCGCGAATGACATGGATTCGACTCCTTTCGAATCGGCCGTGCAGGGCGGCCGCCGGCTCGATCGGCCAGGCGCCAGCCCGCTTGTGTGAATTATTCGAACCAGCTCAAGATCATTTCCATCATCGAGCTGTTCACGCTATAAGGGGCATCCCAACTCCACATGTTGCGCAACAGGTCGTAGGCGAACATGCCGCAGAACAACAGCAGCACGGCGCACAACACCAGGCTCATCACGTTCCAGCCCGAAAACGGCATGTCGGGAACCATGGCGGCTGCGCCCGCTCCGGCCGGCGCGCCGGCTGGGGTTCGTCCGCCCAAGGCCGATGGTCCGGCGACGTCGAGCGCCGCGGCAGCGCCGAAGCCTTCGCCCAAGTCGTCCTCGAGCAGTCCGCCGCCGGCGGGTTCCTCCTCGAAGGTGGCCACGCCGGCGTCTTCGAACTCGACCTCGCTCTCCAGCGCGATCACCTGCGAGCCGCTGTCGGACTCTTCGGCGGCGCCTTCTTCCAAGGGGCTAAGCAGAAAATCGTCGTCGGAGTCGGCTGTGCCGATACCACTTGCTGCGGCTGCGCCGGCGTCTGATCCTTCGGCCATCAGCAGATCGTCGTCTTCGCCCAGCTCGAGTTGCTCGACGCTGGAGCCGCCCAGTTCCAACGGGGGCGCTTCGAGCGAGATGCCGCTGTCGGCCGGATCCAACAGCGAGATGCCGCTGTCGCCGGTACGCGAAAGATCGCCGTGCGAGCTGCCGCCCAGCACCAGGTCGTCGTCGAATTCGCCGGTCAGGTCGATGTCCGATCCGCCGCTTTGCGAGCTTTCGATTTCCAGGCCCGGGTCTTCGCCAAGGGCCAGATCCCGATCGTCGCCGAACGACAAGCCGGAGCCTTCGAGCTCGAGCGATTCGCCGGACAACATGATGTCGCTGGTGCCGGCATCGGAGCCGACCTTCAGCGCGCCGTCGTCCACGCCGATGGCGCTATCGCCGCTCAGTTCGAAGGCATCGTCGTCGCCAGCCGAGAGCACGGGCGAACTGCCGCCTGCTTCCGGCAGCTTGGTGGAGATGCCGCTGTCGGCGGCGCTGGGCATCTCAAGGTCGAGATTGTCCAGATCGTCGAACATGGGGCTGACGCCCGAACCGGCTTCGAGGACGCCGGATCCGCCGGCGTCGCTGCCGGCGCCCAGCGCGTCGTCCAGCACGTCGCTATCGTGTTTGGGGCGTGCGATTTGAATGTCGTCTTCGAGCGGATCCTTGGGGCTCGATTTGCCGCCAATGATGGTGCTGGAGGTGCTTTCGCCCGATTGACCCAGCTCCACTTCGCTCAGCAGGATCGAGTCGGGATCTTCGTCGAGCTCGGCAAACTCGCCTTCGTCCGCGATGCTCTCGCGATCGGCCTTGAGTCGTTCGATGTCCTCTTCCTTGAATTTCCAGCTCGCCCCATCGCGATATCCGTGAACTTCGCGGCGATCGCGCAGCTCGGCCAGGGTGTCGACGGTGACGCCGAGCATCGTTGCGGCTTCTTCCAGGGTGAGGAACTTACGGGCCATGGGCCTCTCCGGGGTCACTCTCTCGCGGCGGTCGGCTCTTGCGGAGAGAGCCGGCACGCTTGGTTATTTTTGTTCTAGTAGGGCGCGAATCTCGTTGGGCAAGGGGCTCGTGCCGTTAAACTCGATCATCTGCAAGTCATAGTTCAAGTTGCGAACGCTCTTGAGCACGATCTCGCCGTTGGTCGTGTCGATGTGGTACACCGCCATGGTCCGCGTGCCGGAATCGATCAACGTCACTTGTTGACGGTTGTCGCCAGCCGGCGTCGACAACGTCACGAGTCCAGCGCTACCGGCCATGGGCGCCGCCGGTCGCTGGGCAAAACCCACGCTGGGACCGCCTGCCGCCACAATCGCGGCCATGACCAGACCGACGATTGCGCTTGCGCCGACTACCGCTATTCTCATAAGTCACCTTTCAACTTAGGAGTTTGGCGGGCAATCGGAGCTCTAGGTTCCATTCTAAAAGCCACGTTGCCCGATTCAACACAAATCTTGGTCCAATACCGAGTTGGAGCCGTCCCGCCAGAGCGCATTTCCCGCCTGGCGGCTGCGATTGGCAGTGCCAACCGTGGAATTCTCCAGCCGGCTCAATGCTCGTTTGACCGCAAAAAAACGCTGACCGCTGGATCGCCGCGCAGCCTGGAAACGCCAGGCCGCCAGGCGACCACGCGCTAGAACGACGTCATAAGTCCGAACGGACGAGTAGAACGGGTTTTAGGGGCGGAAAGTGTAGTACCGCCAGGGTCGGGTGGCAAGGCCAACTGCACTGACCGCCGCGCCGGTTGTAAATACGGGTTCCGCATAAGAATTTCACCGTGGTGGGCTACGTTTGCTTCGGGCGGCGGCCAACGCTCGCCGGCCGCCGGGCGATTGCCTACAATGAGCCCGGCGCTGCCCATTTCCCGGTTCCACGCCGATCCATCCGCTAGCAATGAACCCGCGAGCGATTGCAGCCTTGAATTCCACGGTGGCAGTTCTGTTTAGCGGGGGGCTCGATAGCTCGATCCTGCTGGCGCATTTGGTGGCCGAAGGACGCCGCGTGCAACCCCTGTATGTTGCCTGCGGCCTGGCCTGGCAACGCGAGGAACTGCGCTGGGCGCGCCGTTTTCTAGATGCCATCGCCGCGCCGGGGCTTGAGCCGCTGGTGGTGCTGTCGATGCCGCTGGCCGATTTGTATGGCGACCACTGGAGCATCACGGGCCAGGACGTGCCGTCGGCCGACGACCCCGACGAGCGCGTCTATCTGGCCGGACACAACCCGCTGTTGCTGATCAAAGCCGACGTTTGGTGCCGCCTCCACGGGGTGTCGCAGGTGGCGCTGGGGGCGTTGGCCACCAACCCGTTTGCCGACGCCACCGACGCGTTCTTCGTGCCGTTTGCAGAAGCGATGGACCAGGCCGTGGCCGGACGCATCGAGCTGTTGCGGCCGCTGGCGGCGATGGACAAACGATCGGTCATGCAATGGGGCCGCCGGGCGCCGCTGGGACTGACGTTTTCCTGCTTGGCGCCGCGCGAAGGCACGCACTGCGGAGCGTGTAACAAATGCGCCGAGCGGCAGCGGGCCTTTCGCGACGCCGAGCTCGACGATCCCACGGCCTATGCCGCGCCGGCGCGCGAAACCGCAATCTGCACCGCTCCCTGCGAGGGCCTGATGTGATGTTTCGAGTGACGCGCGAAATCGACTTCTGTTATGGCCATCGGCTGCTGAACTACGACGGCAAGTGCAAGTATCTGCACGGGCACAATGGCCGCGCGGTCATCACCATCGAGTCACCCAAGCTGGATGCGCGAGGGATGGTCATCGACTTTTCCGATATCAAACGGATCGTGAGCAATTGGATCGACGAAAACCTGGACCACCGCATGATCCTGCACCGCGACGATCCGGCGGTGGAGGCGCTGGGCCGTTTGGGAGAGCCGATGTACCTGATCGACACCAATCCGACGGCCGAGAACATCGCCCGGCTGATCTTCGACCACGCGCAGGGCGAGGGCTTGCCGATCGTCGAATGCCGGCTGTGGGAAACGCCGCATTGCTTCGCGACGTATCGGGCAAGTTGACGCGCGAAGTTCTCCCCGCGTCAACGAAAACAGTCCGGGAGATCCTTGACGGACCTGCACCGGACTGTACGTCCCCCCTGGGAAATTCATCGTGGCGCGCGTGCGCCGTGGTAAGCGTGTTTCCGGGTTTCTTGCCGCTTGATTGTTAGCGCCGCGACGGCGATTTGCTTCGCAGCGACGCGGCCGTTCCCAGCGACTTAGCGAGTATCGTCGCGGCCGGCGGATTACCTTTGGGAATTCTTTCCGGTTGCGTGAACCCTGCGGCCTGGCTGTCTCGCCCGGGGTCGTCGATCATGCCTTGCGCGCGCCGGCGCAATGGCGGCGCTAGCAATGCTGTCGGCCCGGCGGCGTGCCAGTGCGTTTTGCCTCACAAACTCTAACGATTACGCCGATTTTAGGACGAGCCGGGCAGTATCTGCGCCGGCGTGGTTGCGGCTGCGCATGGTGTTGATGCGCAGCGCGTTACGGAGATCTGCGGGTCCGCAATTCGCCCCTAGAAGTCTCGCGGGAGTCGCGTCGAGCGTCAAAGGTCGGTCTTCATGAAGAAGCGCGCAGCCGCAGGCGGCGTCCAGATGTTTTCTTTTCTGGATGCGATGATCTGCACGTTGGGAGCACTGTTGGTGCTGCTGCACGCCTTTGCGCGCGATCGCCAGACCGATCTGGTCAAGAAGGCCGAGGCCCAGGCCGCACAGGAAACGACCATCGACATCAAGGCGGAGCGCGAAACCCTGGAGTGGCGGATCGAGCAACTGCGCGAAGTGCGAGCCAAGACCGAGGCCCAACTGGCCGACGAGCGATTGAAGCTGGCGCACATCGAGGATCACGAGCGCCGCCTGCAAGAAAAATTCAAAGAGCTGCAGATCGCGATCGCCGAAACGGAGCGGCTGAGCACTGCCAAGGACGCCAAGACGGTGCGCAGCGCGGCCGAGCTGGAAGCCGCTCGCGTCCGCATCGTCGAAGCCCGCGACGCCTTGGCCAAGGCTCGCGAGAACCACAAACGGGCGGCCAGTTACAGCGTGGTTCCTTACGAGGGTACGACCGCCACGCGCCGCCGTCCGGTGTACATCGAGTGCCGCCAGGATGCAATGATCCTGCAGCCCGAGGGCGTGGAAATCGTGCCTGAGGATTTTGCGGGTTTTTTCGGGTCGGGCAATCCGCTGGCTTCGGCGCTGCGAGGCGCGCGCGAATACTATGCAAGGCAGGCGCCGGAAGGCGCGTCTCAAGGCGAGCCGTATCCGTTGTTGCTAGTGCGACCGGATGGCATCATCAGCTACCTCATCGCGCGCACCGCGCTGGAATCCTGGGGCAGCGACTTCGGCTATGAACTGATCGGCGGAGACTGGGAGTTGAAATTCACGCCGGCTGATGACCGACTTGCGCAGTTGTTGCGCCAGATCATCGCGGATGCTAGCAGGAGGATGCGCGAATTGGCCGCGCTTACGGCGCAGTTCAAGCCACAGCAACAGCGCGTGGCGCTGCGCGCCAGCGCCACGGGAGGGTTTGTGGTCGACCGCGAGCTTTCCGACGGCGTCGGTACCCAGCCGCGCGGGCCCGATAGCCGTGCCGATTCGGCGGCGTCCCGATGGATCACCGGAAAATCGCGCTCGACGGCCGACGGCACGGGCACCAATCGGCAACAGCACGCTCACGGCGCCAGTGCGGAAGCGGGCGGCGGCGGATCGGTGGGCGGTTCAAGTGGCAATGATGGTTCGTCGCGCGGTGACGGAGCGGGTGTCGGCGGGGCATACGCATTGCAAAGGCCTAATGGCCCGGGCGGGACAAACCCTTATGGCAGCGGAACAGGATCACGCACTCACGGTGGCCGGGGGCCGGGAGACCGCAGCGCCGGCGGCTGGAGTAGTGACGGTAGTGGCAACGGCAATTCACCGGAACAGGGTCTAGTCGGTGGCAGAGGTGTGGCGGGCGGTGCCACCGGTGACGGCAATGCGCCGTACGGTTCGCCGCCCGAAGGGCAAATCGGCGGTCAGTTGAACAGTCATTCCCAAGGGCTTGGCAAAGCGGGTGACACGCCCGATGCATCGCCCATGGCGCAAGAGGGCGGAGGACCGGGCGGATACTCGGAGACGCAATCGGCTGGCCAACAGCGCTCAGGCGCTTCCAGTGCAAGCGGAGCCGCACAAGGCGGACAGGCGACCGCCAGCGTCCGGGCACAGCAGGCCGCGGGCAGCGGCGCCAATTCAGATAGCAGCGGGGGCAGCGCGGCCTCGGCCTCGCAACCGCACGGCAGCATGCCCCACGCCGCGTCGGCAGCGAATTGCAAGACCAAAAGCCTG
>JBBDYK010000348.1:0-11637 GCA_040901665.1 Pirellulales bacterium | reverse complement strand
ACCAGCAACCGGTTGCGAAAGCCGGTCAAGTAATAGATGTGTACCACCAACCACAGCACCCACGCCGCAAACCCGCCCAACTTCAGCCGGCCCATCTCGGCAACGGCGCGGCTGCGGCCGATGGTCGCCATTTGCCCCTTGTCAACAAAGTGGAACGGCTTGCGCGGTTTGCCGGCCAGGTCGTCGCGAATCGTTCGCGCCAGGTAGCGGCCTTGTTGCATCGCGACCGGCGCGGTGCCAGGCAGGGGCTTACCCGTCTGGTGGAGAAAGCACGCCTGGTCGCCGGCGACGAACACGTTCTTGTGCCCCGGCACGCTCAGATCGGGTTCCACCAGCACGCGACCTTGCCGATCGACCTTCACGCCCGCCTTTGCGCCCAGCGTGTCCGCCTGCACGCCGGCGGCCCACAATACCGTGGCCGCGTGGATCCGTTCCTTGCCGATCTCGATCCCATCCGCGTCGATGTTCGTCACGGCGCTGTTGACCCACACGTGCACACCCAAGTGTTCGAGATCGCGCACGGCGCGGGCGGCCAGCTCGGGACTAAAGGAAGGCAGAATGCGCGGCCCGGCCTCCAACAGAATGACGCGCGACTGGGTCGCGTCGACGTTGCGGAAGTCGCGGGCCAGCGTGAAGCGGCTCATTTCTCCGATGGCGCCGGCCAGCTCCACGCCCGTGGGGCCGCCCCCTACGATCGCGAAGGTCAAGTACCGCGTGCGCTCCTGCGGAGAGTCGCAACGTTCAGCCTCCTCGAAGGCCGACAACACGCGGCGGCGTATCTCCGTGGCCTGTTCCAAGGTTTTCAAACCCGGCGCGTATTCCTCCCACTCGTCGTGTCCGAAGTAGCTGTGCCGCGAGCCGCACGCCACGATCAAATAATCGAAGCTGATCTCGGCGAAATCGGCAACGGCCACGTTGCGATTCAAATCGAGCGACTTCACCTCTCCCTGCACGACGCGAATGTTGCGATCGTGGCGCAACAGGCTGCGGATCGGAGCGGCGATGTTCGCCGGGCTGAGTCCCGCCATCGCCACCTGATACAGCAACGGCTGAAACAAATGGTGGTTGGTCTTGTCGACGAGCGTGACCTGTATGTCGGCAACGTTGCCCAGTCCCTTCGCCGCGTTGAGTCCGGCGAATCCACCGCCGATGATAAGAACGTGAGGCATGATCGCGACCGGCTGGCTGCTGAGATTGAATCCCTAAGGCGAATTCGTTGCGTCTCAGCTTACCACATCTCTTGCAATGGCTTGATCCCTGCGGCGATGACTGCGCGGGCGGCTGACGCGCATTCCGTCGGAACTATCGCGACGTCATTGCCGCGGGACGTTTCACGACTAGACTAATCTTCCAGCGCCGATTGACCAAAATGGGTGGGACTTTCGCTTTTGTCTTTGAGAATCCGGCCCCGCAAACGTCTAATACTTCGGCCATTGCCGCGAGAACGGAACGAGCAACAGAGAGGCGGCCCGTGGGCAATCCGGCTTCACTGGATCGGCTGGTGCTCGACCATTTGCCTGCGGTCTTGCGGTTCGCAACGCGTCTAACCGGTGATGCGGATCGCGGCGAGGACCTGGTACAAGAATCGCTGCTCCGCGCCGTCCGCCGATGGGCGTCGTTTCGTGGCGAGGCGGACTTTCGGACCTGGCTGTTCCGAATCGTGATCAACGTGTTTCGAGATCGCATGCGTGCCGCGGCGGCCCCGACGTTGTCCATCCAGGAAGACCAGGTGGAAATGGTCGATTCGGCGAGCGCCGGGCCTCCGGCTGCGGCGATCGCGTTGGAACTCGAGCGGCTAATCGCCCAGGAAGTGTCTCGTTTGCCCCCCCGCCAACGAGAGGTACTTGTGTTGATCGCCTTTGAGGGAATGTCGGCAAATGAGGTGGCCGAGGTTGTCGGCATCAGTGTAGACAACGTGCACTCAACGCTGTCTGGCGCCAGAGCGCGACTAAGGCTTCGTCTGGCTCATTACATCGGATCCGTCGAAAAGTAAGTCATGCCGTCGAACGATCCTCATTACGATGACGATTTGCTGGACCGCTTAATCGGCCAAGCGCGGTGGCCTGAACCGCAAGCGGAGCAGACGACGCGCCTTCGCGGCCAGTGGCGAACCCTCACGCGACGCCGTCGCGCGCGTCGCGCATATTCCACGTTGGCGGCAGCCGCCGTTTTGCTCGTGTTCGTGGGCATCCAGACGTGGCGGAGCCGGATCCCCCAGCGCCAACCGAATGTCACCGCAGTTCGCCGTCTCGCTTCAAGGACCGCTGTCACCCCGAGCAGTGCTCAAACGGAACGTCATTCGCCCGGGCAACCGCCCATCTCGACTGTGCCCGTTGCTCGGTCGCCGTCGCGAAGCACGTCGATTGAAGTGCGAGATCCCAACATTTACGAGCAGGTCCTGCTCATGAGCGTGGCCAAAGCAACGCCCCGCAATCAAATTCCCGCCAACTTTACGAAAGAAAGCCGAGCGGTCGAAGATCTGATCACTGCATTTGAGGAAGAGCCTGCCCCTAACGTGGACCATCAATTGACTGCGATGCAAGGACAGGGGGCAAGGTGGGAGCGCTACCTATGGAGTGTTGTCGCGCAAGGAGATGCCTCGCGTCGCCTGGGCGCGACTCGACTGCTCGCTCGAATTGCCACCTGGCAGTCGCTGCCGGTGCTGGAGGAGTTGGCGAACGATCCGGCGACGCGCATGACGGCCGTACTGGCAATCGCGCGATTGGGAAGTGCTCGCAACGCGGCGCAATTGGCGAGCATCGAGCCGGCCGGCGAACTTCGACAGGCTCTATTGAGAACGCTGCTTGAGCGTCACGATGAAGAGTCGGTAGCATTGTATTTGAATTTCATCAATGGACAGGAGTTTCGTGGCGATGCGTTAGTCGCTTTGGACGCTGCCTCGGATCCGCCGATCGACTTGCTGCTTCGGTTTCTGGATAGTCCGCAAAAGTGGATACGTCTGGCGGCGGCCCGATCGCTGGCTCGATTGCCGAACCCCGAGATAGCCGAGCGACTAAGCGGCGCAATGCTCAATGGCTACGGTCGCCAAGAGGCTCTGCTGGCGTTGTTGCTGAGCTCGAGCGATCAAGCAGAGCGTATTTTGGCTCAAGCCCGCCAGGACCTGTATCTAGTAGCGTCGGTGCATGCCGCGGAGCAAGAGCTTCGTTCCCTAACCGTCCTCGAGCGGAGATAAACATCAATGAATCGCACATCAAGTGGGACCATTCCATGCTTGGCCGTCGTCTACCTGGTTGCGGCCTGCGGACCGGCTTCGGGACAACAAGCCGCAGCCGACGGCGCTGCGGCGGAAATGGTAACCAAAGTCCATTCCGTCGTCGACCTGGTGCTGCCCGCGCCAAACTATCCGTACGAGGGAACAAATCTCCCGGGCGTTGGATCCGCGCGCGTCGTGACTCCGATGGGCGGCGGTGCCGCAGGAGGAATGGGAGGTGGCATGGGAGGAATGGGCATGTTTAATGTGGATGATGCGTTGGCGCAACGGGGCGGCGGGGCCGCTGGAGCAGCACAAACGCCGGCGGCCGCTGGCGGATCGCTGCCAACGTCCAATTGGCGGCCCGTCGCGATGCGCGTCGATATGGACGATTTAATCGAGGCAATTACAGCTACGGTTGAGCCGCAATCGTGGGACGAAGTCGGAGGGTTGGGGACAATTACGCCGATTGGTGCTCTACTTGCGATTCGGCAGACCGCGTCCATCCAGGCCGAGGTGCAATCGTTTCTCGATACGTTGCGGCGCGACAGCGGAACGCTTCGCAATGTGTCGATCGATGCGCGTTGGCTGTCACTCAACCAAGTTCAATTGGCGCAACTCTTGGGAGGTGCAGAACCGGGCGAGCAACCCGCTGGAGTCAAAACCATCGACCAACAGGCATTAACCGCAATTTCAGTCGAGGCTCAGCGCTATGCGGGACAGATTACTTGCTTCAATCGCCAGACCGTTCACATCATTTCCGGCCAGCTTGAGACAGTCCTCGCGGGAGCAATACCCGTCGTGGGCGGCAACGAAGTGGGTTACCAACCCGTAATCCAGAAACCTCACGTGGGTGTCTTGCTTCAAGTCACGCCGTCCGTCTTGCCTGGCAATGACGCCGTGCTATTGGACCTTCAGAGCTCTGTGTCGCGCTGGGATCAGCCGGAAGCGGCCGTAGTGCTCAATTCCACCGATTCCGAAAGGCCTGTGGCGCAAATCGATCGGGTGAAAATGGCAGCGCAGGTGTTCGCCACTAGTCTACGCATGCCTCTCGACCGACCCGTTCTTGTCGGTGGCATGAGCTTTCCAGGAACGGAAGCCGGCATGACGCAGGACCAGTTGTATCTGGTCATTGAGGTCCGCTCCAGCCAGGAACCGTAGCAGGGCGACACGACCTGCGACGGATCGCCAATCCTATTTTAGCATCGTGACGAGGCACAGGGCGTTGATGCTAACCGTCTCGCGCGCTAGTCCCGCTGCCGCTCTGCCGGCGGTTCGGATTCGACTTGTCCTTTGCGCTGCAGCACGAGTGCGACGGTCCAACAGAGCAGGGCCCAACTGGCCCCCAACGTCCAGCCGGCGAATACGTCGCTCGGCCAGTGTACGCCCAGGTACACGCGACTGATGCCCACCGCCAGCGACAAGAAAATCGCCAGGCTCAAAAAATAAATCTTCAGCACGCGCCGCCGGCTCACCCGGGCCAACAGCGCCCCCAGCGTCAGATAAGTGGCCGTGGCCATCGTCGAATGCCCGCTGGGAAAGCTCGACGTGTACACGTGCGAACCGTGCGGCACCAGGTCCGGCCGAGGCCGCTCGAAGCTGCGCTTCAACACCGACGAAACCAGCAGTCCTCCCAACACGGCCGCCAGCACGAACAGCGCCGCGTGGCGCTTCTCGTCGAGCGCCAGAAACCCGGCGGTGGCCACCGTGATGAACAACAGCACGCCCACGCCGCCCAGCGCCGTGACGTCGCGCCCCAACTCTTCCAGCCAACGTGGTCCCAGCGGATCGCTCGGGTCGTCGGGATTTCGCAGCGACAGCAGGATCGCCCGGTCCCAAGCGGCGGTGTCTCCTTCGGTCACTTCGTCCGCCAACTCGACAAAGGCCCACAACCCGGCGCCCACCAACAGCAGTAACACGAGCGGCACCAATTCGATCCGGCCCAACCAGGCCACGACGGAGGCCAGCCGCTGGCGATCAGGTTTGGCAGGGCGAGGCATCGCAGTGGTCCTCAAGGGCGATTCGCGTCGTGCTTACACAATCCTACCCTTGCGCGCCACGAGCGGAAACCACCGCTGACGCATAGGCCCACGATTGCAAAGGAAATCGCGAGTGCAAAACGCCTCACACCGTCGGTCCGACTGCGATCACGGTCAACGAGCGCGGTCCGTGGGCTCCGATCACCAGCAACTGCTCGATGTCGGCGGTCTTGGATGGTCCGGCGATGAACAGTCCCAGGCTGGACTTGCCCGGCTGGATGCGCTCGTAGGCCGCGTGCATCGTGTGGACGATCTGGTTGGCTGGCAGCACGAGCGCCAGGTGCTGCACGATGAAGTAGATGGCCCGCTGCTTCACGCGCTCGTCGGTAACCCAGATTGCGCCGTTCTCGGCGACGCCGAACTCGCCCGGCATGATGGCCCAATCGATCGTCTCCAGGTCGTGCGGATCGTCCACGTCGTCGAGCGCGACGGTGCCGGCAACGCCCGCCACTTGGGACACCGTGCGCGTGGCCGCTTGAAACTCACCGAACGTGGCCAGCAACGGCGCGATATCACGGGGCGTTGCTACACGGTCGCAACGTGCCCCGGCGGCTTCCACCACGCTCTTGAACTGCGCAAACGCATCGGCGTAGCGCACCCAATCGTGCTGCAACGCCGGCAGTGCCATCGCGGGCACGCGCCGCGCACGAATCGACTTTAGCACTTCGTCTCTACTGGTCATCGTGGCGCCGCCGGAACTGGTCTCGAAAACTCTCCCGCGGAAACATCGGCAACTCGCGCTGCCGGCCCCAGGCGTTGAAGCGGTTGTACACGAGGAAGCGCGGCAATCGCGGCACGATCGTCCGCGCCAGCGTGCCCGCCACGCGATACAACCATGGATGCCGAAACACGACGCTCATTCCCTTCATGGCCAGCCGCTTCGACAGCGGCACCAGCCCTCGCTCGGCCAGCTCGCGCCGCCAGGTGAGCAACTGATGGTGCAAGTCGATCTTCACCGGGCAGACGTCGGTACACGAGCCGCACAAGCTGCACGCCGACGGCAGGCTATAATACTTCTTCGCGTCGCGCGCCGGGGCCAGAATCGAGCCGATCGGTCCGGGCACCGAGCTGTCGTAGCTGTGCCCGCCGCTGCGGCGATAGACGGGGCAGGTGTTCATGCACGCGCCGCAGCGAATGCAATTGAGCGAGCGGCGAAAATCGTCGCTGCCCAGGATGTCGCTGCGTCCGTTGTCGACCAGCACGATGTGCAATTCGCCGCCCGGCCGCGGCCCATGAAAGTGCGACGTGTAGGTCGTGATCGGCTGACCCGTGGCCGACCGCGCCAGCAATCGCAGAAACACGCCCAGGTCTTGCGCTCTGGGCACCAGCTTTTCGATGCCCATCGAGGCGATGTGCAGCTTGGGGAGCGAGACGCCCAAATCGGCATTGCCCTCATTGGTGCAGACGACCAGTCCGCCGGTCTGGGCGATGCCGAAGTTCACGCCGGTCAGCCCCGCCTCGGCGCGCTTGAACTTGTCGCGCAGGTGCTGCCGGGCCGCTTCCGCCAGGTAATACGGCTCGCAGTTGTCCGCGTCCGTGCCGAAGTGCTTGTGAAACAGCTCGGCAATGTCTTCCCGCTTGCAATGAATGGCAGGCACGACGATGTGGCTGGGCGGCTCGCCCGCCAACTGCACGATCCGCTCACCCAGATCGGTGTCGATCACCTCGATGCCGTGCCGCTCCAAGAACGGATTCAGATGGCACTCCTCGGTCAGCATCGACTTGCTTTTGACCAAATGGCGCACGCCGCGCGCCTGCAACAGCGAATGCACGATCTCGTTGTGCTCCGCCGCGTGCCGTGCCCAGTGTACCGTCGCGCCGCGCCGCGTGGCCTCCCGCTCGAACTGCTCCAGGTACTCCGCCAAACGCGACATGGTGTGCAGCTTGATCTGCGAGGCCAGCTCGCGCAGCAGTTCCCACTCCGGCACCGAATGGGCCGCCTTGTCGCGCTTCACGCGCACGTTCCACACCACCTGGTCGTGCCACGCGGCGCGAGCCCGATCGTCGATGAACCTGGCGGCAGCCTGGGCGTGGTTCATGCGTCGTACCCCGCCAGAATCTCTGCCACGTGCATCACTTTGAGCGGTCGGTGCTGCCGGCGGATCAAGCCCTGCAAGTGCATGAGGCACGACATGTCGTTGGCCGTTAGCACTTCGGCTCCCGCGGTTTCGTGGTCGTGAATCCGGTCGAGTCCCATCATCGTCGAGACGGCCTCTTCCGCCACGGCAAACGTGCCGCCAAAGCCGCAGCACTCGTCCGCTCGAGTCAGCGTCACCAGTTCCAGCCCCTTGACCAGCCGCAGCAGTTGTTCGGCCTTGCCAAACGGCGCGCTGATAAGCTCGCTCGCTCCGGCCAGTCGCAGCTCGCGGAGCCCGTGGCAACTCTGGTGCAGCCCGACGCGATATGGAAATGATCGTTCCAGCTTGTCGAGCTTCGTCACGTCGACCAGAAACTCACACAGCTCGAACGTCTTGGTCTTTAGCTGCTCGAACCCGGGCCGGCCGGCCAGATACTTATCGTAATGGTGCCGCACCATGGCCACGCAACTGCCAGATGGCGCCACGACATAGTCAAAGGGCGCGAAGATGCTCAAGAACCGCTCGGCCAGCGGCCGCGTTTCTTCCGTGCAGCCCATATTGGCCATCGGCTGGCCGCAGCAGGTCTGCTCGGGCGGAAACTCCACGCGATAGCCGCATTGCTCCAACAACTCGACCGTGGCCATGCCGACCCGCGGATAGAGCTGGTCGACATAACAGGGAATGAACAAACCGACCGTGGACATGAGCCTGGCGAAAGGCAGGGGGGAGGTGGAGTGGCTCGCCCCAGTATAAATGCCCCGCTTGCGCCACCGATAGACCCGCGCCGCGCCGGGCGCCCCTGCTGGCCGTCCGATGTTCGCAGCACGTGCCGTCTGGGTGCTGCAAGCTCGCGGCACGCGACTGATCGAGATCGCCAAGCGAGCTCGAAATTCCCTGATATTCCTTGACTTTTTCAGCGAATCGAAATAGCGTGTGTGTGCCTCCACGGCATATGCATCGCTTCGGTATCCTGAGACCTTCCGAACCGGAGTACTGTGCCGCGGTTCGACGGTGAGGGTCCAAAGTAACGTAAGTTCGCAGCCAGAAATCCGGCGTCGTTTCGACAGCGTTTGGTTAGCTCCTGGACTTCGTCGAATGGTCCCCAACGGGACCCACGGTGGAACTATGTCATCTCGAAGTGGCACGACCGCGGTGTCGGCAGGCTCGCCCCGCGCGCTGGATGAGTCGCGAGTCGTCTGGGCGCTACCGGCAGAGTGGTGGCCGGCGGCAGTGCGCTTTTCGACCGTCGTGTTTCAATTGGCGCTGATCGCGGTGGTTCTGGCGCTCTGGCAAATCGACGGTCCGGCGTTTCGTCTGCAGTTCACGCTCATTTGCGTCGGGTTTGTCGTCCACCACTTGCTGCCATTGCGTTTTCGACTCCCCTTTTTCGTCGTGCTGTCGATGTTGGGCATCGGGGCGCTATTTGGTGTCACCCACGGCTTGGTTCTGGTAAGCGCTGGCGTGCTGCTGCTTGCGGCCGCCAACGCACCGATTCCGTTCGCGGCGCGTATCGGGCTAATCGTGCTGCTCGGCGTCGCGATGGCCCTGGGGCGACAGTCCGAGATGATCCCAGCGATGACAGGGGTCTGGCCGATTCTCGGCTCGATGTTCATGTTTCGGCTGATGGTCTACATGCACGACCTGCGGACGGGAATCGCGCCGGCCGGCGTGTGGCGGACGCTGGCGTATTTCTTCATGATTCCCAACGCCTGTTTTCCGCTGTTTCCCATCGTCGATTACAAGACATTCACGCGCACCTACTACAACCGAGAGGCATTGGACATTTATCAGAAGGGCGTCGACTGGATTCTGCGCGGCGTGTTCCAACTGATCCTCTATCGTTTCGTGTACCAAAACCTGGTGATGGATCCCGAGCACGTGGCCGACGCCGGCGATCTGGCCCGCTATCTGGTTGCAAACTTTCTCTTGTATCTGAAAGTCTCGGGCAACTTTCACCTGATTATCGGCATCCTGCACCTGTTCGGCTTCAATCTTCCCGAAACGCATCACAAGTACTTGTTGTCATCGAGCTTCACGGACTTTTGGCGGCGGATCAACATTTACTGGAAGGACTTCATCCAGAAGATGTTTTTCTTTCCGGTGTACTTTCGCGTCAAGCGGCGCGGCGATGTGTTCGCCATCGGGGTGGCCACGTGCCTGGCGTTCGTGGCCACCTGGGCGCTGCATTCCTATCAATGGTTCTGGCTGCGCGGCAGCGTGCTGTTCACCTGGCAGGACATTTCGTTCTGGACCATCCTGGCGCTCGGCGTGCTGGTCAACGTCGTGTACGAAGCGAAGACGACGCGACAGCGGGCCGCAGCGAAGTTGAGCAGGACGTGGCGCAGCGAGCTCGGCCGAGCACTGCGAACCATCGCCATGTTCACGTTCATTTGCCTGTTGTGGTCGCTGTGGAACACGCACTCGCTGGATAGCTGGCTGACGATGCTCTCCAAGGCACGCTATGTTTCGCTCGCAAGCGCCGCCGGGATTTTGGCCGGCTGCTTCGTCCTCGGCGTGGCCGCCGTCACCATGGGCCGCAGCACCAGCGAGCGCACCGACGCGCCGCTCCAAGCCAGTCAGGGAGCATTGCGAAAGGAGTTCTGGTTGTCCGCCGTCAAGTCGAGCGCGTTTGCCGCGGTGCTGGTGATCGTGGGCCGCTATCCGATGTGGTTTGCGGCCGTGCCAACGGTGGCCGACACCCTGGACCGGCTCACCACGAATCAACTTAGCGCAAGGGACACCGCGCTTTTGGAGCGGGGATACTACGAGGATCTCACCGGCGAAGCGCAATTCAGTCCCGAGCTGGCTGATCTTTACATGGGCCAGTCGCCCGAATGGAACCAACTTCGGGACGTCGAGCTCGAATCCAACGAGAAGCAATTCCCCAGCGGGCTCTATCTGCCCAACATACGCCGCACGCTGAGCGATGGCACGACTCTGAGCACCAACCGCTGGGGAATGCGCGACCAGGACTACTCCAAGGAGAAACCCGAGGGAGTTTACCGAATCGCGCTGTTGGGTGATTCAATTCCATTCGGGCACGGAGTGGGCGACGAGCACGTCTTCGAACAAATCGTGGAACGACGGTTGAACCAGCCGGAGACTGCGCCGGGCGCGAAGTACGAGATCCTCAATTTCGCGTCCAAGGGTTATGGTCCCTACGGGCGGCTGCAGTACCTGAGGCTCAGAGCTATCGAATTCGCGCCCGACGCCGTACTGTCCGTGGCGGTGAACGACGTGGAGTGGATGCTGCGCGATGTCTCGCGCTGCGTCTCCAACGACCTCACGATTCCGGATCCCTTCGTGGTGGATATCGTCGCCAAGGCTGGCCTGAGCAGCGGAATGGGTCGACGGGTCGTCGAGCATCGACTGGCGCCCTACGCCCTCGAATTGGTGAAATGGAACTATGTCCAAATCGTGGAGGTGTGCCGCGCACACGGGGCTCGTCCGTTTGCCGTCTTTCTGCCCCGGCTCAACGATCGCCGCTGGGAGAAGGACCAGCTACCGCAATTGATCCTCGCCGCCGAGGAAGCGGGATTCACGGTGCTGGATTTGACCACCGCGTACGACTCCGTGGATGACTGGAAATCGCTGTGGAGGCGAAGTTGGGACGTGCATCCCATACCGCAAGGTCACCAATTGATCGCCGAGTTGTTCTATGAAAAACTGAAGCCCCTGGTCGTTCCTCCTCCCCCCGCGCCCTGAAAACGGATATCAGATGTCAACCGACGAGGCGATTGCAGCCACCGTGAAACAGTTCATTCTCGATGAGTTTCTCCCCGGCGAAGATCCCAGCGAACTGACCGCCGATACACCGTTGATCACTTCGGCAGTGCTCGATTCGGTGGGCACGTTAAAGCTGGTGGCCTTTCTCGAGGAGCGGTTCAATATCGGGTTGGCGGCGCACGAAGCCGACGTTGAGTATCTGAACACCATCGCCGACATCGTCAAACTGGTCGAATCGAAGCAGCACGCCCGCTAGAGTGCCATGTCGCCAGCAAAGGTTCTCTGTCAACTTCTTGACGACCAGGCGGCGCTGCGGCCCCAGCACGTCGCCGTCGAAGATCCTGCCAGCGGCGGCGCGATCTCGTATGCCGAGTTGACGCGCGCCAGTGACCGGTTGCGCGATCGCCTGATTCATTGGGGCGTGCGGCGCGGCGACCGGGTGGGCATTTACCTCACCAAATCGATCGATGCAGTAGCGACGATCTTCGGCATTCTAAAGACCGGCGCCGCCTACGTGCCTGTCGATCCGCACGCGCCGGCGTCGCGCAATGCTTATGTCTTTGGCAACTGCGCCGTCAAGGCC
>JBBDYK010000347.1:0-11641 GCA_040901665.1 Pirellulales bacterium | reverse complement strand
CGAGGACAAGGTCATTTTCCTGCAAGACGACGATCTGGCCCCGGCCATCACCGCGCTGGATCGAGAGAACGGCAAGATCGTTTGGCGCGTCGCGCGCAACGACATGGCGGTCAATTACTCGCACCCGATCGTCTGTCAGACGCCCACCGGTGCGGAGTTGGTCGTCGCCGGCACGGGCAAGCTCATCGGTTACGACCCGAATACCGGCGAGCAACTGTGGTTTGCGAAGACGCTTTTGCGAAACATCAAGACGACGCCCGTCTGCAGCGAGGGCGTTGTTTACATTTCATTGCAGAGCAGCGGCATCGCCAACCAGTGGCTGGCTACCGCCGATCAGGGTGAAACCGGCAACAACGACGGCCGGCTGACGAAGGAAGAAATGCGGGCCTTCGCCGGCGACGTTCCTATCCCCGACGAGTTCATCGAGCGGTTCGATCGGGGCGACGCCAATCAGGACGGTTACCTCGCAGGCGAAGAGCTCGACCGGGCGTTTCTGGCGGCGGACAATTTCGCCGGCGCGCGATTCGACGCAGCCGAATCCGCCGAGCAGTACATTCTAGCAGTGCGAGCCGGCGGCCGAGGTGACGTCACCGCCTCGCACGTGTTGTGGAAGCACGACAGCCGAGCGCCCGATCACATCGTTTCGCCGTTGGTGGTCGACGGACGCATGCTGGTGGTCAAAGGGGGCGGCATCTCCAGTTGTTTCGACACGAGCGACGGCAAGCCGCTGTGGTATCAGCGACGCGTTCAGAACGTGGGCGATTATTTTGCCTCGCCCGTCTGCGGCGACGGCAAGATTTACATTGCGGGCGAGAATGGCACGGTCGTGGTGCTGGAGAATGGTCCCGAGCTGAAAGTGCTGGCGACCAACGACCTGGGCGAAAGTTGCCTGGCCACGCCGGCCATTGCGGATGGACGCTTGTTTTTTCGGACGCGGCACAAGCTGATTTGCATACGCGAGGGCGGGAAATAGCGTGGCGGTGGTTGCACTGGGGCCGATCGAGCGTGCGACCGTCGTGCCGCTCCCTAGATACCCGTTGGCCGCTCAACTAAACTAACACCCTAGAGCCGCGTCCCGCCTCGATCGATCGTTCCCACCTGAAGCGAACTACCAGGAGCAGACCCCCGATGACCAAGCCCACCGCACACAGCACGTCGCGTCGCGAATTCTTGCAGAACACTGGCCGGATCGCGGCCGCATCGGCGTTGACCAGCATGGTCGTACCGGCGGTCCACGCGGCCGAAGACAGCACGGTGCAAGTGGCCCTGGTAGGTTGCGGCGGTCGCGGCACCGGTGCGGCGGCCAATGCGCTGTCGGTCGAGCAACAAGGCGTCGTCAAGCTGACCGCCATGGCGGACGTGTTCGAGCATCGGCTGAGCACGAGCCACAACGCACTGCAAAACGAATACTCGGAGCGGATGGACGTTCCCAACGATCGCAAGTTCATCGGCTTCGACGCCTATAAGCAGGCGATCGATTGTCTGCGGCCAGGCGACGTCGCCATTTTCGCCACGCCGCCGGCCTTCCGCTGGGTGCACTTCCAGTACGCCATCGAGAAGGGCGTCAACGTCTTCATGGAGAAGCCGGTGACGGTCGACGGTCCGACGTCGAAGCGGATGCTCGAGCTGGCCGACCGGGCCACGGCCAAGAACCTGAAGGTGGCCGTGGGCCTGATGTGTCGCCACTGCAAGGCAAGGCAAGAACTTTTCGATCGCATTCAAAACGGCGAAATCGGCGACATCACGTTGCTGCGGGCGTATCGCATGACGCCCCCGATCGGTTCGGCATTCTCCGAGCCGAAGCCGGCCGATCGCAACGAGCTGATGTGGCAGATCGAGCGGTTCCACAGCTTCCTGTGGGCCAGCGGCGGCTGCTACAGCGACTTTTTGATTCATAACATCGATGAATGCTGCTGGATGAAGAATGCCTGGCCCGTCTCGGCGCAGGCGCTGGGCGGCCGGCACTATCGCGGCGACAACATCGACCAGAATTTCGACCATTACGCGGTGGAATACACCTTTGCCGACGGCACGAAGCTGTTGCTCGACGGCCGCAACATTGCCGGTTGCCACGACGAATTCGCCAGTTACGCTCACGGCACGAAGGGCTCGGCCGTGATTTCCACGTCGTCGCACTCGCCGGCCAAGTGCCGCACCTACAAGGGACACAAGATGGATCGCGCGGACCTGGTGTGGCGTTTCCCGCCGCCGGAGCCGAGCCCCTATCAGCTCGAGTGGAACCACCTGATCGAGGCCATTCGCCAGGACAAGCCTTACAACGAAGTGAAGCGCGGCGTTGAAGCCAGCCTGGTCACTTCGATGGGCCGCATGGCGGCGCACACTGGCCGCGTCGTGACCTTCGAAGGCATGCTCAACTGCGAGCACGAGTTTGCGCCCGACGTGGACAAGCTGGTCGTTGACGGACCCGCGCCGATTCAGGCCGATTCCGACGGCCGCTACCCGGTGCCCCTGCCGGGCATTGTCACCAATCGCGAGTACGGCACCGCGTAGCTACGGTTCTGCGAGGGGTGAGCATGAACATCGTCGGCCGGCGTGCGATTCAGCTTGTAGGCGCCATTGCGGCGGCATGGGGGGCCGGTGCGTTGGGCAGCGCGCTAGCCGCCGCGGAATCGCGTCCCCAGCGCCCCAACATTCTGTTCGTCTTCACGGACGACCAGCGCTGGGACACGGTCGGCGCGCTGGGCAACCCGGAGATCCGCACCCACAACGTCGACCGGCTGGTGGAGCGCGGCTTTCACTTCAACAACGCCTACTGCATGGGTTCGATGGTGGGCGCGGTCTGCCTTCCCAGTCGCACCATGCTCATCACCGGGCGATCGCTATGGCGCATTCCGGAAAATCCTCGGGCCAAAGTCGCGCCTGAGGGGGTGCCACTTCTGCCGGCGCTGTTGAATGACGCCGGCTACGTCACGTTTCACTGCGGCAAGGCGGGCAATTCGTGCACGTTTGGCAATGCGGCATTCCAGACCGACATCCCCACCGAAGGGCGGACGCCGACCTCGGCAACCGAACACGCCGATGAAGTATTGAAATTCCTTCGCCAACACGACGGCCAGCGGCCGTTTTTCGTGTACCTGGCTCCGCCCGTGCCGCACGATCCGCGTACGGCGCCGGCCGAGTTCATGAAGATGTACGACCCCCAGAAGTTGTCGCTATCGAAGAATTTCCTGCCTGAGCATCCGTTCGACAATGGCGAATTGCGCGTCCGTGACGAGCTGTTGGCGCCGATCCCGCGCAGCGAAGCGGTCATGCGAGAGCACCTGGCCGAGTATTACGCCACCATTTCCCATCTCGACCACGAAGTGGGCCGGATTCTCAACGAGCTCGATCAGCGCGGTCTGGCCGACAACACGATCGTCATCTATTCCAGCGACCAGGGGCTGGCCGTCGGCGGACGCCACGGGCTGATGGGCAAGCAGAATCTCTACGAGCACGTCAAGCCACCGCTGATCGTCGCCGGTCCCGGCATTCCGCACGGGCAATCCGACGCGCTGGTCTACTTGTTCGACCTGTTTCCCACGATCTGCGAGCTGGCCGGTGTGCAAACCCCGGCGGTCGTCGAAGGAAAGAGCCTGCTGGGCATCGTCGAGGGTCGCCAGCGGGCGGTTCGCGATTCCGTGTTGGGCGCCTATAAGGACTGCCAACGCATGGTGCGCGATGCGCGTTGGAAGCTGCTGCAATACAACGCCGGCGGCGTGCGCAACACGCAATTGTTCGACCTGCAAGCGGATCCCGAGGAACTGCACAATCTGGCGCAGGATCCCGAGCATGCCGCCGAGCGGAAGCGGCTCGAGCGATTGATGATCGAAGAGCGACGCCAGTTCGACGATCCCGTCGACTTCGACACTCCGCGAACTTCCGGCACGGAATCTCCACGGTCGACACGCGCCGTTGCGGGCCGTTAGAATGCCGGCTTGCTGCGGCACGCCGGCCGAACACGGGAATATGCCACGGGAGATACCATGAGCACGCCAACGACCACGCGTCGCCGGATCGGTCGTATCGCGCCGATCATCTTATCGTTCGTTGCGTTGCATCTCGTCTCCGCGCCGGCTCTCCCTGCGGCCGAGCCCAAGCGGCCCAATATCCTGTTCATCTTTTCCGACGACCATGCCTGGCAGGCGGTCAGCGCTTATGACGAATCGCGCAAGCTGCTCGAGACGCCGCACATTGATCGGCTGGCCAGCGAGGGCATGCGTTTCGATCGCTGCCTGGTGCCCAACTCGATTTGCGGGCCCAGCCGCGCCACGATCCTGACCGGCAAGTACTCGCATTTGAACGGCTTCTACAACAACTCCAACAGCCGCTTCGACGGCTCGCAGACGACCTATCCCAAGCTGTTGCAGGCCGCCGGCTATCAAACGGCCTTGTTCGGCAAGTGGCATCTTGTGACCGACCCGACCTGCTTCGATCATTGGCACATCCTGCCGGGCCAGGGCGTCTACTATAATCCGCCGATGATTAAAAACGGCGAGCAGACCAAGCACGAGGGCTACACGACGGACTTGATCACCGACTTCACGCTCGAGTGGCTCAAGAGCCGCGATGCCTCCCAGCCGTTCATGGTCATGTGCCAGCACAAGGCGCCGCACCGTGAATGGGAACCGGCCCTGCGCCACTTGGGACACAACGGCGATCGCGAGTATCCCGAGCCCGCGACATTGTTCGACGACTACGCGGGCCGCGGCCTGGCCGAGCGAGACCAGGACATGTCGATCGAGAAAACGATGACGCCGCGAGACATGAAGCTTGTCACGCCGGGACAACTCACTGACGAGCAGCGTCAGGCCTGGAATGCGTATTATGAGCCGCGCAACGAGGCGTTTCGCCAGGCCAATCTGTCAGGCGAGGAACTGGTTCGCTGGCGCTATCAGCGTTATATGCACGACTATCTGGGCTGCATCAAGGCCGTCGACGAGAGCGTCGGGCGATTGCTCCAATTCCTCGACGACGAGGGTCTGGCCGACAATACGATTGTCGTTTATGCCTCGGACCAGGGTTTCTATCTCGGCGAGCACGGCTGGTTCGACAAGCGGTGGATCTTCGAAGAATCGCTGCGCACGCCGTTGCTCGTCCGCTGGCCCGGCGTGACCAGGCCGGGCAGCGTGAACGGCGACCTCGTGTCGAATCTCGATTTCGCTGAGACATTTCTGGACGCCGCCGGGCTGCCGGTTCCCGCGGAAATGCAGGGCGCGAGTCTGGTGCCCGTGTTGCGGGGAGAAACTCCTGGCGACTGGCGCAAGGCGTTCTACTATCACTACTACGAGTATCCCGCGCCGCACCACGTGCGGCCGCACTACGGCGTCGTCACCGATCGCTACAAGCTGGTGCGTTTTTACGGTCCGGACACCGACTACTGGGAGCTGTTCGACCGCCAGCGGGATCCTCGGGAGTTGACCAGCTTTTACGACGCAGCGGACTATGCCAGCGTGCAGAAGGAACTGGAATCGCAGCTTGCGCTACTGCGGGCCGAGCTGCGCGTGCCTGAGCGAGATGCTCCCGGGGCATCCGGCCGGCGGCGCGACCCGGCGCGAGTCAAAGCCGGCAAGAAATCAACTTAGGCGGCGACGCACCCATGCCCCAGCGCTACACTCGCCGCGAGTTCGTGCGATCCAGCGCCACGGTGACCACCGGGCTGGCCGTCGCGTCGCAACTGACGGCACACGGCGAAGACGCGCCGGGCAGCGCGTTTGCCAGTCGCTGGGCGTCGACTCCCGATCGCGTTTGGCTGGGACCGGAATACTGGGCCAATCCGCTGCAGGATTGGCGCATCGCCGCTGGCCGGTTGGAATGCATCAAGGCGGCGCCGGACCGCAACGTTCATCTGCTGACGCGCGCCTTGGGCGAGCAGCCGGGCGACCTGCGGATGGCCGTTCGATTGGGACGACTGGACGAGGGGGCATTGGACGGCGGCGCTGGCACCGCCGGCTTTCGCCTCGGCGTGCGCGGGCCGCTGGCAGACTATCGCAACTGCCTGCTCTTTGGCAGCGGGCTCGACGCCGGCATCACTGCCAAGGGGCAGTTGTTCATTGGCGAGGTTTCCGACGCGTCCGGCCCCAGCGTCTCGGGCAATGAAGTCGAACTACGCGTGGCCGCAGAGCCGCGCGGTAGCGGGTATGCAATGGTGCTCACCGCTCACGACGCTGTAACGGGCGCCGTGCTGGCCGAAGCGGTGCGAGAAAACCTGCCGCCGGAGCGCTTCATTGGCAGCCTGGCGCTGGTCGCCAATTTCGGACCGGCACAACGGCCCCGCGGCAAGCAAGGCAATGCCGGCGGCGGCGCGGGACGCTTCTGGTTTGCCGACTGGCGCCTGGCAGGGAGCAAAGTCGCACGGCACGACGAGCGCGCCTTTGGCCCGATCTTGTTCAGCCAGTACACGCTATCGGGCGGCACGCTCAAAATGACCGCTCAGATGCCGCCGCTGGGCCGCGATGACGAGCAGTCCGTCCGGCTGGAAGTAGAGCGCGATGGCGCGTGGGTCGAATTGGGTCGCGAACCGATCCACGCCGAGGCGCGTACCGCCACGTTTCGCGTTCTTGCCTGGAACGATGACCAGGACGTATCCTACCGGCTGGCGTATTCGCTTCGATCATCCAACGGCGCCACCACGGAGCATCACTGGGCGGGCACGGTGCGGCGCGATCCGGTCGACCGCGACGCGATCACCGTTGCCGACGTTTCATGCAACTGGCACTCGGCGTTTCCCAACACCTGGTGCGTCGACAGCATCGCGCAGCTTGATCCGGATTTGTTGGCCTTCACGGGCGACCAATTCTACGAGGGCAGCGGCGGCTACGGAGTCCAACGCGCGCCACTCAAGATGGCCATCCTCGACGTGCTGCGCAAGTGGTACCTGCACGGCTGGACCTGGCGCGAATTGATGCGCGATCGCCCGAGTGTGTCGATCCCGGACGATCACGACGTGTACCAGGGCAACGTGTGGGGCGAGTCCGGCGCTGCGCGCCATGGTACGCAGGAAATGGGTGGCTATGACATGCCGCCCGAGTGGGTCAATGTGGTACACCGGACACAGACGGCCCACCATCCGGATCCATTCGACTCGACCCCAGTCGAGCGCGGCATCAGTGTCTACTACGGTCCAATGACCTACGGGCGAATCAGCTTCGCGGTACTCGCCGATCGTCAATTCAAGAGCGGCCCCCAAGGCAAAGTGCCGCCGACCGGCGATCGGGGCGATCACGTCGTCGACCCCAACTTCGATCCAAAGACCGCCGACGTGCCGGGCCTGGAACTGTTGGGGCAGCGCCAACTCGAGTTTCTTCGCCAATGGGCGACCGATTGGCGCGGCGCCGAAATGAAGGCCGTTATCTCGCAAACGATCTTCACGGCCATGGCCACTACGCACGGCGCCGAGCGCCAGCGGCTGCGCGCCGACTACGACGCCAACGGATGGCCGCAAGCGGCGCGCAACGCCGCGTTGCAGGAGATCCGCAGGGCGTTCGCTTTTCACCTCGCCGGCGACCAGCACTTGCCGGCGGTGGTGCATTACGGCATCGAGGAGCATCGCGACGCCGGCGTGGCTTTCGCGGGTCCGGCGATCAACTGCGTCTATCCCCGTTGGTTCGAACCTACCAATTCAGGCGCGCGTCGCGCGCCCGGAGCGCCGGAGAACACCGGTGATTTTCGCGATCACTTCGACCACCCTCTCACGGTCCTGGCTGTGGCAAATCCGGCCGAGAAGTTTCGCAACACTCCGCTTGAAAATGCATTGGATCGCGCCTCGGGTATCGGCCTGGTGCGTTTCGACAAGTCGCGGCGCAGGATCACGATCGAGTGCTGGCCACTGTTGGCCGACATCAGCCAGCCGGGATCGCAGTTCGCGGGCTGGCCGATTGTCATCGACGCGCATGCCAACTACGGTCGGCGCCCTGCGGCGCTCTTGCCCACGCTAGCGATCTCGGGCGTCGAGAATCCCGTGATTCGCGTGACCGACGAGACCACCGGTGAAATGGTTTACAATCTGCGCATGCGGGGCGGTTCGTTTCAGCCATGGGTCTTCGGTCTCGGCGAATATACCGTTGCCGTGATGGATCTCGACTCGCAGCGCACGGTGCGGTTGCAGCACGTCGTCGCGCGAGAGAACAATGACCAGAAGATGGACGTCGCGTTATGATTCGTCACATGACATCGTGTCGGTGGACTACGACATGGACAGTCGGATGGCTGTGCCTGGTGAGCGCTGGCGCGTTCGACGCGCACGTCCGGGCAGCCGACACGCGCCCCAACATCCTCTGGCTGACTAGTGAAGATCATGGCCCGCACCTGGGCTGTTATGGCGATGCATATGCCGCCACGCCGAACGTCGATCGGCTGGCTGCGCGGGGCATGATTTACCTGCACTGTTGGTCGAATGCGCCGGTGTGCGCGCCGGCGCGGACGACGCTGATCTCAGGGCTCTATGGCCCCTCCGCCGGCAGCGAGCACATGCGCAGCATGGTTGCCTTCCCGGCCGGCAAGCAGATGTTCCCGCAGTTGCTCCGCACGGCTGGCTACTTCTGCACGAACAACGCGAAAGAAGACTACAACCTGCAGGAGCCAGGCCCGTTGTGGGACGTTTCGGGTCGGCGTGCCCACTGGCAAGGCCGCGCAGCGGGTCAGCCGTTCTTTGCCGTGTTCAATTCGAACAAGAGCCACGAGAGCCAGATTCGCAAACGCCCACACCAGCAAGTCCACGATCCGGCCAAGGTGCGCGTGCCGGCCTACCATCCGGACACTCCCGAGGTGCGGCAGGACTGGGCGCAGTACTACGATTGCGTGAGCGCCGCAGACGCCGACGCCGGGGGCTGGCTCGACCAATTGTCCGCCGACGGCCTGGCCGACGACACCATCGTGTTCTACTTTGCCGATCATGGCTCGGGCATGCCGCGCAGCAAGCGCTGGCCGTACAACTCCGGCTTGCACGTGCCGCTGGTGGTCTACATCCCCGAGAAGTTTCGCGACCTCCGCCCCGCCGACTACACTCCTGGCGGCAAGAGCGATCGACTGGTGAGCTTCGTCGATTTTGCGCCCGCGGTGCTCAGCCTGGCGGGCATCGTGCCGCCCGAGTGGCTAGAAGGGCACGCATTCTTGGGCAAGTACGCCGCGCCGCCGCAGACGTTTGCGCACGGATTTCGCGGCCGCATGGACGAGCGTATCGACCTGGTGCGCAGCGTCACCGACGGCCGCTTTGTTTACATCCGCAACTACCTGCCGCACCGCATTTACGGTCAGCACCTTGACTATATGTTTCAAACGCCCACAACCCAGGTGTGGCACAAGCTGCATGAATCCGGGCAACTCAACGCGGCCCAGGACGCATTTTGGAATAGCAAGCCGCCGGAAGAGCTCTACGATTTGACAAGCGATCCCGATGAAGTGAACAACCTTGCCGGCGCGACGGAGCACGCCGCAACGCTGGCGCGCTTGCGCCGTGGGCAGCAAGACCATGCGCTCGTGATTCGTGACGTGGGGTTTCTGCCCGAAGGCGAGATGCACGCACGGGCCCAGGGCTCCACGCCGTACGACATGGGGCACGATGACACCGTGTACCCGGTGGAGCGCGTGCTGGCCGCGGCCGAGTTGGCTGCCGGGAGCGACGAAGCCGCCACGCCGAGACTCATCGAATTGCTGCGCGACACGGACAGCGCAGTTCGCTATTGGGCAGCGACGGGGCTCGTGGTCCGCGGTTCGATCGGAGTCACGGCAGGCAGCGCGACCTTGGTGGAGGCCCTGGGCGCCGCGTCGCCCTACGTGCGGATTGCGGCGGCCGAGGGCTTGTGCCGCCATGGCAACGATCAGCATCGTAGCCAGGCACTGGAAGTGTTGACGCAAGTGTGCAACTGGCCGCGGAACGACCTGTTCGTGACGCTGGCGGCGCTCAACGCCGTCGATGCGTGCGGGCAAAGCGCGGCGCCGGTGCGCGCGGCGATTCGCCAGTTTCCCGTCCAGGGGCCTGCGCCGCACGAGCGCTATCAGTCGTACATCCCGCGCTTGCTCGACACGGCGAAGTAAGCGCTCAGGCAACGTCCAATTCATAACGGAACAGCAGCATAGGGCCTATCGACTCATGGCGACCGAACCACCATCACCGCGCGACGAGCGCACGCTGGAAATGTTGGCCGTCCTCGGGCTCAAGCCGCCGGTATCGGTTGAGGACGTCAAGCAGGCCTATCTCGACAAGGCGAAGACGGCCCATCCCGATCGCGGCGGCGATCCGCAGGCATTCGTCCGCTTGCACGAGGCCTTCGAACAGGCCACGGAGTATGCCCGCTTCAAGGCCGGTCGCATGCAGTGGCTCAGCGGTTGGGTCGAGCAGTATGCCGAGCAGCAAGCTCTGATCGACGAAATCAAAGCGCTTGGCGGCGCGACCGAAGTCGAAGGCGTCGAATGGCTCGGCCAGACGATCGGCAGCGACTTCGCCACGGTGATGGACCAGTTGGCGTCCGTGCGACTCTCGGGGCCCCAGGTCGATGACGCCGCACTTTTAGGAATTGCGCCCAAGCTGCGGCGTCAAGCCGGGCTGCATCGCCTGGCGCTTGTGCATACGGCGGTAACCGCGGTGGGATTGCGCGAGTTGCACCGCTGCGAGAACTTGCGAGAAATCGATCTCTCTGGCACCAAGGTCGGCAGTGAGGCTGTTTCCGCGCTGCTGAACGCGCTGGACCGTTTGGAGCAGCTTGTGCTCAAGGACACGGGCATTGGCTGGGCCGCACGACTGAAGCTGCGATTGGCACATCGCGACATCGACATCACATCGTGAGAACGATTCGCAGCCAGCCGCACGCTGGGTGGGTGCGTGCCCACGGTTTTCACAACCAGGCCCGCAGCATCTCGCCCACGGCCAGTCCCACGGCGGTGCCGATCGTATAGCCCCAGATGCCGACCAGCAGGGCGGGCAGCACCAGGTTGGACCAGCCCATGGCGATGGCCATGGCGGCGGCCGACGTCGGGCCGCCCAGCGATGCGTTGACGGCCAGCGCGACGTGTTCCAAGTTCAGTCGCAGCAGCTTGCCCACGGCAAACGTAACGAGCAGGTTGACCAGCGCCATGATCAGGCAGAACACGAACAACAGCGGAACTTGCATGACGACCTGTTTCAGGTCGGCCGGCAATCCGATGACGAACAGGAACACATACAGCAAATAGCCGCCGATCTCGTCGGCCCCGCGAATGCGCGAGAGCACTGGGGCACACGTCGTGGCCAACAGAGTGGACCAGGCCGTGATGTGGACGAATCGATTGCCAGCGATTTGCCCGAAGGTCGAATCGCCCAGCGCATGCGCAGTCCAGGACGATGACCACTGGGCAAGAGCGACCACGGCCACTGCGATCGCCAGCGCGGCGGCGATATCCAACAGGGAGATCTCCTTGGCGCGCCAGTGCTCCGCCGCCAGCTTGCGGCTGTCGACGGCGTCGGCCGTGTGCGGGTGCGGATACCAGCGCCGCGCCCAGCGGCTGCCGCAGATCAACAACAGCGTGACGAACATTCCGGCCATGATGAAGTTGTCGGCCACCAACAACGGCCCCGTCACGTTCTCGCTCACGTCGTAGGACTGCTTGACGGCAAAGAAGTTCACCCCACCGCCGATGTAGCTACCCGTCATGATGGCGGCGACCTCGG
>JBBDYK010000346.1:0-11696 GCA_040901665.1 Pirellulales bacterium | reverse complement strand
CTTCAAGGAGAAGCGCGAGCCGAAATGGTGGTGAGGGAATAGGCTGTAGGCGGTAGGCTGTATGCGGTAGGAAAAAAGTGGTGAGCGCGAGTTTGGCTGCGACCAGGCGTCTTAAATCTTCTCGCGTGCTCTGATTCGCCCGTCGTGCAGTGCGGAGGCGACCAGGGCGGCGTTGCAACCGCAGGCTTCGAGGGCGCGCAAGTCGTTGGGGCCGCGGACGCCGCCGCCGGCGATGATTTCTAGGTTGCTGTCGAGGCATCGCAGCAGTCTGCACAAGGGCGACGTGGGCACGCCTTGCCCGACGCCGACGCTTGCCAGGTCCAGCACGATCATCCGCCGCACGCCCAGCCGCAACGCCAGCGTGGCGATTTGCAGAGGGCTCAATCCCTCAAACGCGCCCGGCTCTGTCAATGGAACGCCGTTCTTCAAGTCCAAGCTGAAGATCAGCCGCTGTGGGCCGACGATCGACAACAACTCTTCGAGCAATTTGGGCCGCGACATCGACTCCAGGCCAGCTACCACGGCGCCAAGAGTCCGCCCGTCCGCTTCGAAACCCGCGAGTTGACGCGCGCGATCGACAGCGGCGATACCAGCGTCAACCGAAAGTGAAAGGCCCAGCGCCATCAGCTCCCGATACACTTCCCAGGCCGGCTCGCGTCCGCCAATCGCATCCAAATCAGCCACGTAAACATCGACAAAGCCCCGCTCGGCCAGAGCCGCGCCGATCGACCGTGGCCGCGCATCCGCCGCCAGTTTGCTTTCGATCGGCCGATACTCCTCGCGCCGCCCGGCCACACCGCGCACGACCACGCCGCCCATCAGATCGATAACTGGAATTACCCGCACTCGTTGATTGCCCTCGTCTTGAATAACGACGCCCGCCAGCTAGCAGCGTGATGCTAGCGACGCGTCGGGCCTCACGGGTTCTCTTTGCATGAACAAATCCTACGGCCCAGCCGATCTTATCGATACGGTCTGTCCATTTTTCCTCGCTTGAAGTCCGTTCATGCTAGGCCTGCGGTCAACGACTGATCGACCATCGAAGTTGCGCGCCACCGGCGCGGCCACGCTGGCGATGGCGCTCTTGTTGGTGACCGGCTGCGGCCATCTTCCGCTGGCTCGGCGCACGGTGCAGCAGGCCGCCACGCTCACCGACATGCAGTATCAGCAGGTGCTCAACAACCTGGCTATGTTCTCCTGCAATCCGCACGCGCTGGCCTGGCACGTGAAGATCACCGGCGGCGTGGTGCAACTGGCCGATCAAGGCGGCGGCTATATCGCCGGAAACCTCGGCGGCCCCGGCTCGGTTGCCCCCAACGTCACCCTGCAACGCAACGTGCTGGGGCAATGGAACGTCGAACCGGTGATCGAAAGCGGTGACCTCGAGCTGCTGCAGATAGCCTATGCCAAAGCGCTTGATCCGCTCGACATCGAAGGCTCCATCAAGCGCCAGGCGTATGAGCAGATTTGCGAAATGGCAGATGCCTATCACATTGCCGTCTCGCGCGACGTCGCGTTCGACTTGATCGCCATGATGATCGAGCACGCCCAGCCGCAGCAATTGGAACGCATCGAGCGTATCCGCTCGCAGTTGGTGCGGCTCTATGACGAAATCGACCAGTTGGCCATCACCGCCCAACCCTACGAGCCGGAGACGTTTCGGCGATCGGGACCCGAAGCGCCAGATAAGGTCGAGTTCTTACGCGAACAGGTGGTCCGCCTGTTGTTCGAAGCCTGCCAGCATCCGGTGGGGCAGGTGCGGGCGTACCATCGACCGGGGCGCAACGTCGGTTTGGTCGAGCAAGCCGAAGCGAAGATCGAGGCCTTGTTGCAACTCTTCGATGAGCATGAAGGCGGGCCGCCCAACCCGTTCGGCGGGCCCTGGGTTTGCCACGGTTGCAAGGCGGACGTGCCGCCCTGCGCGTGCCTGGTGGGCAAGTACAAAGGTTGCGAGGGCGAATGCTACGCCTGGATCTTGCCTGAGAATACGGAGCGATTCCGCGATTTCGTGCTGATCGTGCTGGCCTTGGCCCCGCCGACCGCCCAGGATACGGCAGCGCCTCAGGCTGGACTTGGCGCGGCCAACAACCCCAACTTCTAGAAGTCCGCGGATGTATGCAACGGAATGCGCCATCGCCGGGGTGCGTTCGAAGAAAAATAGCGCCCGCTGCGGGCAATTTCGGCTCTGGCCAGCGCGGCCCGTCTCGTTGTAAAATCAGGCACTTATCCCGACACCATTGCGGCCACCTATTGCGGGAGGCCGATTTGCGGTTCGAACCAGCGCGAGGAGCGGCCAAGCCATGGCAAAAAGCAAGAAGAAGGTCGAGACGGTTTTCCTCGTGTGCGAGGAGACCGGAGATTACAACTACACGCTGCGGCGCAAGACCGGCGGCGAAAAGCTCAAGCTCAAGAAGTACAGCCCCCGTTTGCGCAAGCACACCTTGCATTTGGAAAAGAAGAAATAGGGCCACTGCCTCGCGGCCCTGCTTCGTCGGCAGCTCACGGACGGCATCTCAGGAACGACATGGCCAAGCTCTGGCGGATTCACCCGCATGATTCGGCGCGTATCGTGGCCCTGGAGCGTGCGGCGGCCATCCCCGCTGTCGTGGCCCAACTGCTGATCTGTCGCGGCATCTGCGACCCTCGAACAGCCGGCGACTTTCTCGATGCCAGGCTCAGCAGCCTGCGCGATCCCGAGGATCTGCCCGGACTGCCCGCCGCGGCCGACCGCATCATGGCCGCGGTTACTGCCGGCCGGCGCATCGTGGTCTATGGCGATTACGACGTCGATGGCATGAGTGCCACGGCCATCCTGTACTTGTGTCTGCGGCTCTTGGGCGGCGACGTCAGTTATTATGTTCCCAACCGCATGGACGAGGGTTACGGCCTCAATCGCCAGGCGCTCGAGACCTTGCGCCAGCGTGGCGCCGACATGGTCGTCACCGTCGACTGCGGAGCGGCCAGCGTCGACGAAGCCCAAGCCGCCCGCGCCCTCGGACTGGAGTTGATCATCACCGATCATCATCAGTTTGGCGCGACGCTGCCCGACGCCGCCGCGATCGTGCATCCGGCGCTGCCCGGTTCGGCCTATCCATTCACCGGATTGTGCGGCGCGGGCGTGGCGTTCAAGCTTGCCTGGGCACTGTGCCAACGGGCCAGCGAAGCCAAGAAGGTCGGCCCACCCATGCGCGAGTTTCTCATGCAGTCGGTGGGATTGGTGGCATTGGGCACCGTGGCCGACGTCGTGCCGCTGGTCGACGAAAACCGAACCATCGTCCGTCATGGGCTGACCAGTCTTCGCGAGCGTCCCGCTCTGGGTGTCGCCGCGCTGGCCAAGCTCACCAAGCTCGACGAAAAGCCGCATCTCTCCAGCGAGGACATCGCGTTCACGTTGGCGCCGCGACTCAACGCCGCCGGACGCCTGGGTCAGGCCGCCCTCGGCGTGGAGCTCTTGACCACCGACTCGGCCGAAAGGGCTTCGGCGCTGGCCGCTTATCTGAACGAGCTCAACAAAAGCCGCGACAGCCTGGAACGGAGCATCTATCTGGCCGCCAACAAGCAGGCCATCGAGCGCTTCGATCCGGAAAACGACGCGGCGCTGGTGCTGGCCGATCGCGGTTGGCACGTGGGCGTGATCGGCATCGTGGCGGCGCGGCTGGCCGAGAAATTTCATCGCCCGGTCGTGATGGTGTCGTTTGAAGCGGTGGGCGCCAAACCCGGCGTGGGATCGGCCCGCAGCGTCCCCGGCTTCGATCTGCACGCGGCGCTGGCTGCCGGCTGCGAGCACTTGCTCAGCCACGGTGGTCATGCGGCCGCCGCGGGACTGAAGATCGAAGAACATCGACTCGACGATTTCCGTGCCCAGTTTTGCGAGCATGCCGCCGCCGAATTGGCCGGCACGCCTCGCGTCGCCGAGCTGCGCATCGACGCCGAGGTCCCCTTTAGCGCGCTCACGACGTCCACGGTGATGGATATCGAGCGGCTGGCGCCGTTCGGGCAGGCAAACCCCCGGCCGCTGCTGTGTACCTCTGAAGTCACTCTGTGCGAACCACCCAAACGCATTGGCGGCGGAGAACGACACCTGTCGCTGCGCTTGGCGCAGCATGGAGTCGAGCTGCGGGCCGTGGCGTTTGGCGGTGGTGAATGGGCCGAGGAATTGGGCGAGACTCCCGGAACCATCGCCGTTGCCTTCCGCCCGTTCGTCAATCATTTTCGCGGCCGCAAGTCGGTCGAACTGCAAGTCTGCGATTGGCAGCCCGCCGCGGTGCTGGCCGCCAGTGAGCGGTGCGCCTGACGCGGCCGTTGTCCGCGAGATGTGCCATGCACGCTGCTATGCCCTACGAGCGCGAACGACGCGCGATGCTCGAACAGTTGTGCGAGCGAGGCATCAAGTCCACGCGCGTGCTGGCCGCAATGGACCGCGTGCCGCGCGAGCAGTTCGTCCCGCCCGAGGAGCAGGCGATGAGTTACGCCGATCGCGCGCTGCCCATCGAGTGCTCGCAAACGATCAGCCAACCGTACATCGTGGCGCTGATGACCGAGGCGCTCGAGTTGACCGGCAACGAGCGCGTGTTGGAGATTGGCACCGGCAGCGGTTATCAAACGGCAATTCTGGCGGAGCTGGCCGCACACGTCGTGTCGATCGAACGGCACGCCGACCTCTCAAGCCGCGCCCAGCAGACCCTTGCCGCGCTGGGTTACGACAATGTCACGTTGGTGGTGGGCGACGGCACGCTCGGCTGGCCCGAATTGGCGCCCTACGATCGCATTCTGGTGGCCGCCGCGGCCCAGCACGTCCCGCCCGCGCTGGCCGAGCAATTGGCCGAAGGGGGCATTCTGGTGATCCCCGTCGGTTCGCCCAGCGGCCAGGACTTGCAGGCCTTACACAAGGTCGGCGGGCAACTGCGCCCCCGGTGGCTCTCCGGCTGCCGCTTCGTGCCGCTGGTGGGAGCGCAGGACGACGCGGAGTAAGTCCGTACCTCGGCGGACACGACGGCGATTTGCCGCGCTTGACGCCATGTCGTCGCCCGCTATATTTAACTAGTAAGTTAATTAACCAATAGGTGCAATTCCGATGCGAGACCGGCTCAGCCAGACGTTCGCCGCGCTTGCCGATCCGACCCGCCGGGCCATGCTGGCTCGGCTTTCCAAAGGGGAAGCCAATGTTTCCGACCTGGCCAGGCCGTTTCTCAAGGACATGAGCCTGCCCGCGGTCACGAAGCACTTGCAGGTGTTGGAAAAAGCCGGCCTGATCACCAAAACTCGCGAAGCCCAATGGCGTCCCTGCAAGCTCAAGCCGGGCGCGCTCAAGGACGTGGCCGACTGGATGGAAGCGTATCGAATGTTTTGGGAAGAGAGCTTCGACCGGCTCGGCGCTTATCTGGAAACCGTCATCGCCAAGAAAAACGCGCAAGGAAAGAAACATGGCCGCAAAAAGTAAGTCCAACGAGATCAGCATCACGCGGGTTTACGACGCACCCCTGGAAACCGTGTGGGATGCCTGGACCGACCCCGAGCAGGTAGCGCAGTGGTGGGGCCCGCGCGGCTTCACGCTCACGACCCACGCCAAGGATCTCCGGCCGGGCGGTAGTTGGACCTACACCATGCACGGGCCCGATGGCGTCGACTACCCCAACGCGACGCAGTATCTCGAAGTGGAAGAGCGCGCCAGGCTGGTGTACGACCACGGAGGCTACGCCGATCGCCCCCCGATGTTTCGCGTCACCGTGTTGTTCTCGGAGGTCGACGGCAAGACCAAGATGGAAATGACCATGACGCTGCCCACGCCCGAAGCGGCCGAGGAAGCGCGCAAGTTCATCAAGAAGGCCGGCGGCAATGCCACCTGGGACCGGTTGGCGGAATATCTGGAAAAGGAGGCGACGGGCAAGGAAAAGTTCGTCATCAATCGCACGTTCGACGCGCCGCTTGAGCTGATGTTCGAGATGTGGACCAAGCCCGAGCACATTTCAAAGTGGCTGCCGCCCGTGGGCTTTGACATGCAATTCATCCGATCCGATATCAAGCCAGGCGGCAGCACGTTCTTTTTCATGTCGGGCAACGGCCTCAAGATGCACGGCCGCGCCGAGTATCTGGCGATCGATCAGCCAAACCGCGACAAGTCCGGCCGCATCGTTTACACGCAAGAGTTTTGCGATGAGCAGGAAAACCTTTCCCGTCATCCCCTGGCTCCCGTCTGGCCCGCCGCGATGCTCACCACCGTGACTCTGACCGCCGAAGGGCCAAAGCGGACGCGCGTGACCGTAACCTGGGAACCCCACGGTGCAACGACGCACGAGGAACTGGCGGCATTCATTCAAGCCCGAGCCAGCATGACCCAAGGCTGGACCGGGTCGTTCGACAAGCTGGAAGCACTCCTGGCGAACGACGGGAATAACGGTGATTGACGTTGGGCCGGTTTGTCGGCGACCACATGGCGCGCCGACGCCCATTGGCCGCCGACTCTAGTCGTTGCGGAGTAGTCAGTCGGACTGGTTCGACGTTGACCCCCGCAGCCATCCGGCTAGAATAGCGTTCTTCGCCGGTCCACCCGGCGAGACCACGGGGCGTAGCTCAGCCTGGCTAGAGCGCTGCGTTCGGGACGCAGAGGTCGCATGTTCAAATCATGTCGCCCCGATCAAAGGGGACATTCTGCTGAAAAGTAGAATGTCCCCTTTTTCTTCCCGCACTTGTCGCAGATGACGAACCGACCGGCGGTCGAATACCGTTCTGACTATGACCCCTTCCGGTACACACAATGCGAAGAGTTACTTTCAGGAGAAATACACCGAAATCTCCAGCTACAAGCTCGCCACGCGAAGGCCATACTATCTGAAGGATCACAGCGACGAGAGTTCTCGCCGATGTCGATTTTGTCTCAAGGGTGAGCCCGAGGTGGGGTTTACCCATCGTGCACATGTTGTCCCCGAATTGCTGGGAAACAAATCGCTGCTATCGTTGAACGAATGTGACAGGTGCAACCAGTTTTTTGCGGACAATTACGAAAACCATTTGGGTAATTGGTCGAAATTCGCGCGAGCAGTGTCCGGGGTTCCCGGTAAGCGTGGGACGCCCACCTATAAGAATGACAAACTGAGAATTGAATCAGACGCTACTGGCTTGCAGATTACAATTCACGACCCGAGCATACTGCCACCGAGTGGTGAAGTGAAGTTTCCAATGGAATTTAAGCTTCCTGGGGACGCTCAGTCAGCGCCATACATTCCGTTGAATGCGGCGCTGGCGCTTATCAAGATTGCATGTGCGGTGTGCCCTCAGTCCGAACTTGACCAGTGCGGCAATGCAATTAGTTGGTTAATGGGTCGAATTACGTGCGACGTTTCTAAACTTAATGTGGGCTATGCCTTCACTCCCGGAGTGAAGCCCTATGGTGTTGGGCACGTCACTCTCCTAAAACGCAAAGTAGAAGAGCCGATTCCCTACCTACTGTGCATCGTTCAGTTCGGAAATCATCGGTTTCAATCTTTCGTTCCGCTTTGTCCGGCTGACGGTTGGATGGTAACTGGTCAACCTAATGGACTAGGCCCGCACTACCCGGTTCCATTTCCCGATGATTGGGGGCCGGGACCAACTGAGTACAAGTTTCTCGACTGGTCTGGGACTGCCCCGGTGCGGACCTCCGACGAGGTTTCGTTCATGTTGACGTCCGGCAAAGTGGTCGATCCAAGTCAGAAGTGATGCACGGTAAAGGGTCCAAAGCTGTCCATTGTGACCATTCTTTCCGCTGATTAGAATGACGTAAGTCACTGTCAGCTAAGCCACATACAGAGTTAGGGGAAGTCGCAAAGCGCCGTTCGGGACGCAGAGGTCGCATGTTCAAATCATGTCGCCCCGACTCGTTATTCCATCAGCGTTGCAACGTCGTCGGTCGACGGGCCTCGAGCGGGCGAGTGAGCTCACTTACCGCCTGAACTGGGCCGCGCTGCGAAGCCGCGTTGCTCTTGGTTCGCCCTTTTTGGCGGGGAGGCGCAGGGCATGGCGCACGATCCAGAGCCGGGCTTGCGCGCGATTTGAGTCAACTCCGGGCGCCGACGATTCCTCGATCCATCTTTCGCACGTCGTGTAAGCGACGGCCGGATTGTCCTTGAGGATGTCGGCCAGGTGATTCGCGACGGATCGTTGGACGTAGATCTCAGGATCGTCTTTGAGCTCCTCCAACAACGGCAGCGTCAGATGCGGATCGGCCTGAAATGCACGAAGCCGCCGGCCCCACGGAAGCCGCGGACGCGTGCCTTCGCTGACGAGCCGACGAACGTGCGGGTTGGGATCGCTGATCCAGGCCTGCAGGAGCCCGAGACTCTTGGCTTGATGGTCCGCAAGAAACGGCCGGATACAGAACTCGGCAGTAAACCGCTTCGTCAGCTCATAGCACGCCCACATTCCACTTTCGAGGCTGCCCTTGCCCTCGCGCGCGATGAACTCAGAGTGAGGAAGGTAGAAAAACGGCGCCAGGCCCGTTCCCTCCGTGGCTGCGAGCTCGGGGCCAAAGGATGCGACCAGCAACTGCGCAGCCGCATTGAAGTCCGATGGCAACTCTTTGGCCAGAGCGCCCGCGACGTGCGCCGCGCGCTCCATCAGCCCGAGTTTTCCAAGGCCTCGCACGGCGCCTCGCACGAATCGGCCGGCATCGAACCTTGGAGCGACGGCTACCATCGACTCGGCCAACAACTCGACGGATTTCCGCCCGATCAGCCGCGCAAGTGGCACACCGTGCTGAATCGTCGCGGGCGCGACGAAGCGTTGGGCCGGATGCATGTCCTGGCGGCCTGGCTGCTTGCGGTTCATCGCGCCGCTCGGGGGCTTGCGACTCGCTCTGCCGCGCTACTTCGAGGGGCGCGCGCTGCCGAACCTGCTGGGGGTCGCCGGTTTCGGTGATTCCTTCGGCTGCTTGGGTTTCTTTTTCTCTTTTCGCTTGTCTTTGTTGCCCATGGTCGTTTCTTTCCTTGAGTTGGAGGCCAATGCCCACGAGACGCTGGGCACTCGGCCGAGCGTTTGCCAAGTCCCGGCGTCCCGGCGTGTGAGAATTCTAATGGTCGATCTCGCCGTGGAGAAGAGGGAATCACCGCATTTTGGGGTCAACCGGCATTGGCCGATCGGAGACCAACGAGAGTGTCGGTTGCGCGCCGGGTCAATCGCAACCGCGCCACGATCCCGTTCCGCGCAGCGCCAAGTCGCCGCGCGCATCCCAGGTCGCTCGGAAAACTATTCCACTGCGAGACGATGGGCACGCTAAATGCTGAGTCATCCTCAGGGCAGCGAGAATTTTGAGGCACAGAATCCGATGAAGACTCTTCTGGCGCCGGTCCTGTGGACGCTTATGGCGTGTGGGACGGCGACTGCCGCTGAGCAGTTCGTCTACCACGGCACATGGAACACGACAAACCGCCAACTCGATGGAGCCATGACTTGCGTCGTCGCGCCGCTCGGCAGGCAGCAATGGCAAGGTCGCTTTTACGGAACCTGGCAGGGTGTGGACTTTGACCACACCGTAGACTTCAATGGTCCGGCCGACGATTTGCGCGGCACGGCCGTCATCGACGGTGCGGCCTACGAGTGGAGAGGTTCGATCGATCGACTGCGGATGAGAGCCAATTTCGGGGGAGATCGATACGCGGGCTCGTTTGACTTATCGCGACAGCCATCGGCACCACTACCTCACAACCCGCGAGCCACCAGCGCAAGCCGGTAGCCGCAACAAGTCCGTGACGGGCAGGTTGTCACTCCCGCATCCAGCGGCGCAGCCTCAGCAACATGCGCTCGATGTCGTCCAACTCGGCGTACCAATCCACCACTTGGCGCATCAGCGCTGGCTGCCTGGTGATCAGATTGTCGCAGCCAAGGTCCATCAGCCGCACCGCGCTTTCCCGGTCGTTCACAGTCCACACGTGAACCTCCATGTTGCGCCGATGGGCACGTCGCACCAGCTCGGCGGTTACCAGTCGTTCGTTCAGACTCAAGAAATTCACCGGCAGTCGTGTCATGTCGCCCTTGGCCGCCGAGAGGATCGCCCCGATGGGCAATGCCGGTTCGGCTTGCCGTGCCTGAAACAAGGGCGGCAATTGGAAGCTGGATACGACGGCTCTGTCAAGAAAGCCTTGCTCGCGCAATACTCCCGCCACGGCGGCGCCCAGATTCGGGCTGCGGCCGAAATCCTTCATCTCCACGTTCAATCGTAGCTTCTCGTCGCAGGCGTCGAGAAACTCGGCCAGCGTCGGAATTCGTTCGTCGGTCGGCTGGCCCGCGTTCAGCAGGCGCAATCGGCCCAGCTCAATCAGGCTCACATCGGCCACCTCACGCGAGTCGCCCGTCACGCGCCGCATGTCGCGGTCGTGGACCAAGACCACGTGGCCGTCGGAAGTCTGCTGCACGTCGATTTCGACGCAGTCGGCGCGCGCTGCGATCGCCAGCCGAAGTGCGGTTACGCTATTCTCGGGCGCCGTCGTCGGACCCGCTCGATGTGCCGTCACTCGCACCTCGCGGTGAGTCACGATCTCGCTGGAGAACAATAGCGGATAGGCCACGCTCGCCAACGGCCCAAGAACCGCGATAGCGACGATCGCCGCGCGAAGCATTCCGGCGCGATCCGGCGATACGCCAGAATCAGCCGATCGACTCAATCCTCCATAGCACGAATCGGGGTGCGAGCGGCGCGCCTGCTCATACGCCAAGGCCAGCATGCCCGCAGTGCCGATCGCAAATACGGCAGCGACAAGTTGCATCACGAATGCATCCAGCAGAATCAGGGCGACAACGGACCAGACCAAGGTCGACAATCTCTCGCCCAGCCGATCCATCAGCACGCCGTTGATCCAGTCGAGGCCAAACGCGGCCGTCGCCAGGACGAGGTATTTGAGCAATAGCCAGCCACCGATCATGCACAGCAATCGCCATGCTCGGCCGCGCACCAGCTTCGCGCTCCATCGCATTGCCTCGCGCCATCCGTGGCCCGCCAGCGCGCATGCAGGTACTGCAAATGCCCAACGAATGAGCAGCCGGAGAAGGCACGCGGCGATCGCGCAGGCCAAGAAAGCTCCAATCGCCACCGCAACCCAAAATCTCGGGGGCCGCGCGGCCAGGTAGAAATTGATGTCGGAACCAGCCAGCAGCAGCCAATACGCCAAGACCGCTAGCCCCACAAAGGGCAACGCGCTTGCGACTGCCAGGCTCGTGGAGACCACCGCCAGTCCCAGCAGTTGCGGCGCAGCGCCGAGCATGGTTGCGACAAGCTGACGAATTGTTAGCGTTTCGCCGCGAAGCGCCGCATCGGTCAGCACGATCAAGCCCGCATATTCGACAAACAGCAGTGCCACCAGCACGCTAAGGCCCAGTGCCAGCGATGCCAGCCCCAAAGGCGATGCCAGAAAGGCGGCCAGTTCCGTATTCCCCAGCACGGGCTCGCCTGAGAACTCAATCAGCGTGTAGGACAGGGTCAGCAGCCAAGGAGAAACCACTGCCGCGATGACGAGCGACATCAGCAGTTGATAGAATACCAGCGGTTGCCAGCCCCGCAGCAAAGCGCGAAACCCATCTCGCCCGCTCAGCACTGCAGTGGCCGTTGCATCCGTCATTGCGTTGGTTGCTATTGACCAAGACATGGATGAAGTTGAAACCCCCACTGTATTCTCTAGTGTAGTGTCACGTAAATAACGGAACTTATGATTTGGTTGCGGGTTTCATCT
>JBBDYK010000345.1:0-11736 GCA_040901665.1 Pirellulales bacterium | reverse complement strand
CGTCCTTCGTGCCCTTCGTGAGCTTCGTGGCCAATCTCCTTGCGTGTCTGACTTCCTCCTCCGTGACCTCGGTGCCCTCGGTGGCCAGCTTCCTCTTCCTTCCTGACCACGATCCACTTCCCAGCGCCGCCTCGATCCATAAAATACCCGCATGTCCATGCCCAGCGAATCCGCCGTCCCTGCCCTGCCCTTGCAACCGCGATTACGGCGCGTGGAAAGTTTTCCCGTCAGCCAGCCGAACGGCGAAACGGTCTTCGCGCTGCGCGATCCGGAGGGCTTTGCCGGCGCTGTAGTCCTGCCCTATCAAGCGGCCTTGCTGGCCTCGCTGATGGATGGCAGCCGCACGTTGGCCGAGCTGCAACTGGTGCTCCAAGACCGCATCAAGCAGCCCGTGGCCTTGGCCGACGTCGAAGGCGTCGTGCGGGCCCTCGACGAGCGGAACTTTCTCGACACGGAGCAATTTCGGCGGTTGTGGAAGTTGGAGATCGAGCGTTATCTCAATCTGCGCGTGCGACCCGCGGCCCACGTTGGCGGCGCCTATGCCGAAGATCCGGCGGCCCTGCGCCAACAACTGGCGGCGCTGTTCACCGATCCCAAGGGCCCCGGCGAGGTGACGGTGCTCGACACGACCGTCGTCGATCGGACCAACGGCAACGCCAGCGCGATCTCCGGCACGCTCAGGGGCATCATCAGCCCGCACATCGATCTGCGCCGCGGCGGCTTGTCGTTCGCCTGGGCGTACAAGAAGCTCGCCGAAGAGTCGGACGCCGATTTGTTTATCATCCTGGGCACGGGCCACAACCCGATGCGCAATCGGTTCGCGCTGACCAAGAAGGACTTCGACACGCCGCTGGGCGCCGTCGAAACGGATCGCACGTTCGTGGCCCGGTTGGCGGCCCGCATGGCAGCCACGCCCGGCGGCCAGGACATTAGCCTGTATGGCGACGAGCTGGCGCATCGGCAGGAACATTCGATCGAGTTTCAGGCGCTCTTCCTGCAATACCTGCTGGGCGACCGCCGTCCGTTCAAGATCGTGCCGATACTCACCGGTTCGTTTCATGAGTTCGTGGCGGCCAAGACATCGCCCGGCAGCTCGCCCGAAGTGGCGGGCTTCGTGTCCGCCTTGCGCGGCGCGGTGGCGGAATATAAAGGCCGCGTGTGCTTCATCGCCTCGGCCGATTTGGCGCACATCGGCCGGCGCTACGGCGACCAGGCCCTGCTGGACGCCGCTCGCCTGCAGCAGCAAAGCGAAACCGACCGCCGGCTGATGGCCGCCGCCTGCGCGCCCGACGCCGATGCGTTCTTCCAGCAGATCGCCGAGCGGGACGATCGGGACCGCGTTTGCGGCCTGTCCCCCATCTACACCATGCTCGCGGCCACCCAACCCCAGCGCGGCGAGCTATTGCGCTACGACCAGGCCGTCGAGCTCGACGGCACCAGTTGCGTCAGCTTCGCCAGCGCCGCGTTTTATGACGGATAGGGTTGGCACCCTCAGTTCGACCGGCTGTTCTCGTAAGCTTTCCCTCGCGCTCCGATTGCTCTAAAATCGCCTGCGGTGAGTCTGTTGCCGTTGCGACGGACGCTCGAAGGGATGCTAACCGGGCGGATTCATGGCTGTGAGCGAACCCAAGATTCACATCATCGGCATGGGCGACGACGGGATCGACGGCCTGGTCACGCCCGCGCGACGGATCATCGAGCAGGCCGAGTTGCTGGTCGGCGCCGAAACGGCGCTGGCGGTCATTCCCCCCTCGGCAGCGCAGCGACTGGCCATCGGCTCCGACCTGGACGTGGCCATCGGCAAGATCGCCAAGGCCAAGGGCAAGCGCATCGTGATTCTCGCCTCGGGCGATCCACTGTTCTACGGCGTCGCCCGCTACCTCTGCGACAAGTTGGGCAAAGACCGCTTCGAGGTCCTGCCGCACGTCAGCAGCATGCAGTTGGCTTTTGCCCGCGTCAAAGAGAGCTGGGAAGAAGCCTACCTGACCGATCTGGCGAACCATCGCTTGGACGAAGTGATCGAGCGGATCCGCATCGCCACCAAGGTGGGCCTGTTCACGACCGAAGACTATCCGACCAAGGCCGTCGCCAAGGCGCTGCTGGACCGGAGGATCGATTACTTCTCGGCCTACGTGTGCGAGAACCTGGGCTCGCCGGATGAGCGCGTGACGCAGGGTGAATTGTCCGAAATCGCCACGCAGGATTTTTCGCCCTTGAACGTGATGATTCTGGTGCGGCGTCCCGACGTGCCCGACCGACCGCGCGATGCGATCGGCCATCGCTTGTTCGGCAATCCGGACGAAGCGTTCATGCAATCGAAGCCCAAGCATGGCCTGCTCACTCCGGCCGAAGTCCGCGCGATCGCGCTCGCCGACATGGATCTCGGGCCCACCAGCATCGTGTGGGATGTTGGCGCCGGCAGCGGTTCGGTGGCCATCGAGGCAGCGCAAATCTCCGCCGGCGGCACGGTCTACGCCGTCGAGATGGACGCCGAGGACCACGAGCTGATTCGCGCCAATGCCGAGCGATTCGGCGTGGCCAACCTGGTGGCCGTGCTGGGTCGCGCACCGGACGCCTGGGCCGATTTTCCCGACCCCGATTGCGTATTCGTGGGCGGCAGCGGTCGCGAGATCAGCCGCATCGTCGAATTGGCCTACGCTCGCTTGCGCCCCGGCGGCCGGCTGGTTGCCAGCGTGGGCAGCATCGAAAGCCTTTCCGGCGTGCACGAGGCGCTCGGGCGATTGAACGACGACGTCAAGCTGTTGATGATCAATCTGGCCCGCGGCACCTATCAACTCGAGCGAGTGCGGTTCGAGGCCATGAATCCGACGTTTTTATTGAGCGTGGTCAAGCCGGTCGGCAACGGCGCGAGCAAGCCCTCGGGAAAGCAGACGAAGTGACGACCAACGACCATCCTCAACTCGACGTGATCGCGGTTGGCGCGCATCCGGACGACGTGGAGATCGCCTGTGGCGGCACGTTGGCCATGCTCGTGCGGCAAGGCTATCAGGTAGGTATCATCGATCTGACCGATGGCGAGCCCACGCCCGGTTCGCCCGGTCCTGAAGTGCGCCTGGCCGAGGCCCAACGAGCGGCCGAAGTGCTGGGCGTCCACGTCCGCATTCAACTGAATCTGCCCAATCGCCGGCTGTTCGACACATTCGAAGCACGCGTAGCGCTGGGCAAAGAATTGCGAAAGTATCGTCCGCGCCTGGTGCTGGGCTTCGGTGAGAAGACGCCCCTGGCGTCGCCCGATCACTGGCAGGCGATGCAAATCACCGATGCCGGCGTGTTCTATGCGCGGCTGACCAAATGGGACGAGCATTTCGACAACCTGCCGGTCCACACCGTGGCGGCGCAGTTGTATTACTCGCTGGGTTTCGGTTCGCTCGAGTTACCCCACTCGGCCGGTCACCTGGTGGTGGACATCGGCGAGACGCTGGAAACCAAGATCGAGTCGATTCGCTGCTACGCCACACAGTTTCCGCAGCAAAAGGAGTTCATCTACGACAAGGTGCGCGCCGCGGCCATTCACGACGGCATGGCTGCCGGGTACAACGCCGGAGAATTGTTCGCCAGCCCAAGAACGTTGGGCACGCGCGACCTGGTGCACTTCCTGTTCGGCCAGGTGCCTTCCGATGAACCGCGCAAGCCGCCGCTGCGCTAACTTGGGTTGTCGAACGAAGTAAGATGGACCACGAAGTCACGACGATCGCGACGGACGATACTCGCGTAGCGCTGCCAGCACACCCTCGATGTCCGGCGGTAGCGGCGCGACGAACTCCAGCGACTCGCCGGTCGTCGGATGCTTTAGCTTCAGCCGAACGGCGTGCAGCGCCTGGCGATCCAACAACACCAGCTCATCGGTCGGGTCGCGGCGAATCTCACCGCGCGTGATCGCCGCACGGCCGCCGTACAGCCGGTCGCACAGCACCGGGCAGCCGATGCTCGCCAGGTGCAAGCGGATCTGATGCGTGCGCCCCGTCTTCGGCAGCGCGCGAACCGCCGCGAAGCCATCGAACCGCTCGACCACCTCGTAGAACGTCTGCGCTTCGCGGCTGGTGGAATGGTCGCGTCGGATGGCCATCTTTTCGCGCTGATGCGGATGGGCCCCTACGGGCAAGTCGATCACGTCGCGATCCAAGTTGGGCACGCCAGCGCACAGCGCGAAGTATTCCTTCTCCACCTGCCGGTGCTCGAATTGGTGCGAGAGGTGGAAGTGGACCGAATCGGTTTTGGCAATCACGATCACGCCGCTCGTGTCTCGGTCGAGCCGGTGTACGACACCGGGACGCTGCGGCCCGCCCGCCGTGCTGAGCCGGTCGAAATGAAACTGCAGCGCCGCGGTCAATGTGCCCGACCAGTGCCCTTTGGCCGGATGTACGACCATGCCGGGCGGCTTGTTGACGACGGCGATGGCGTCGTCCTCGTAGAGGATCGCCAGCGGAATGTTCTCCGGCTGCGGGCCTTCGCGCGCCAAGGGAGGCAACAAGATCGACACGCGCTCCCCGGGCCGCAGCCGATACGCCGCTTTCACGCGATTGCCATCGACTTTGACTCCAGCGGCGTTGATCACTTTGCGCAGCATCACGCGGCTGTGCGTGGGGAATTGGGAGGCCAGAAAAGCATCCAGCCGCGCGCCCCCGTGTTGATCGCCAACGACCAGTTCGACGGGCTCGGATGCAGAAAGTTCTTCGCCGGACATAAGGCAGAATGCGGCTGACGTGTGTCGCACCGCGTGCGCTGAAATGCGGGGGGCGCGGCTGGCGGGGCGGTTCGTGCGTCGCCTATTTCGGCTCGCTCTCGGCCGGCTTGTCAGTTTCGCTTGGCGCCGGCGGCGCAGCTTCGTCGGCCGCCGCGGGCGATGTTTCTGCCGGTGCTTCGGCCGCCGGTTCCTCACCGAGCGACGGACCCGCTGACGGCTCGGATCCGAATTCTGGCAAGGCCGACGAATCGTCGATCGCCGAGGGCAATTTGGCGCCTGAGTCCTCGAGCGGGTCGCTCAAGAAGTCGGGCTTGGCGCCCGGAATGCCGGGCTGCCCTACCATCGAGCGCGGCGGTTCATAGCGCGCCAGCCAATCGTAAAAGTCTTTGGTCGACGCTTCATCCAAGGCCGCGGCGCGCTCGTCCGCATCTTGCTTGTACGGACTGTCGGCCCACTGCTGGCCGATCGAAAGATACTCTTTGCGAGCGCTGGCGAGCCCATCGGGGGTGCCTTGCGCCTCGTGCGCGCGAGCCAGTCCGAAAGTGGCTCGCTGCAGCAGCATTGGATCGCGCGATTCGAGCAGCACGGCCTGGTACTCTTCGGCGGCCTGCCGCAACTGTTCGCGCGCGGCGCCCTTGTCCGTCAGCAGTTGATTCGTGCCCTCGTTCGCCAGCACGTCAGCCAGTGTCACGCGAGCCCACGCTCCGACGCTCGTATCGGAATAGCGGGCCGCCACGCTGACCAAATCTTCCCGCGCCGTGTTCGAATCCAACGCCGAGTACAGCGCGTTCCAGCCTTCGGCGGACTTGCGCTGACTTTGCGACGACAGGTAGCTCCAGGCAAAGATGGCCACCACCACGGCGACCAGTAGCGCCAACGCCGCGCGGCTATACGGCCTGACCGCTTCGATCCAATGGGCCAGCGAATCGGCCAACTCATTGGTCTGTAGTTCGTGACGTCGAGTGGTTTTCATGCGTTGGCCTGGGACGGCGCGACGTGCGGTGGACAAAAACGGAGAGAACGACGACGCGCCAGGCACGCTCTCAGCCGGAAAGAACTCGCTGAAGTATAGCGCCGCCGGGCAAAATGGGTCAAGGCCGCGAGTGTGGGCAAGAAAGCCCGATGTTTCGCCCTGACCGGCTCCGTCCGCAAAAACTCAATTCGCCGGCCCGCCACATACCGCGGGCAGCCCGTCGAGTTACAGCGGCCGGCGAGGCAATTCACGCGGGTAGGGCGGCTTTTCCGCGGCCGGCAACTGCTCGTCGAGTTCCATGTCCTCGATCCACGATTGCCGCTCGCGCTCGCTCGCATAATAGCGCAGCCAGGTGGTGGCGTCGCCACCCACGTCAGCACAGTCCCAGTGCAGATAGTTGTCGGGCACGTCGATCTTCTTCTCGCGGCAAGGAAGTATGTCGCGATAGATCAAGCAGTACAGCTCGCGATCCGAAAGATGGTCGGTGAACTCCAGCACGATTCGCCGCTCGAACAACTTATGAATCGCCTGCCACAGCCGCTCGTGCAATTGCTCGCTGGTCAGCGTTTCGGGCCGCGGCAATTGCAACTCGGGCTCGAACCACTGGCTGATCGGCAATATCGGGGCGCGCTCCCAGGCCAGCATCGACGCCAGGAATTCGTTCTCCACCGGTGTGGGCAACTCGTCGACGTTGACGCTGCGAATCGACTCGTCGAAGTACGGTTCCAGCTCGTCACGCAGTTCGGCGTTGCGCAACAGATGTTCCACCTCGTCGGGAAGTGGCTTGTGATTCGTGGCCATCGGGGTGATGCTGCCCTGGTGCTCTTTTGGCGACATTCAGAAGTTGCAAATCCTCATCAATCCTTGACTCTACCAACAATCGCACGGCGATCAAGTATAATCACGCCAGTACCTTGGGCTGTGCCGACACGCCCACAGACACCACCGATACCATCATGAATCTCAAGGCCGCAGAATCGTCAGAACTGGAAAAGTCACTCAAAAAGCGAATTGCCGGCGACGTCCTGTGCGGTATCCACGAGCGCGCCTTATACAGCACCGACGCTAGCGTCTATCAAATCGTGCCGGCCGGGGTCGTCGTGCCACGCTCTCGCGACGACGTCGTGGCCGCGCACGAAGTTGCCATTCAGCATGGACTGTCGATCGTGCCACGCGGAGGCGGAACCAGCCTGTCCGGACAGTCGATTGGCGCCGGACTGATCCTCGATTTCAGCAAGTACATGAACGCGATCGAGCTCGATCCGCAGTCGCGCACGGCGCGCGTGCAGCCGGGCGTGGTGCTCGATCAATTGAATGCGGCCGCGGCGCGCGACGCGCTGCAATTCGGTCCCGACGTTGCCACCAGCAGCCGCGCCAACATTGGCGGCATGGTCGGCAACAATTCGGCCGGCGCCCGCTCGATCTGGCACGGCAAGACCGTCGACAACATCATCGCGCTGGACATGGTGCTGGCCGACGCCTCGCTGGCCACGTTTGCGCCGGTTACACCCGCAGAGCTTGTGCAACAGCAATCGCGGCACGACCTGGTGGGCCAGATCTATCGTGAAGTCGACCGCATCGTGCGGGAAAATCGCGAGGAGATCATCGCCCGCTTTCCGCCCGTGTTGCGCCGCGTGAATGGATACAACCTCGACGAGTTCGTGCCCGAGTGCCGCGCGCGCATCGCGCAGCCGAGGTTGCTGGCTGCCGCCCGGGCGAACGAAATTCGCATGTATCCGGGCGCCGATTTCAACCTGACGAAACTCATCGCCGGGGCCGAAGGTGGCTTGGGCACGATGACTGAGGCGCTGGTGCACTTGTTGCCATTGCCGAAGGAACGCGGCGTGCTGGTGCTGCACTTCGACTCCATGGAACACGCAGTGGAATCGGTGGGCGCCATTCTCTCGTGCGATCCGTCGGCCGCCGAGTTGCTCGATGGCCTGATCTTACGATTGGCCGAGAAGAGCCTGGAGTACCGCAACTATCTCGAATTCGTAGTGGGCCGTCCCGAGTCGTTGGTGCTGGTCGAATTCAATGGCGACACGCCCGACGTCGTCGAGGCCAAGGCCGCCGAGTTGACCGAAAAGCTCCAAGGACAGCGCGGCCTGTTTCACATTCTGCCCGCCTTGGACAAGCAACTTTGCGATCACGTGTGGGCTTGTCGCAAGGCATCGTTGCCGCTGCTACTGGGAGTGCCCGGCAAGCGCAAGCCCGTGGCCTTCGTCGAAGACGCCGCCGTGCCGCCCGAACACTTGCCGCAATTCGTCGCGCGGTTTCGCGAGATCATGGCGCGGCACGAAACCGACGGCGCATTCTATGGGCACGCGTCGGTTGGTTGCCTGCACATTCGCCCCATGCTCGACTTGCGCGAGCCAGTGGACATCGATCGATTCCAGCAGATCTCGCAGGAAGTGTGCGCACTGGTGATGGAGTTTCACGGCGCCATGAGTGGCGAGCACGGCGATGGAATGGCTCGCAGTTATCTCAACGAGCGGCTGTTCGGCTCGCGTCTCTACGGCGCGTTCAAGCAGGTGAAAGGCGCGTTCGATCCTGCCAACCGCATGAATCCCGGCAAGGTGGTCGACGGCCCCAGCCCAATTGAGAATTTGCGATACAGCGCGAAGTATCGCACGATCGACGTGCCGACGACGTTCGACTTCTCGCGCGAGGGTGGTTTCGCCGCGGCGGTCGAGCTGTGCAACGGTGCCGGCGTTTGTCGGAAACTGCAAACCGGCACGATGTGCCCCTCTTTCATGGTCACCGGCGACGAAGAGCACAGCACGCGCGGCCGCGCCAATGCATTGCGCATGGTCCTTTCAGGAGCGATCGATCCGCAAGAGCTGACGGGTCGCCGATTGTTCGAGACATTCGAGCTCTGCCTGGAATGCAAAGGCTGCAAGGCCGAGTGCCCTTCGAACGTGGACGTGGCCAAACTGAAGGCCGAGTTCCTGGACGGATACTATCGCCAGCACGGCGTCCCGCTGGGCGTGCGCCTGATGGCCAACGTGGCACGGCTGAACCGATTGGGATCGGCGTTGGCGCCGGTTTCTAATTGGCTGGCGGCCATGCCCGGCGCCCCTTGGCTGGCCGAGCGCGTGGCGGGCGTTGATGCGCGGCGCCCCCTGCCCCGCTTCGCACGGCAACATTTTCGCAAATGGTTTGGCCGCCATTGCCGCGCACTCAATCGCAACGCTGCGTCAGCGCAGGATGCCGCCCCGCGCGGACCGATCGTGCTGTTGGACGACTGCCTGACGAGCTACTGCGAGCCCAACGTCAACCGCGCGGCCGTGCAGGTGCTGGAAGCGGCGGGCTATGAGGTTCACTTAGCCGGGCTCCAGTGCTGCGGACGCACCTTCGTGTCCAAGGGCATTCTGGGGACGGCTCAGCGGCTGGCGCGGGATAACGTGTCGCGGTTGCTGCCGTGGGCCAGCAAAGGCGTGCCGATTGTCGGTTGCGAGCCAAGCTGCTTGCTGATGCTGATGGACGAGTATCCCGACCTCGTGCCGGGTGATGATGCTCGGCTCGTGGCGGCCCGGTCAGCGTTGATCGAGTCGCACCTGGTACGCGCGGGCATCGAGTTGCCATTGGCTGCCACGTCCAAGAAAATCGTGCTGCACGGCCACTGCCATCAGAAAGCGCTGGTGGGCACGCAGGAAACCGTGTCGGCGCTGCGGAAGATTCCCGGGGCCAACGTGCAGTTGGTCGATTCGGGCTGTTGTGGCATGGCCGGCTCGTTCGGATACGAGCACTACGATGTCAGCATGGCCATCGGCGAGCGCGTCTTGTTCAAGGCGGTGCGCGCGGCACCCGATGCCGACATCGTGGCGCCCGGCTTTTCCTGCCGGCACCAGATAGCGCATGCGACGGGTCGCCAGGCCATGCACCCGATCGAGCGTATCGCAGAATGCCTTTGAGCCGGCAGCCCAGGTCTCCGCGGACTACTCGGCGTTCGTCTTGACCTCAACGGGATCGCCGTCGCGTTGCAGGCCCTCGGTCATCAGCTCTACCAGCCGCTCGCGCACTGGGCGCAGGCCTTTGAGAAAGCCTTCGGCGTCCTGGTACTCGCGCAGCGCGTATTGCTCGGCGATCAAACCGCCGCCAGTTCGCTTCTGGTACTTGAATACGTTGAACTCGACGAATGACGCATCTGCCGGCCAGACGACGAAGTCGATGATGACCTCGCCCGTGGTAGGGTTCTCGATCACGGAGCAGGGCGATTCGGGATACTGCTTCTTCAACTGTTGCAGGAATTCGCCGACGACGGGCTTGGGATCGTCCAGTGCGTCGTATTCGCGGATCGCGGCCAACTTGGTCCAATGCTCCAGCGTCTCGCCGGCCGGAATGTATTCCTTGAGCGATTGGCCGGGAGTCTCGTCCTGTGACGCCAGATCGAGCAAATGGCCATCGAATCGAACGCTCTCTTTGGCGGGCCCAGCGGAGTCGTCGCTAGCGCGCGCGACAGTCGAGCAACAGGCCATACATGCCAATGCCGCAATGGCGAAACGCATAGTTGAATCCCCCGGGAAGTGATCGATGCAGGTGACCGCGGGCCGGGATCGACCGCGCGGTCTTGGCAGGACCGCTCGGCCGCGGTCCGCATCTCAACTATAGGTCACGAATTTCTGGGGGCGGCGTTCGGGCAGGGCGGCGCGTGCATGGCTATTTCGCGATATTCTCGCTGCCGATGGACCGCTACGTGCCGAGATAACCGTGCTCGATCTCGCTGATTTTCTCGACTCGGCGGGCATGCCGGCCGCCTTCGAATTGGGTCTTCAACCAGATCTCAAGCATGCGGTCGATCAGCTTCTCGCCCAGCATATCGGCCGACAGGCACATCACGTTCAGGTCATTGTGCCGGCGGCTCATTTCGGCCGTCAGGTCATCGTGACAGGGCGCAGCGCGAACGCCGGGAAACTTGTTTGCGGCGATGCACATGCCAATGCCCGTGCCGCAGATCAGAATGCCCCGTTCCACTTCGCCCTTGGAAACCTTGCTCGCCACGTGGGACGCGATGTCCGGATAGTCGCAACTCTCGCTCGTGTAGGTGCCGACGTCGGTCACTTCATGCTGCAGTCGTTTGAGCAAATCGATGATCTTTTCCTTGATCGAGAAGCCACGATGGTCGCTGCCGACGGCGATGCGCATGATTGCCTGCTCCCCGCGACCCATTGGATCGCGATCGAGGTGGTTAGAGGTCGAGTTTACGGATACGCTCCGCCAAGAGCATTTTGATCTGTTCGGCGCACTGTTGGTAGTACTCCAACGGACCTCCAATCGGGTCGGCTACATCGGCTTGATCGCTCGCCAAGACCATCGTGCGGGCAGCCGACTCGGGCCATTGGGATACGATGGCCTGTCGATGAGACCGCGTCATGGTCCAAATGATATCCGCGTGCCGCACCAATTGCGTCGTCAGAGGTTGCGATTCGTGGTCGGCCAATTGCAGGCCCATGCGGGCCATGACGTCAACCGCTTCGGCAGTGGGCCGTGCTCCCATCATCGCCGACAGCCCTGCCGACATGACCAGGATACCATGATCCCCCAATTCTTGATCCGTGCATCCCAAACGTTCGGCAAGCATCTTGCGGCACATCACCTCGGCCATCGGACTGCGGCAGGTGTTGCCCGTGCAGACTAGCAGGATCATCAGGCTGGAGAGCCGCTTGAGTGTTTGCTCCGAGACGACCCCCGCCCGTAGTATTTCTAGTTTATTTGGCCCGACTTTGACGACCGTCGAGGGCTGTCCGAGTCGGCTGGGACCGTCGTTAAGCACGAGTTCTACCTGATCCCCCAGCGTCTCAATTACCTGGTCGGCGGTGACCGGTTCGGCCTGCCCAGCCAGATTCGCACTGGTCAGCACGACGGGCCCCACCAGCATTCTGAGGATATCGAGGAACAGTGGGTGGGCCGGCACGCGCAAGCCGAGCGTACCGCTGGGAGCAATGGCTTGCTGCACACTCAAGGGAAGCTGCAACGCCAAGCTTTCGGGATGGCGGTTGTCGCCGACGATCGTGACCGGGCCGGGCCAGCAGCGGCGCGCCAGCCGCCGCCCCAGAGG
>JBBDYK010000344.1:0-11757 GCA_040901665.1 Pirellulales bacterium | reverse complement strand
TCCCAGTCCTCGCCGGGGTCGAGCACGCCGTTGCCGTTCAGGTCCTCGCCACGTTGCACCGGCACGGTGCCGAAGCGGACGAAGCCCGTGAGGATCTCGCGCCAGGTCTGGGCCGTGGAGAAAAAGATTGCCAGGAACAGGAGGAAGCCCAGCACGGTGACGATCTTGAAGGTCATCAGCGCCTTGAGCGTGTTATAGATCTTGCCGCCCACGATCATCGGCAACATGGCCACCACGAACACGCCGATGCCCAAGCCGCGCACCAGCGCTTCGTCGCCGACGCCGGCGGGGATGCGGCCCAGATAGACGGCGGCCAGGGGCGTGGCCGCATTGGCCGCCAAATAAGGAAACAGTGCGCCAAAGTCGAGCAGCAAATAGATGAACAGCCAGAAGCGCGGCCCCGGCAGCGTGCGAAACTTGCCGGTGAAGATCGGCTCGCCCGTATAGAGGGCATAGCGGCTGATTTCGATGTTGTAGAACACCTGGCCCAGGATGCTGACCGTGGCCAGCCACATCAGGGCTCCGCCGTACCGGGCCGTCACCGCCGGTCCGGCCAGCCACTCGCCGCCACCGATGGCCGATCCGCCCACCAGCAGCCCCGGCCCCAGCATGGCGAACCAGTTTTGCCAGGTGAAGCGCGGCGCATCGACCAGCGACCCGGTGGTCCACTGCGGCATCTGGCGCGAGCCTGGCCAGGGGGCAGTAAAGGGTTCGCTGGATGTAGCCTCAGGTGCGTGCTCGCGCGCAATCGATGCTTCGGCCATGGCGGATGCCTCTTGCGAGTTTCCACTTCGTGCGGCATCCGTCGCCCCAGGAATCTCTCCATCAGCGGGGAGAAAGCCCCGAGCGAATAGGAAACGGTTTGGGACGAATTCCCCCGACGCTCGCATCCTCGCCCCGACGGCACGCTGTGCCTGCGGAGAGAGAATACCCGGCGCGGCTGCGTCCTCGCAGCCCGCCCAGGTTAGTGGCTACCTACCAATCACGTGTATAACCGGCCGTCCAGCCGCCGTCTACCGTCAAAACGGCGCCGTTGATGTAACTGGCCTCGGGCGAGACGAGAAACGTGACGGCGTGGGCAATTTCTTCGGGTTCGCCAGGGCGTCCCAAGGGCACGTGCGACAGCAAGCTCTCGGCAATGGGCGTGCGTTCGCCAGTGTCGCCGTAGAACAGGGCGCGGGTGCCTTGGGTCAGCACCGAACCGGGCGCCACGCAATTGGTGAGTATGCCGCGCGGACCGAGCTCGAGGGCCATCGACCGCGAGAGGTTGATCACGCCCGCCTTAGCCGCCACGAAGGCGCTTTGCAGTCGCAACGGCACCAGCCCCGCCACCGAGGCGATGTTCACGATGCGCCCGCTGCCCCGCTCGAGCATGCTGGGCACCACGGCTTGAGTGACGGTGAACACGCCGGTCAGATCGACGCGCAGGATCTTGTGCCAGTCGCTTGCGGAGTACTCGTGGATCGGCCGGCGGTCTTTCACCGTGTTGATGCCGGCATTGTTGACGAGGATGCCAATCGGTCCCCAGGCATGGCGAATTTCTTCGACCACTTCCGCTAGTCGAGCCGGATCGGCGACGTCGCCGGCCAGCGCGATCGCCCTGCCGCCGGTGGCGACGACGCCCCGCGCCGCTTCATCGGCCCGATCGGCGTCCAAGTCGAAGACCGCCACGGCGGCGCCGTTGGCCGCCAGTTGCTCGACGATCGCCTGGCCAATGCCTTGCGCTCCGCCGGTGACGAGCGCTACCTGGTTGTTTAGACCGATTTGCATGGGAAGTAGTGGCGAGTGGTTAGAACAAGGAGCACCGAATCAAACGCCGTCCATTGCACGCAAGCCGAGTTCACTGACCACTACCTACCGATGCGACCTTTCCATTCCGAAATTCAACTGAAGCTGGGGATCCTTCTCGGCTTCGGGGTTCAACTCCTTGAAGAGCAAGCTGGGCTGGATGTCGTGGTTGTGCTGATACTTTTCGCTGGCGTACTCGGTGATCGCACCGCTGATCTCGTGATAGAAGATTTGGCAGATCGGCACGCCGGCATAGATGCGTACCGGCTGCACGGCGAACATTTCCAGCGTCCAGTAGCCGCAAAATCCCACGTCGCCGAAGCCGGCGGTGACGTGGACGAACAGCCCCAGCCGGCCGACCGACGAGCGCCCTTCGATCATCGGCACGAAGTTGTGCGTCTCTGTGCGCTCGACCGTGCGCCCCAGATAGAGTTGGTTGGGGCCGAGGATCAATCCCTCGGGCGGAATCGTGATGCGGCGCACGCGATTGGCCTTGGCCATGTCGAGCACCACTTCTTCGTAGACCATCAGCTCGTTGTGCAGTGTGAGATTGTAGCTGTTGGGATTCAGATTCTCGTCGACGAATGGGTCGATGACGATGTTCGTGCTCAGGTGTGTGAGAATCTGGTGGCCGGAAAGGATCATGGGTCACCTGGCGGTTGAGGGTTTCGCGACGCGCCGACGTGCCGCCTTGCCGTCGGCGACACCGATCTTCGGACACAGGGCATTGAGCGGACAGACGTCGCATTTCGGCTTGCGCGCCAAGCAGATCCGCCGCCCGTGCGCGATCATGCGATGTGAGAAATCGATCCACTCGCGCTGGGGTAACAGCGCCATCAGGTCGCGCTCGATCTTCACCGGGTCGGTGTGCCGGGTCAGGCCCAGCCGCTTGCTGAGCCGGGCCACGTGCGTATCGACGACCACGCCGGTCGGAATGCCATAGGCGGTGCCCAGCACCACGTTGGCCGTCTTGCGCCCCACGCCCGGCAGCTTGACCAGTGTCTCAAGATCGCGCGGCACCTGGCCGTCGTGCTCGGCTACCAGTCGCTCGCAGCAGCCGGCGATGTTCTTGGCCTTGTTGCGAAAGAAGCCGGTGCTCTGAACGGCCCGCTCCAGCTCCGCCCGTCTGGCCGTGGCGAAGTCGGAGGGCTGGGGATACCGCTGGAACAGATCCTGAGTGACGATGTTCACCCGCGTGTCGGTACACTGGGCCGAGAGGATCGTGGCGATCAACAGCTCGAATGGAGAGCTGAAGTTGAGCGCGCAGTGCGCGTCGGGATACGCCGCCTTCAGCCGCCTGACGATCCGTGCGGCATGGCGTTTTGCGTCGGCAGTCGCAACCATGCGTGGCCTGGCGGTTGGAGACGAGTCGAGTGCGCGCTAAACAACGGCCCGGCAGGACGTGTCCGGCCGCACCGAGCGACCTGATTTTCTCGAATCGCGTGGGCGGATGTCAAGTATCGGGGAAAACGTGCGAATTCGCGCGGTTAAACGTCACCTCAAATCCCGCCCTATGTCAGCCCAAACAGGGCTCGAGCATTCGCTGTCGTCTGCAGGGCGAACTCGTCGGGCGATAGTCCGCGAACCTCGGCAAGACACTGGGCGGTGTGCACGATGTTCGCCGGCTCGTTCCGCTTGCCGCGCAGCGGATGGGGTGAAAGGTAGGGGCTATCGGTCTCCACCAGGATGCGGTCGGCGGGAATGGTGGCCGCCACGGCGCGCAGTGCGTCGGACTTCTTGAAGGTGACCATGCCGGCAAAGCTGACGTGCAGGCCCAGGGCGACGCATTCGGCGGCCGTTTCGGTAGAGCCGGTGAAGGAGTGCATGATGCCGCGCAACGGGCCGCGCTGCCGCGCCTCGCGCAACATGGCCAGCACGTCGGCGTCGCTTTCGCGCGTGTGTACCACGAACGGCAGGTCGCGCTGTTGCGCCAGCCGCAGGTGCCGGTCGAAATAGTCCTGCTGCACGTCAAAGGGGGCGTAGTCCCAATGGCGGTCGAGCCCCGTTTCGCCGATGGCCACGACCTTGGGACGCTCGACCAGCGCCGATACGCGGTCCCAGTCGTCCGCGGCGACTTGGGCCGTGTAATTCGGTTGAATGCCGACGGCGGCGTATATGCCCGTATGCATGGCAGCCAGCGCCGCCACGGCCTCGCTCGAGGGCCCCGTGACGCCGATGGCCACGATCACTTCGACCCCCGCCGCATGGGCGCGCGCGATCACGGCGTCGCGATCGGCGTCGAATTCTTCCTGATCGAGGTGCGCGTGGGTGTCAATGAGTCGCATGGGAAGCTGGCGAAAACCGGCATGATGCCTGTGCCACCTGGTCGCTAGAGCAAATTGCCGGCGCCGGTCGACTTACGGCATCATCCAGGTCACTTTGGACGCGCCCAACTCGTCGGCCAGTTCCTCGAGCGTTTCTTGTTGCGCGCGCAGTGTGCCCAGCGTCTCCTCGGCCAGCGCCGCGGCTGGTCGATGGGTTTGTATCTGGTCTACGATGCGTTCCACCTTGCCAATATCGCGCTTCTGATATTCGACCAATTTGCCCAGCAGGTAGTCGAGCGCCAGGTCGTGCATGTCGTAGTATTCGACCGGATAGTCGCCCACGTTCGTAGGCCCCAATTCCAGCACCAGTTCGGCAACGCGGTTGGCCAGTGCTTGCTGCTCTTCCACGATCCGGCGCAGGGCGGTCACCGCTTTGTCGTCGCCATTGCGCGTCCACGGCGCGGCGTAGCTGAGGTACATCGGCATCGAACGCTCCAGTACCGTCAGCAACTGGTTGAGCGCATTGCGTAGGGCGCGTTTGTCCATGCGTTGTCGGCGATCCGTGGGAGGAGCGTGGTTAGAAAAGATGCGCGCTGGCGGCCAGAGTCAATTCGTTCAACTGGTTCCAGGCCAGCCCCAACAGCACGACCGGCACCGTGATGGCCACGATGTACGTGCCCGGGATGAAGTTGATTTCGGCGGCGCGAACCTGCTCGGGCTCGGGGTCGATCGTCATGACTTTCACGACCCGCAGGTAGTAATACAGACTGATGGCGGTGTTCAGGCCGGCAATGACCAGCACGGTCCACAGCTTGGCTTGCACCAGCGAATAGAAAATCAACAGCTTGCCGGCGAACCCGGCCAAGGGGGGTAGGCCGATCAGGCTGATCAGGATGATGGCGAAGCAAATGGTCGTGACCGGTGCGCGACGGATCAGCCCGGCGTAGTCGGCGATCTCTTCGCTGTGAATCTGATTGCGCAACAGCGCCACGATGGCAAAAGCGCCCAGGTTCATGAACACGTACACGCCCGCGTAGAAGGCCATCGCCGCCAGGGCCTCGCGGGCGGCCACCGGATCGTGACCGGCCAGCACCATGGCCGCCGGCACAGGCATCATCATGTAGCCGGCCTGAGCGATGGTCGAGTAGGCCAATAGCCGCTTGATGTTCGTCTGGCCATAGGCCGCCAGGTTGCCGAACGTGCAAGTGATGATCGCCAGGAATGCCACCAACTTCCAGATGAACTCGCGGACCGGAGCGAGCGCTGCGATTTGATCATCGCGATCGAACGTGCCGGTAGCTGCGCCGGCCTGCTCGGTGGTTTGGCTGACCAGCTTGATCGGAACCGACGTCGCTTCGGTCTGTTCCGCCGGGGCGTTGATGGCAGCCGCGGGCGGTTCGGCGGAGATGGTTTGCGGGATATAGCCGAAGCCGATCGCCACGCGGGCCAACAGCGCCAACGCGGCGGCCTTCGAGGCGACGCTCAAGAATGCGTTCACCTCGGCCGAGGCTCCTTCGAACACGTCGGGACACCAGAAGTGGAACGGTACGGCCGAAAGCTTGAAGGCGATGCCCACCATCACCATCATGCCGCCGAGCGCGAGCACCATGTAGGTATCGGCGCCAATGTGCTGCTCGATATTGGCCGGCTGCAAAAGCTCGGCCAGGCGGACGGCCATGGTCGGCATGTGAACGCTGCCCAGCACGCCGGCCAACAGGCTGATGCCATAGAGCATGATGCCGGCCGCTCCCGCGCCATAGACGGCGTACTTGAGGGCCGCTTCGCTACTGGTGCGACGACCCTTGAGAATGCCGGCCAGGGCATAGCAGGGCACGCTGGCCATCTCCACGCCCAAAAAGACCATCAGCATCTGATTGGCCGAAGCCATGATGCACATGCCCAAGGTGGCGCCTAGCACCAGGGAATACACGTCCGGACCGGCATCGCGATCGGGAATGCCCGAGATGCGAGTGAAAATGGTGAACAGCACCAGGAAGAAGAACAGCAGCGTGCGGAAGTAGACGGTGAACGAATCGTAGACCAACAGGCCCGTGAAGAGCTCGGAAGGCTGCGCGATCTCATTCCAGGGACCGGCCAGATAGAGCGCGGCCGCCGAGCCGACCAGCGTCAGCCAGAACGCGTCGATGCGCGCGGCGAAACGCGGAATGCGCGAAATCAGGATCAGCACGATCGTCGCGCACAGCACCAACTCGCCTTGGAAGCCGGCGGTGCTGCGGATCGTGTCGGCGACCAGCGCTTGAATCAGTTCGTAAAACGGATGTTCAGTGGTCACGTTGGATCGCTATTGCTGGGCAACGATGGCCGCCGGAGCGGGCAGCGCCGCGGTGGCTTCGCTTTCGATGCGGGGCGCCTTGCCGTCCTTCGTCCAGGTGGCCAGCTCGTTGACGGTCTGGTCCACGCTGGGAGTCAGGTAGTTAAAAATCGCTTGCGGGTACACCCCGAACACGATCGCCAAAGCCAGTAGCGGCGCGGCGATCAGAATCTCGCGCGGGGTCATGGGAGTGAGCGCCTCGGGATGCGGTCCTTTGTACTCGGGGCCCAGGTACACGCGCTGCAACGTCCACAAGATGTAGGCTGCGGTGATGATGACCACCGAGGCCGACACTACGGCCAACCCAGGGCTGAAGTTCCACACCGAAAGCGTGACGAACACTTCGCCGATAAAGCCGCACAATCCGGGCAAGCCCAGGCCGGCGAAGAAAATGCCGATCGACAAACCGGCATACAGCGGCATCTTGGCAAACAGGCCGCCGAATTGGTCCAGGTTACGGTGGTGCACGCGGTCGTAAATCACGCCGACCAGAAAGAACATGCCAGGCGAGCTAATGCCGTGGGCGATCATTTGAAACATGGCGCCGTTCATGCCTAACTTCCAGGCATCGGCGTTGAACTCGTTGCCGGCCACAGCGCTCCACACGCCAATGCCCAACACGACGTAGCCCATGTGACTTACCGAGCTGTAGGCCACCAGCCGCTTGAAGTCCTTCTGAGCCAAGGCGGCAAATGCGCCATACACCATGCTCACCACGCCCAGGGCACAAACGAAGTAGGCCAGGTCGTAGCCCGCATCGGGACAGATGGGATAGCAAATTCGAATGATGCCGTAGCCGCCCATCTTCAAAAGCACGCCCGCCAGGATCATGGAGATGGGCGTGGGGGCTTCGACGTGCGCGTCGGGCAACCAGGTATGCACGGGAACGGAAGGCACCTTGATGACGAAACCGACGAGCAGCAGCAGGAAGGCCCACCATTGCAAGCTTTTTCCCCACAGGATCTCACCGTCGAAGGCATCCGTGTGTTGGCCGATTTGCTGTAGCGCCAGGATGTTGAACGTGTGGATCGGGCCCGCGTGAGCGCGGAGCTCTGCGATCTGTGCGGTCTGCTGTTCCGGGGACAGGCTCGTGTCGACGACGTACGCGGCTGCGAGTTGCTCGTCCGAGAGCAGCTTCAAGTCGCTGGCGAAATAGAGCATCAGAATGGCAATGAGCATGAACACGCTGCCCAACAGCGTGTAGAGGAAGAACTTGATCGCGGCATATTCGCGCCGCGGCCCGCCCCACACGCCGATCAGGAAGTACATCGGCAGCAGCATCACTTCCCAAAACACGTAGAACAGGAAGAAGTCAAGCGCCAGAAAGACGCCCAACATGCCGGTCTCCAACAGCAAAAACAGGATGCAGTAGGCGCGGACATACTTGGTGATGGGCCAACTGGCGGCCATCGACAGCATGCTGACGAACGCCGTGAGCACGATCAGCGGAAAACTGATGCCGTCGGTGCCCATGAAGTAGTAGATATTGAAGCTCTCGATCCAGGGCAGCGAGAACGTCTTTTGCATGTCGCTGACGCCCACTTGAAACTGCCAATCCCCTTTGCCGGGCAGCAGCATGATCAGCGTGAGCACGAACACGGCGGCCGTGACGACCAGCGTGAACGTTTTCATCGCGTCGCCCTTGTCGCGCGGGAAGAACGCTAGCACCAGCGCCCCCGCGGCGGGCAAAAACACAATCAGGCTCAACAGCGTTACGTAGGAAGATTCCATGGTCGGCTATTCCGAAGTCTCGTGGGCGTGCGCGTCGATCACCCAGCCAGCGTGGAGTTCAGGTAAAACGTAATCAAGACAAACAGCGCCACCGTGCCAATGACGATGAACATGACGTATTGCCGCAGTTGGCCGGTCTCGGCGCCGCGGAACCAGATGGCCGTGCGAAAGATCCACCGCGACGCGCCGTTGACCAGTCCGTCGACGAAGTAGCGGTCGAAGCGGTCGTCAAGCACTGACACGCCCCTGGTCCACAGGGCGACGCCATGAATCAGCCCGTCGATCACCACCTGGTCGAACTCGGCCACGCGCCGGGCGACGAACATCACCGGCTGCACGATAATGGCGTTGTACAACTCGTCGAAGTACCACTTGTGAATCAAGAAGTCGTAGATCGGCCGAAACTGGGCCCGTACTTCCGCGGGATTCAAGATCCGCAAGCCGTAGAACACCACGGCCAGGCCGAGCCCCGTGAGGCCGGTCAGCAGCGCGACCATTTCGGCCCGAAAATGAAACTGCTCCAGGTGCGAGTCGTGCTCGTCGGGATGCACGACATTCATCAGCACGCCGTGGACTTCGCCGGAAGTGCCCAAGGGCCGCGCCTGTTCGAGCAACGGCTCGATGCCGAAGTTGCCCACCAGGCCGTCGATATTGAAGGTATTCGTGCTCCAGCCAGCAGCCACGGCAAACACGGCCAGGATGACCAGCGGCACGTACATGATGCGCGGCGACTCGTGGGCGTGATCGTAGACGTGCTTGTTGCGCGGCGGACCAGCGAATGTCATGAACCACAGTCGGAACATGTAAAAGGCGGTGATCGCCGCACCGCCGGCCGCTACGAAAAACACCCAGCCATACATCGGATTGGCGGCGCGGAACGACAGCGCCTGGGCGAGGATTGAGTCCTTCGAGTAGTGTCCGGACAAGCCTAGCGAGAATGGCACGCCGGCGCCCATGATCGCCAAACAGCCGACCAGCATGGTATAGGCGGTCCAAGGCATCTTCTTCCGCAGCCCGCCCATCTCAGTCATTTCGTTGGTGTGGCAAGCGTGGATCACGGATCCCGAACACATGAACAGCAAGCTCTTGAAGAAGGCGTGCGTGATCAGGTGGAACATGCCGGCCGACCAGCCGCCCACACCCAGCGCGAGCATCATGTAGCCCAATTGGCTGACGGTCGAATAAGCCAGCACCCGCTTGATGTCGGTGGCTGTGATGGCGATGGTCGCAGCGATGAACAGCGTGATGGCGCCGATGATGGCGATCGTCAATAACACCTCGGGCACGAACACGGGAAAGAACCGGCCGACGAGATACACGCCGGCGGCGACCATCGTGGCCGAGTGCACCAGGGCGCTAACGGGCGTGGGGCCTTCCATTGCATCGGGCAACCAGACGTGCAGCGGGAACTGCGCACTCTTGCCCACGCAACCGCAGAAAATCCCCAGTCCCGCGATGATCATGAGCCAATAGGCCCAGTGTCCCGGCGTGCCGGGCGAGGTGTCGGCCCGCCAGGCGGTGATTTGCTCGGCGGTGGGCTCGACGCCGGCGGCGATCTGGTCGAACGCGGCGGCCTTGATCATGCCGTCAGGCACGATGAGTTGGTGATCGGCCCCGGGGCGGACCAGGCTGAAGATGCCCGGCTGGCCGTCGACGTCGCCAAAGGAGAAGGTGCCCAGCGTGCCGAACAGGATCATCATGCCGATGATCATGCCGAAGTCGCCTACGCGGTTGACGATGAAGGCCTTGTTGGCCGCGTTCGAGGCACTCTGGCGTTCGATGTAAAAACCGATCAGAAAGTAAGAGCAGATGCCCACCAGTTCCCAAAAGACGAACACCATCGCCATGTTGCCGGCGATGACGATGCCCAGCATGCTGAAGCAAAAGAGTGACAGATACTGGAAGAAGCGATGGAAGCGGCCCTTGCGGTGCAGGTGATGGCCGTTTGCCAACTGCACCGCGTGATCGTCCACGTCGTGCAGCTCATCGTGCATGTATCCAATGGCGTAGAAATGGATGCAAGTGGCGATGAACGTCACCATCGCGAACATCAACACGGTCAGCGAGTCGATGTAATAGCCGATCGTGATCTTGAGGTCACCGAATTTACCCAGCGCGTACCAGTCGCCGGCGATGGGTCGGACGGCCGATTCCGCATGGTGAGAGCCGCGGTGTGCAGCCGCCGCTTGTGCGTGGTCCTTGCTCTGGGCGCCTTCGTCGGCGTGCTCGTGCTGGGCGTGCTGCTTTCCCTCGCCGGCATGCGCATCGCCGGCGTGATTTTCACTGGCATGGGCCTCGGGCGTTTCATGGTGCTCGACGGGGCCGGGCAACATGTAGTTGGGCAGCCACACGAAGAACAGCGCAAACAGCGACAGCAAGCACGAGGTGAGGATCGCGCCGGAGGCGACCCAGCCGGCCTTGGCGCCGGCCTTACCCATCCGCGGTCCAAAGAACAGGATCAGCGCGAACGACGCCAGCGGAATCAGCCAGGCGGCTCCCAACAGCTTTGGTAAGGCGGTGATCGGATCCATCAGCCTTTGAGCTCATCCGCCTGGTCGACGTCGACCGTGGAATGGTTGTTGTAAAAGTTAAGGGTAATGGCCAGGGCCACGGCGGCTTCGGCCGCCGCCAGCACGATGACGAACAAGGCCACGAGTTGTCCATCCAGTCCGACGCCCATCACGCCGGGCCGCAGATACTCGCTGCCGAAGGCGACGAAGTTGACATTGGCGCCGTTGAGCACCAGCTCGATGCCCATCAGCACCCCCAGCGCATTGCGCTTGGTGGCCATGCACACGGCGCCGGCGACGAACATGATCGCGCCTACCACCAGGTAGTGCGAAATGCCAATGGGTTCGACAAATAAGTTCATCGAAATACTTGTTGGGTTTCTAGGGTTCGTGCCGGCGGTGTAGTTTGTTGCTATTGGACTTCGTGATTGGTTGCGCGACGCTTGGGACGGGCCAGATACGCCGAGCCGATCAGCACCACTAACAAATGGACCGAAACGATCTCGAACGGCAGCAAATACCCCGACATGCCGCCGCGCTGCGTAGCGTCGAGTTCTTCGAGCTTGTCGACGCGGGCGCCCATCAGCGCCAGGCCCAGCCGCGTGGCAGTGACCTGGGTCGTGGCCGAGCGCTGGGCCGGTTTTTGCCAGGCTTCGACGCTAGTGGCTGCGGCCAGCAGCACCGTCAGCAGCGAGCCGCCCACGATTGCCGCCAGAATCCACTCTCCGGCCGAAGTCTTCATGGTGATGAACGGTCCCTTCGCCGTGAGCATCACGCCGAAGATCAGCAGCACCAGCGTGCCACCGACATAGATCATCAATTGCATGGCGCCGACAAAATCGGCGCCGGCCAGAAAGAACAAACCGGACGTCGCGCCGAGCGAGAGGATCAGATAGAACGCCATCCGTACGATGTTGCTGGTCAGCACTACCGCCACGGCAAAGATGCACGCGACCGCTGCGAACAGCCAGAAGAACACCGAACTCCAGTTGATTGCGTCCACGGTTACTTTCCTTGCCTTACCTGGGCGATCGCGGTCGCGGCGCGCGGCGCTTCGATCGCAGACGCCGCTGCATCGGCCGCCGGCATTGCGACCGGCGGGTACGATCCAACCTCCGGGATCAACTGCCCC
>JBBDYK010000343.1:0-11791 GCA_040901665.1 Pirellulales bacterium | reverse complement strand
CGACGATCAAATCCTGGCCACCGGCAAGCACGTCATCGTGATCGGCGGTGGCGACACAGGCAGCGACTGCACGGGCACGTCGAACCGTCACGGCTGTGCCAGCCTGACGCAGTTCGAACTGTTTCCCACGCCGCCCGACGTCGGCAAGTTTCCCCGCGCGCACGAGCGACCGTCCAACAGCCCTTGGCCCAACTGGCCACTCATCTTGCGCACCAGCACTTCGCACGAGGAAGGGTGCGATCGCCAATTCAGCATTCTCACCAAGGAGTTTCTGGGCGACGACCAGGGTCACGTCACCGGCCTGCGCACGGCGCAGATCGAATGGATCAAGGACGACGCCGGCCGGCAGATCTTTCAGGAAGTTCCCGGCACGGAAAAAGTCTGGCCGACGCAGTTGGTGCTATTGGCCATGGGCTTTTTGGGTCCCGAGAAAAACGGCATGCTCGACGCCCTGGGAGTCAAGCTGGACGGCCGCGGCAACGTCGAGTGTGACGAAGATTTCCAGACCAGCGTGCCGGGCGTGTTCGCTGCGGGCGACATGCGCCGCGGCCAGTCGCTGGTGGTGTGGGCCATTCACGAAGGGCGCGAGGCCGCCCGCGCCGTCGACAAGCATCTGATGGGCCTGAGCCATTTGCCCAGCGTGAACGCCGGCGACTTTGCCTGGCGATGAACCGCCTGGCGGCAAAGATCCCGACTGTAACGGCGCCGTCGTCCGTTGGCCGCGATTTTTTCTTTGCGCCCGGTCGTGCCGGTCGCGACCCCTTCTGGTTGGGTTCGCGTATAAGGGTTAGACCGACGATTCCACATAGCCAGAGTCGTTCGACTACGCAAACTGGCTAGTTGGCGTGAAGAAAATCGGGGTCTCACGTCGAATACATGGGTGACGGCCGGCTGCGAAGCCTGGCCAGCGATCCCGCGCATCGATTCAAGTCGCACGCTCGGCTTAGGAACAGGCCGGAGGGGGCAATGATCGTGTCCAACCGCTCGGAAATCACGATTCTCGCGCTCGATGACGAGATCGACGTGCTCGACCAGCTCGCCAACGTGTTGGGCGCCGCCGGGTATACGTGCCGCTGTGCCCAAAACGCCCTGGCCGCCGTTCAGATCATGCGCGAGGCCACGCCGCACTTGATCATCGCGGATATCAACCTATCGGGTAAGAGCGGACTTGCCGTCTGCGAAAAGCTGACGCACGAGGCCGGACTGGAGCACGTGCCGGTGATGTTCCTTTCGGCCGCCCAAGTGCCCGATATCATTCGCCGCGCGCACGCGGACGGCGGCACCTACTACCTGCGCAAGCCGCTGGATGCCACAGTGCTGCTGGAACTCGTGATCCGCACGACCGCGACGCCGCACCTCACGGGCACCTAGCGCGCAGGACGTTGGAACGCCTAGTAGTGGGGCGGCTTTTCTTCTTCGGGCGTGCGCGCTTCTTGCGCGGCGCCGGCTAGCCCATCGAGTTCGCCGCGCAGGCTGGCAACCGCGCGCTCCAGCTTCGCGATTTGCTTCTGCTGCGCCAGCGCCACTTGATCCAGGTCGGCCAGCGTCCGTTGCAGGTGCGTAAACAGCACTTCCAGCTCGACCACCCGGGCGTGGAGTTGGTGCGTCGTCGGCGTGGCGTCGGGATGTTCGGCGTTCATGCCGTCAGCCTACGCCGCGACCCCGCGGCTGGCAACACGCCTTGGGACACAGCTTTGGGACACAGCTTGCATTGCCCACTTCGTTTGACGTCCGAACGCGGCGCGCGATAATGACCGGCGCGTCGTGATTGACACTCTATACAGGCCGGCAGCGGCCCAGGAGGTTGCCATGGAAACGCAGTCCGTCGAACAACTCACGGCCAAGAAGTGCGTGCCGTGCGAAGGGGGCGTGCCCAAGTACTCGCTCAACGAAGCTCAGCGACAGTTGACCAGGCTCGCCGGCTGGCGGTTGACCCACGATGGCCAGCGCATTCGCAAGGATTGGGTGGTGAAGAACTTCCTGGCCGGAATGAAGTTCTTCCAAGAGGTTGCCCAAGTGGCCGAGGAGGACGGTCACCATCCGGATCTGCACCTGGAGGGTTACCGCAACGCGTGGATCGAGCTCTATACGCATGCCATCGGCGGGCTGTCGGAGAACGATTTCATCCTGGCGGCCAAGATCGACCAGTTGCCGATCGGGTTGAAGAAGTAACCGCCCCGCGACCGCTTGCAGAGAGCCGCATCGTGACGCATGTCGAGCCTCCCGCCAGTTTGAGCCGGCGATTCGAACTGGCCAGTTCGCAGGTCGCAGTGGGTGCCCGCACGTATGACATGCTGCGGCCGCGCTCGGTCGACGATCTGATCAGCGAAGAAGATTTTGCCATCGACGAGCGAATTCCCTATTGGGCCGATTGTTGGCCCAGCGGCCGCATCCTGGCCGAGCGTCTGGCGCGCGAGCCGGGCAGGCGCCGGTCGTTGTTAGAGTTGGGCTGCGGCATCGGGCTGGTGAGCGTGGCGGCCGCGGCCGCGGGCTTTCGCGTGCTGGCCACTGATTATTATGCCGACGCGTTGGAGTTCACCGCGGCCAACGCCGAGCGCAACGGCGTCGGCGAGATCGATACGCGGCTGGTCGATTGGCGGTCGCTGCCCGATGATTTGGGCGCGTTCGACCTGGTGGTGGCCGCCGACGTGCTCTACGAACTGCCGCAAGCCGTGCTGATCGCAGCGGCGCTTGAGCGCGCGCTTGCGCCGGGTGGCTACGGCCTGGTGACCGATCCCGGCCGCCGCACGTCCCTGGCCCTGGTCCAGCAGTGCGCCGCCCGAGGACTGCGCGCCCAGTGCATCGGCTGCGTGCCCACCACCGACGCCGGAGCAAAGTTGACAGTGTCGGTGTATGAGATTCGGCGGGCGGGCTCCGGTGCGGCTATATTGGGTGCATGAGCGAGGCTCCTACAAATCCGGGCGACGCTGGCACGCCGCGACGCCGGCAATTTGCGCTTAAGGATCTTTTCATCACCACAGCGATGGTGGCCATCGGCGTGCTTGGCATGGGTTCCGTCGTTGACGCGCAATGGACCATTGAACGATCGACATCCTGGACTATCGGAATTTGGTACGGATCGGCCGCACTGATCGTGTTTGGCCTGACGGTTCCGTTCGGGCTGTCATCTAGACGGTCGGTCTTCCTGGTTTCCATCGTCGGCAGCCTGCTGGGCGCGCTGCTACTCTGGCTTGTCGATTTCTTGATGCATTGATTTGCCTTCCAGGCCTGATTCGGGCATCTGTATCCGGGATTGTGGCATCTTTAGGCTTGCGCGCCCGCCCATTTGACTCGGCTTTGAGGGCCAGCGAGAATGTTGGTTTGGCCCTCATTGACAACTCCCCATAAGTTGAGTCCAGGCGATGAAATCCTCCAGCCGTCCGCACGGGTGCAGCCCGGCCGTTCCGCGTCCTCGATCATTGCCAGCACTTCGGCAATCCAAACGCGGCGGTTTTTCACTATTGGCGATCTTCGTTTCCCTGTTGATCGTCGTGTTGGCGACCCTAGCGGCGGGTTCGACATTCGTGGCCATGCGGGCCACCAAGGCGCGCGAGCAGGCGGACGTGGATTTCGCCCGCGCCACCAAGGCGATCGACGACATGGTCGAAGCTACTGCCGGCCGCGAGGAACTCAAAGACTTCAAGATGACCAAGACGCGCGATGCGCTGCTCGCGCCGGCAATGGTGTACTACGAGAGCTACACGCAAGCGCACGCGAGCGATGAAGTGCCGCCGTTGGCCGCGGCCGCGGCCCAATTCCGCATCGCCGGTTTGCACGCCAAGATGGGATCGAACAAGTCGGTGCCGGCCCTGGGCGCCGGAATGCGCGTGATCGACAAGCTGCGTGCCGCCAAGGTGGATCCTGAGACGTATCCCAGCATGCAGGAGTGCGCGATGGGAATCGCCGCACCCGAAGAATGGATCATGCTCAAGGGCGCCTCGATGAAAGAGATGCAAGCGCACGGCGGCAAGCTGATGATGGGTCTCAACACGGCGATCACTCAATACATGCACGTCAACCGCGATTTCCCGGCGGCCCGCGGGCCGCGCAGCGAGTTGGCCACGGCACTGGGTTACTCCGGCGCATTGCAGGCGCGCGTCGGCCGCCGCAAAGAGGGGCTGGGACAATTGCGTCAGGCCCGAATGCACCTCGAATCCCTGCTGACCGACGATCCGGCAAACAGCGACTATCAAACGCGGCTGGCCGATCTCTGTTTCACGATGGGGGGCGTCGAAAAGGCCATGAAGGAAACCGAGGGCGCGACCGCCTCGTACCAGAAAGCCGTGGAGTTGCGCGAGGCACTGAGCGCCGCAAACCCCGACGACAAAGCCCTGGCCGCGCAGTTGGCAGCCGCGAAAAAAGAGCTCGACGCGATCAAATCGGCCGCGCCCGCCAAGGTGGCCGCAGCGCCCGAGAGCGCGGAAGCGCCGCCGGCCGACGCGGCTGCCGCTGAAGAACCGCCCGCCGAAACGAAAGCAGATGCCGAAACGAAGCCCGCTGCCGATGCCGACACCGAGCAGCCGACTACAGAACCGGCCGGCGACGCTCCGGCCGAACCAGCGGACGATCCGCCAGCCACGCCGTAGTCGCAGTCACCGTTGCTGGCTCGAGTTCTTGGCTTGCAACAGGGCCAAGTGGCGCTTGCCCTCGCTTTCCGCGAGCGCCTCGCTCGGATTGCTTCGCGCGACCACGTGCCGTTAGGATGTGCGGAACGTCACTTGCGTTTGCACATTGTTTCTTGCCGCGTGAGCCGTCGTGCACGACCAGCCGGTTCCCCTCATTGCCCTGGTCGATGTCACCCGACGTTTTCCCGGGGTGTTAGCGCTCGACGGCGTATCGCTCGAATTGGCCGCCGGCGAAGTCCACGCGCTGGTCGGCGAAAACGGCGCCGGCAAAAGCACGCTCATCAACATCGTCTGCGGGTTGCTGGCGCCCGACTCTGGCAAGCTGCTGTTGAGCGGTAAGCCCGTCGCTTGGAGCAGCCCGGTCGATGCGCGACATGACGGCATTGCGGCCGTGCATCAAGAGGCCGAATTGTTCGCGACGCTTTCGGTGGCCGAGAACATGGCCTGGGAGCAAGGACTGCCCGTGGCGGCGGGCGGCTGGATTCGCTGGTCGCAAGTCTTCGCCGCGGCAGAGCAAGCGGTCAACCTGCTCGGCGACCCGATCGACGTGCGCCAACATGCCGCGCGGCTGAGTGTCGCGCAACGTCACATGACGCAAATCGCGGCCGCCGTGCAGCAGAGGGCACGTGTCCTCGTCTTGGACGAGCCGACCAGCGCGCTGACGGCGGGTGAAACCGCCTGGCTGTTTCGCCAGATTCGCCGCTTACAGTCCGCAGGCGTCGGCATCCTCTACGTTTCCCACCGGCAGGAAGAGATTTTCGAACTGGCCGATCGCATCACGGTATTGCGCGACGGGCGCATGGTCTGGTCGGGTCCCGCCAAAACGATCGATCGCGACGGCCTCATCGCGCAAATGGTCGGGCGGGGTGGCACAACATCCGCTCGCACCGCACCGCTCCGTCAGCCGCAACACGGACTGCTACGGCTGCAGATCGATCGCCTCTCGGCCGCCGATGGTCGCTTCACCGATATCTCGCTCGGCGTCCGGGCCGGCGAAATCGTCGGGATCTATGGGCTGATTGGTTCCGGGCGCAGCGAGCTGGCCCAGACGATCTTTGGCCTGCGAACCGCCGCCGGCGGCAGCGTGCGGATCGACGGTCGTCCGGTGGCGATCGCCAGCCCCGCGCAAGCCGTCGCCGCCGATCTGGCCTATTTACCCGAAGATCGCTTGCATCAGGGAATCTTTCGTGGGCTCTCGGTTCGCGCCAACATGGTCGTCAGTGCGCTTGGTCGCATGCAGCGTGGATGGCTGACCAGTTCCGCGCGCGAGCGACAGGCGACTGCGGCCGAGCTGTCGAAGCTCGGAATTAAATGCCGCGACGCCGAGCAACCGATCGGCGAACTGTCGGGCGGCAATCAGCAGAAAGTCGTATTGGGGCGCTGGCTGCTGACCCGTCCCGCGGTGTTGATCCTGGATGAACCGACGCGCGGGGTCGATGTCGGCGCGAAGGCCGAAATCCATCGCATCTTGCGCACGCTGGCGAACGAGGGAACGGCCATCGTGCTGGTCAGCTCCGATTTGCCCGAGGTGATGGAGAATTCGGACCGCGTGGTGGTGTTTCGTGCGGGCCGCGTGGCTGGCACGTTCGATCCGGCCCATTCCACCGCCGAGCAAGTGGCCGCCGCGTCGCTGCCCGATGAAGCGCTGCGATCTGGCGCGCCCGTCGGATCGCCGCGACGAACGCGTGCAGTGCGCCCCTGGCGTAGCGAAGTTGCCTTGGCCGCGGCCGTATGTGCATTGATCGGGTTGTTGATCGGCACGACGGATTCGTTTCTGACGGCCGACAATTTATGGGGACTGCTGGCAACAACGGCGCTGTGGACCATCCTCTCGTTGGGCGCCGCGGTCATCATTCTGGCTGGAGCAATCGATATTTCGCTCGGCTCGCTGTTGGCATTGTCTGCGGGGGTCGGGGGGCTGGTGCTCAAGCTGCCGTACTCGCCCTGGCTTACCATTCCCGCGGGGATTGCCGCGGCACTGGCGACAGGCGCCGCCGGCGGATTCTTCAACGCGGCCGTCAGCCTGTGGGGCCGCGTGCATCCGATCGTCGTCACGCTGGGCGCCATGACGATCTATCGAGGGCTGCTCATTGCGCTCACTGGCGGCGCGGCGATCACGGGGCTTCCAGGGCCGTTTGTTCGCTGGTCGACGGGGCGATACTGGGGAGTCAATGCGTCGGCCCTGCTGGGCGCCGTCGCGGCGATCGGCGTCTATTTGTGGCTGGCACATTTTCGCGGCGGCCGCTGTGTCGTGGCCTATGGCGCCAGTCCGACGGCCGCGCGACTGGTCGGCATCTCGCACGCCCGAGCATGGCTATCTGCGTTCGCCGTGGGAGGCGTGCTGGCGGCGCTGGCCGGCGTGCTCGAGCTGTCGCAGACCGGTTCATTGCAGTCGACCACCGGCAGGGGTTACGAGTTGCAGGCGATTGCCGCGGCCGTGATTGGCGGTGTCTCCATCAGCGGCGGCCGTGGTAGCGTGGGCGGCGTGTGTCTGGGCGCGCTGTTGATCAGTCTGATCCACAACACGCTGGTGCTGTGGCAGGTGTCGGCGAACTACGAGACGCTGGTCGCTGGCGCCATGTTGCTGATCGCTGTGTTGGCGGATTTGGCCTGGCGGAGATTCGAGCGATGACGTTATCAACGACCTTCGCCCGCGGGCGGCCGTATCTCGTGCCGGCGCTGCTGCTCGCATTGGCTGTGGGCCTCGTTGCGTCGCAGACCACTCGGCCGCTGGCTCTGCTCGATATGTGGCGCCCCTGGGGCGAGGTTGGCACGCTGGCCGTGGTGATGACGGCGATCATGCTCACTGGCGGCATCGATCTGTCCGTCGGCTCGATGATCGCCTTGGCCAGTGTGACGCTGGGAGTCGTGTGGCAGGCTGGCTGGTCGATGCCCTGGGCGGCGGCAGCCGCGATCGGCGTGGGCGCTGCGGCCGGTGCGATCAACGGCACCCTGGTGACGATCGGCATTGCGCCCCTGGTGGCCACTTTAGCCACGCTGGCCTTCTATGCAGGTCTGGCCATGGCGCTGGCGCAGGGGCAGCGCGTGGCGGGCTTGCCTGCGGACTTTGCCTCGCTGGGTCAGGGATCGTGGCTGGGCGTACCGAATCAATTGCTGATCTTTGCGCTGGTCTGGTTTATGGGGTGGATTGTGGTGCATCATACGCGATTCGGCCGCTACGTGTTTGCGCTGGGCGACAATGCGCTGGCGGCCCAATTCGCGGCAGTGCCCGTTCGCGCCGTCCAGTGGTGGCTTTATACGGCCAGCGGGACCTTGGCCGCGCTAGTGGCCGTCATCTATTGCGCGCGCAGCGGCGCCGTCGTGCCCAATGCGGGCGCCGGAATCGAGCTGCAAGTGATCGCCTGCGTCGTGCTGGGGGGGACGCGCGTCACGGGGGGAAGGGGCGGCCTCGGTCGAACGCTCCTGGGCGTGGCAATCCTGTCGCTCTTGGACATCGGCCTGCAATTCATCTCGGGCGAGATTCGCGTGCCCTGGACGGGATTCGCGTGGCAGTTTAGCGCCAATTCCCGACTACTGTTGATCGGGCTGCTAGTGATCGGCGTTGCGGTGTGGAACGAGCGTGCGGCAGCGGCGCGGCTGCGGCCAACGGCTGCCGGCGGCCAGATTCGCTAGAATGAAGAGTGACCAGCGAGTGTGCGCTCGCATCGCAAAACTTCGCGTGGGTAAAACGCATGACGGGTTTCATTCAAATCATCACCAGCGTGGCAAGCCAGGCCGAGGCCGAGCGGATCGGCCGCGCGCTGGTCGAACGGCGCTTGGCCGCTTGCATGCACGTGTCGGGACCGATCACCAGCGTCTACCGCTGGCAGGACAAGATCGAAACCAGCTCCGAATGGGTCTGCGCCGTCAAGACTTCAGCAGGGCTGTATGCGAACGTGGAAGCAGCCATACGAGAATTGCACTCGTACGAAGTACCGGAGATTCTGGCCGCGCCGATCGTGGCGGGTAGCACCGCCTATCTAGATTGGCTGCGGAGCGAACTAATCGATCCATCGGAAATCGAGACCGCATGAGATGGACATGCTTTCGTTTTCCATCACGATCCACGCCCGGCCGGACTGCGCACAGCCGGGGCCGCATATAGAATTGACCGGCGGCACGTTTGGCACGTTGCTAGTGCCGCAGTCTGCGTTGGCCGGCGCTGCGTTCGACTGCGACTTCGAGACGGCCCTCGACCGGCTTGGCCAGCTTGCGCGCATGCACTGCGAACCCGACGGATCATTCGTGTGGACTGCGCCGAACGGCGAACCGGCGTGGCAGTTAGACGGCAACTTGTACGACCGGGGCCAGCGGCTGTCGCACGTTGACGTGCAGGGAAGCTGTCCGAGCGAACGGTTCGATCAATTGCTCGCCGCGCTGGGTTGGCCGCGAACGCCGCTGGTGTTTCAATTGCGCCGCGAAGCGGTGGTGCTCGACGAGAGCGAGCTTCGCAGAATTGCGGCTGCCAAAACGAGCTGCGAATAGTGCTCTGTCAACGCTTGGATTTCGGACGACAGCCCTCACGCGGAGCACTAGATAATTATTTGCACCAAAGCCCTTGCGACTTTGGCGACGTTTCGCGTCACCCGAATGAATCGGGTTGACGCTCCGCTAGTCGCAGTCTTCCAGGCACACGATGCGCTTGTTGATGTCGGTGTTCACCGAGTGATAAGGGCGGAACAGGTTGCCCGCGTCGAACAGCGTTTGCCGCGTGTATTCGACGTCTTCCGGGCCGATTGCATCGGTGAAGATGGGCAGCAGATACTCGATGCCCAGGCGAGACACGCGCATTTCGTGCGGATCGTAAAGCGACGGATGCACGTGCCGCGCGTGGATGTGTCCCCAGCGATCGCGAAACGCGTGGCCGGCGATGCTGTCGACGTGAAATCCCTTCTCGCGATTCCACTGCAAGATGGAAACGGCGTCGGTCTGTCCCTCGAAGAGCATTTCCACGGCCTTGCCGCCGAGCTGCGTGGCGTAAAAGCGGTCGAAGGCCAGCGGCCGGCCGCCGCGCTGCGTGTGGCCGATTTTACGAGTGAAGATAGCCTCGCTGGCCGAATTGGCGCGGCGGGCGCTGCGAAAATACTCGTCGCCGATGCCTTCGATCAGTCGAGCGCGCAGCGCCTCGGACGCACCAGATAGCTGGACATTGCCGGCCGGATCGGTCGACATGTGTCGCGCGCCCAGACCCATGCCCGACTCGTCCACGATCCCTTCGCCGCAAACGATGACCACGTTCTTTTGCACGTCGTAGACTTCCTTCACGCGCTCGACGACCCGCTCGACGCATACGGGATGCTCGGGAATGAGCACCAAATCCGGCTGACCGTACGAAGAGCCCAGCGCGATGAAGCCCGCGTGACGTCCCATCACCTCGACGATGGCGATGCGGCGATGGCTTTCGGCCGTGGTCCGCACGCGCTCGACACCGGTCGCCGATACGAACACGCTGGTGGCATAACCCGGCGTGACGTAGTTGATCATCTGTTCCAAGTCGATCGGCTTGCTACTCGTCTTATGGTGATAGCGATAGCCGAGCGCGTTGTCGCAGGGCTCGCGCATCCAGCTATCCACTTCGTTGAGATAGTTGAGTCCCAGGTCGTTGTCGATCGTCTTGGGACAGAGCACCGTGGGAATGCGGCGGCAGAAGGGCTGCAGTCCGTTGAGCGTGCCGTCGCCGCCGATGCAGATCAGTCCTTCGATACCCAGGCGGTCCAATCGCACCAGCAGCTTGTCGACGGTTTCCTTGTCGTTGGGGTCGATGTAGTCGCGCGATCCTCCCAGGATGGTGCCGCCCTTGGTGGGATCGAGCTCCGGAATGACGCTCAGCAGCGGATTCAGATGCACGTGCGGCACGCGCGGATTGAGCAGGCTGTTATAGCCCTTCATCAGCCCGAACAGTTCGAGATTGAGTTGATTGGCGCGGACGGCGGCGCCATAGATGCTGGCGTTGAGTGCCGGGGTGTCGCCGCCGGCGGTCAGAATAGCGATGCGCTTCATTGCGGATTTGCGTCCCATGGTCGTTGGCATGGCCTAAGCCGCTGCTCCAGGTGCAATTTGGGTGCCAAGCGCGTCTTGCCGATTTCTGTATCGTAGCCGACTTAACCCTGAATGCTCGACGCCATCAGTTGCTGGCCGCTGTTACTCGCGCCGATGTGCAGAATAGTTGCGTCGCTTGCGCGGCGCCATTCCGCAACGCCGGAGTGAGAATCTGCCGCTTTCCCAGGAAATCCTTGGTATATCCGTGCCGGCGTAGCCCGGATTCAGTGCGACGGCTGCCATTCCCTTGGGCATGCATTTTATCGCATGCATCGTGCGCGAAATAGCAATAAAATCGACGCGGCGGAACGCACACGGCGAGAACAATTCGGCGGGCACTCCATGGACATCGTTGCTGCTATTGGGTTGATCGTGGTGGCGATCGTCGGATGGCTGACCCAACTCGTGGGCTTGCCCGGCAATTGGGTCGTCGTGGCAGCCGCCGCCATCTATGCCTGGTGGCTCCCCGGCGAAGGGCGGCTGACGCTTGGGTGGAACACCGTGATCGGGCTGCTGGTGTTGGCTGCGCTGGGCGAGGTGCTGGAGTTTGTCGCCGGCGCGCTGGGCGTCAGCAAAGCCGGCGGCAGTCGCCGCGGCGCTATCTTGGCGCTGGTCGGTTCGCTGGTGGGCGGCGTCGCCGGCTTGTTCATCGGCGTGCCGATTCCTATCATCGGCTCGCTGGCAGCGGCACTCGTCTTTGGTGGGCTTGGAGCGCTGGTGGGAGCATTCATTGGCGAAAGTTGGAAAGGTCACGACTTCGACACCAGCCTGCAAATCGGTCAGGCTGCTTTTGTCGGTCGCGTGCTGGGCACGCTGGGAAAGATGATCGTTGGCGCGGTGATGCTTGCCGTATTGCTGGTGGCGCTGGCGGTATGACCGCGTCACCGGCGCCGTGCGCTGGCGCGTGCGGTTGACGCCCGCTCATTGCGCCGGCAACTCGGACAGGAATCGTTCGATTGCGCGATAGGCCGCGCCCGAGCGCGGGTCGTTGTGATCGCCGCCGGCCACGATGACCAGTTGCTTGGGCTCGTTGGCGGCCTCAACCACTCGCCGGCCCAACTCGAGCGGCACGATGCGATCGGCGTCGCCATGAATCTGCAATAGCGGGCCGTGGTATTTCGCGATCT
>JBBDYK010000342.1:0-11978 GCA_040901665.1 Pirellulales bacterium | reverse complement strand
CGCCGGCGATCGCGGGCCGGAGCGGGCGCGCGCTAGCATTGGTTGTGCTGACGTGCGGCTGTCTGCTCTTCGGCGCCACCCCCGGCCTGAGTGAGGTCATTTCCTGCACGGCGGACTCCTGTAGCGAATGCGGGTCGGTCGAGTGTCTGGCGGTCTGTCCCGCGACCGCGCAGCATCGTCGCGACGTTGCGCATGGCTGGACGGTGTGTCTCGTCACGCGCGGCGGCAATGCTTCCCGAGCCGGACAGCGAAACACCGCGGTCCCATCGCGCGGACATCGGCTTGCCAACGGTCAATTGGCGCCCATGCGTTGTTGATGCCGAGCCTCTTTCCGGGGCCAGTGCTACCGCGCCCCTCGCGCGGCGCGTAGCGGCATTGCTCCCGTTCCGTTTCAGGCAGATGGTTAGCGCTGCGGTTTGAAGTGCGTGGCGGCAAATCGTTTTGCCACCACGGCAACTTCCTCACGGCGTCACGCATCCTCACTGGACGATTCTCCGCAACTGACACACCAGGCACTGTTCCATGCACGCTAAATCTCCCCGCGATTCCTCATCCTGGCTGTCCAATACGCGCCACGACCTGATGGCTTCGGTCGTCGTGTTCCTGGTGGCCTTGCCGCTTTCGATGGGCATCGCGATCGCCTCGGGCATGCCGGTGGCCGCGGGGCTGATCACGGCCATCGTCGGCGGCATCATCGTCGGCGCACTGGCGGGTTGCCCCTTGCAGGTCAGCGGCCCCGCCGCCGGCCTCACCGTCATCGTGTTCGAGGTCGTCCAGCGTTTCGGCATCGAAATGCTCGGCGTCGTGGTCCTCATCGCCGGCGTCATCCAACTGGCCGCGGGCACGTTTCGGCTTGGGCAATGGTTTCGCGCGGTCTCGCCCGCGGTGATCAAGGGCATGCTGGCCGGCATCGGCATTCTGATCGTGGCCAGCCAATTCCACGTGATGGTCGACGACAAGCCGCACGGCAGCGGCATCGACAATTTGCTGGCGATCCCCGCGGCCATTTCCAAGAGCGTGGCCGTGCCCGACTTCCCACACCAGGACGTGGCACGGTTCCGCATGCACGCCCTCGAGCAGATCGGCGAATTGCACCGCGAGCAGCAATATGTGGGCGAAAGGGCCGCCGAGGTGGTGCCGCACAAGCCCGGCGCGGACACAGCCGTCGAGGACGCAAGCGTCGACTTGTCGCCGCTGCAGTCCGAGCAGCAGCGTATCGTCGAGCACTTGGCCATCGTCACCGACCAGTTGCAGGAGTTCGAGCTGCAGCCGAAAAACGGTGAACGATCGAAGCAAATCCTGGCTGCGGCCGCAGGCGCCACCGCCGCCTGCGAAACCGCCCTGGATGTCATCAAGTCCAACGACGCTCGCGCGGCGCTTTCGAGCCAGCACGCAGCCGTCGAATCCTTTGAGAATCTGCTCGGTCAACTAAAGAACCACCACCTTGCGGCCGAGATCGGACTTTTGACGATTGCCGCACTGTTGACGTTCCAGGCATTCGCGCCGCGCCGGCTGCGGGTGCTGCCGGCGCCACTGGTCGCCGTGGCGTTCGCGACGCTATTGGCCCGGGTATTGACCATACCCGTCCTCTACGTCGAGGTGCCGGACTATCTCTGGCATGAAATCCACTTCCCCAGTTTCGCCGTGCTGGGCGAAGCTCCCTGGCGCGAGCTATTCGCCCAGGGATTGCTGATTGCCGTAGTCGCCAGCGCCGAAACGTTGCTCTGTGCCGCGGCGGTCGACCAACTGCACACCGGGCCGCGCGCGAATTTCGATCGCGAACTGTGCGCACACGGATTCGGCAACATGCTGTGCGGTCTGGTGGGCGCATTGCCCATGACCGGCGTCATCGTGCGAAGCTACGCCAATGTTCAGGCGGGCGGTCGCACGCGCCTGTCGGCCATTCTGCACGGAGTCTGGATACTGGTGTTCGTGGCCCTGCTGTCGGGCGTGCTGCGCATGATACCCACGTCGGCCCTGGCCGCGATCCTGGTGTACACCGGTTACAAGTTGGTCGATTTCAAGGCGATTCGCGATCTATGGCGTTACGGCTGGGGTGAAGTTGTCATTTATACGGCGACCGTCGTGACGATCGTCGTCGCCGACCTGCTGACCGGCGTTCTGGTTGGCATTGCGCTGGCCGCCGGCAAGCTGCTCTACATGTTCTCGCACCTGGATGTTTATCTGGAATCGCAGCCCGCGGAGGACAAAGCCACTTTGTCGCTGCGCGGCAGCGCCACCTTTGTCCGGCTTCCGCAATTGGCAACGATGTTGAGCCAGGTGTCGCCGGATACCGAGTTGCACATCAACCTCGAGCAGCTCCACTATATCGATCACGCCTGTCTCGACCTGTTGAAGAACTGGACCCATCAGCATGAATCCAACGGGGGCTCCGTGGTCATCGATTGGGACGGGCTGCACGCCCGCAATCACGCCAGCAGCGCGCGGCGCATTGGCCAGGCGAAATCGAATTCGTTCGAAAAGCGCGACGACGCCGTCGATGCGGCTTAAGGCCGGCTGGCTGAACGGACCACGCGCTGCATGCCACTCAACGATCGCGCGACAGCATCTCGATTTCGGCCGCGTCGATTGCCCGGTTGTAGCAACGCACGTCGTGCAAGCGGCCGTGGAAGTAATCGTTCTGGCCGAATCCGATCCGCAGCGGCGCATCGTTCGCCAGTTCGTAGTCTTCAGCGTCGAATGGCCGCGATGTGCCTTGCAGTCGACCATCGACATAGAGACAAAGTTCTCCCTGCCGCTTGATGGCCGCCACGTGATGCCAGCCCGTGGGAAACGCCCGGTTATCCATGGCGCTCACTCCGGCGGTGTAGGAATAGATGTGGCCCGATGGGAGCGTGCTGCAAAACACCTGGCCATCGAATTCGGCCATGGTCCAGGCCCGGCGATAGCGCACTTCTGGCGTCGCATCGAGCTGGGCAAGTCGCCGCCACGTGGCATCGCCTTCGTACGAATACACTTCGGCCAAGGGGAGCGTGCCAGCGAGCAGGCGACCGTTGTGCACCAGCATGCCCATCACTTCCAGCTCTTCGCCCAGGCGACCGACGTCGGTCCAGCGATTCACGTCTTCGAAGCGGTAAACGCGCCCCGTGCGCCACGTGCCGACGTACAGTCGCCCTTGATATACGGCGAACGAATAGGTTTGCGTGTTTTCCTCCGCGCTGCCCAGTTGTCCGCAATCCGTCCACGACGTGCCGTCGTAACGAAATACCAGGCCGCCGTCGTAGCTGGTGGCATAGATATAGCCATCGTACACGCCCAGGGCCTCGACCCGTTTGCCGGGTGTGCCGCAATCGGTCCAGGCCATGCCGCCGTCGTAGCGGAAGAAACCGGCTGGCCGATAGAGCGACGAGGCGTACAGCTTGCCGCCGTAAACGACCATGCCGCCGATGGCTTCCACCCCAGGCAGTTGCCCGCAATCGGTCCACTGCGTGCCGCCTTCGTAGCGAAACACGCGGCCGCCCAGATTCGCGTTGGGCGATTCATCCAACGATGAGCCGGCCAGACGATATTTGCCGACGCCCGCGTACAGCTTGCCGTCGAGTTCGGCCAGCGACGTGACCGCGTTGCACGGCGCTGGCGAACCGCAATCGGTCCAAGCCTTGTTGCCGGTGTAGCGATAGACGTGTCCGGCCTGATCGGCCCCAGCTTCGCAAGTGCCCGCGTACAAGTGGCCGTCGAACGTCGTCAGCGCAAAGGCCAGTATCGCGTTACCCGGCCGGCCACAATCCGTCCATTCGGTTTGCTGGTCGTTGTCGATGCCGAACTGCAGGTTGCGCCAATTGGCTTGCGCGCTGGCCACGCCCGTGTTCGTTTTGAGCGAAAGCTGAAAGCCGCGGCGACGTTTCACATCGTATTGGCTGATGATGTCGCCTGGCAGATCCTTGGCGCCCTCGTCCGGGCAAACCCATGCCGTCAACGAAAAACGACCACCCGCGAGCGATTTCGCCACGGCCGCAGGCGCTTCTAGCCACGCATCTCGCCCGTTGAATGCCGCAGCCGTGCGCGGTGCGCCGTCCGGACCGGCAGCGTCGAAATCGATCCCGCCACGCACCACGGCATGATGGTCATGGCCCGACGAATCGCTAGCGTCGCCGGCTAACAACCACCGCGCCGCCGGACCTGCGTTGCCGTCGACGGTTCCTGTCGGCGCTGGTTCGGACGACCTCGCAAACGGCGGCGCTACTAGCAGAGCCCAGGTCGCTGCCACGGTAATGCATCGTCGCATAGGCATGTGCATTTCGCTCATCTCCGTGGGGCCAGCATCGCGCGTTGGGCGTGGGCGCAATAGATCGGTATTGTAGCCTGCTCGCGAGTCCCCATTCGGTTTTCTCGTCCTCGAATGCGGCCGCCGAGATTATGAACTCGACAATGACTATAATTCAATCGCCATAACACAAGCAGGCAGGAACGACCGAGACCGGCCCATGAGCGCCACCCCCGTCTATCTCGACAACCAGGCCACGACCCGGGTCGATCCGCGCGTGGTCGAGGCCATGCTGCCGTACTTTTCCGAACTGTATGGCAACCCGGCCAGCACCAGCCACAGCTTCGGCTGGGATGCCAAGGAAGCGGTCGACCGCGCACGCGAGAGCATCGCCACGGCCATCGGCGGCAGCCCGCGCGAACTCGTCTTCACCAGCGGTGCTACCGAGAGCAACAACCTGGCAATCCGCGGCGTCGCCGAGCGGCACCGCCGGCGCGGCAATCACCTGGTCACCGTGCTGACGGAACATCGGGCCGTCTTGGATCCGATCGAGCGTCTGGGCCGTCGCGGCTTCGACGTTACCACGTTGCCCGTCGAGCAAAGCGATAGCGACAGGGCAGGGTGGCTCGACCCGGATGTCGTGCGTCAGGCACTGCGCGACGACACGCTGCTGGTCTCCGTAATGCTGGCCAACAACGAAATCGGCGTGCTGCAGTCGCTGGCCGAAATCGCCGCCATCTGCCACGAGCGCGGCGTGCTTGTACACTGCGACGCCACGCAGGCCGTGGGCAAGCTGCCCGTCGACGTCCGCAACTTGGATCTCGACCTGATGAGCTTCTCGGCCCACAAGTTCTACGGGCCCAAAGGCATCGGCGCGCTGTGGGTTCGCCGCACGGCTCCGCCAGTGCGGATCGAAGCCCAAATTGCCGGCGGCGGACATGAGCACGCCATGCGCAGCGGCACGCTCAATGTGCCGGGCATCGTCGGTATGGCTCGCTCCTTGGAGCTCTGCCTGGAAGAAATGCCCTCGGAGCAAGCGCGGCAAGCGACTCTGCGCAACCGGCTGTTTGCCGGACTGTCACATGAGTTGGACGGCGTGTCGCTCAACGGCCCTGCGCTCGCTGTGCCGGCACTGCGACTTGCGAACAACCTCAATGTCAGCTTTGCCTATGTCAGCGGCGAGGCGCTCTTGATGAACATGAAGGACGTGGCGGTCAGCTCCGGCAGCGCCTGCACCTCGGCCAATCCCGAGCCCAGCCACGTGTTGCGCGCCATCGGCCTATCGGACGACGCAACCCGCAGCAGCTTGCGCTTCGGCGTGGGCCGCTTCAACACGCCCGCAGAAGTCGAGTTCGCAATCGACTCCGTGGCCCAGGTGGTCCGCCGGCTGCGCAAGCTGGGCAGTGTGGCCTAACAGCCGGTTCGCTGGAACCGCAAGGGCATAGGAAACGCAGGCGATACCTTGACATCACAGGGGGTGATGAGGACCACGGTTCGCTTCGACGACGAACCAGTGCGCGAGCAGCGCTACTGGGAGTACCCGGCGGCCGATAGTCTGACGTCCCGGCATGCGTCGGCGCCACGACGACGCCTGAAGGTCTGGCACGCGATCGCAGACACACGCAACTGTCGATAGCGCGATGCAGGACTTCGGCCATCGAGACTTGGACGACGCTGTGCCCTGCAAAGTGTTTTTCGCCGCTGCGGAGGCGATATAATGGCGGCCGCCACTCGGAGCCCGGGTCATCGCACGAGGAGGTAAATGATGCGCGCAGAGATTGATTGCCGGTCCATCCCACCAGATCAATTTGCCGGCCAGGTTGGCGCGTGGCTTGAATCGACCACTGGGAAAAACACCAAGGAAATGCAGGAGGCTCACAAGAGTGCGGCGGCCGCGTTGCACGATGCTGCCGCATTGGGTCGTAGCGAGCTCTTCGCCGCGCTGGCACCTCAAAACGGCGACGCCGCTATGGAAGTTGCGGCACGTGTGGGCTTGTCTGGCGCGATCCGTGAACTGGCGCAGGCCGGAGTTGACGTCAACGGGTCACCGCAGTCGAAAGGCTTCACGCCCCTCATCATCGCCGCCGGTCAAGGCCATGCCGACGCTGTGGTCGCTTTGCTCGAGTGCGGTGCCGACATCAGCAAACACATTGCAGGGACCAACGCACTGGCAATGGCGATTATGAAAGAGAAATCGGCAGTGGCCCAAGTAATCCTTGAACGCGTCGGCGATCTTAGCGGTTTCCAACATGTAGGCGGCAACTTGCTGCACGTCGCCGCACAGTCCGGATGTGACGGTGATATTGTCGCGCGGTTGGTCGAACACGGCGTTGCACCCGATGCGTGCGACCATTTTCAGCGGTCTCCGATCGCGATGGCCGCCGAGTTGGGGCACGCCAAGGTCGTGCGTGCGCTGGCGGCTGCCGGAGCGTCCACGGAGTTGCCACCGCGGAAGTCGGCCAAGTCAGGCAGCCAATTCGAAGTTTCGTGGCCGCGCAATCCGCCGCTGGTGTTGGCAGCCAAGAACGCGCACGCTGACGCAGTCAGTGCACTGCTCGAGGCGGGCGCCGCGCTCGATGCCAAGGATTCAGAAGCCTTAACCGCATATGACTGGGCTCGGAAGAACGGGCACACCGCGATCGCCGCCCAGTTACGTGCCGCGCTGAATTTGGCTGAACAAATGCTCGACGGACATGATCTGATTGCCGCCGCTCGCCACGGTGACGTGGATGGGATCAGGCGCGCGCTCGCCTGTGGTGTGAAGGTCGATTTTCGCGATCAGCCGACGCGGAACGAATACCACAGCGAGCTACCTGGGCGCACGGCACTGATGTGGGCCGCCGTCGAAGGGCATGTGGCAGCCGCGCGCGTGCTGATCGAGGCCGGCGCCTCGGCAGAGAGTCAGGAGCCCGACGCGGTCGGGCCGGCCAGCGCCTGGGAACTGGCCGCCCAGCACAATCACGCTGAAGTCCTGTCTGTGCTGTTTGAACTCTGTCGTAATCCAGGAAAAAAGCTGTTGGGGCTGGCGCTCTATCGGGCCGGCGGTGCCGACAGCGCCGAAGCGATCGACCGATTGATCGACGGCGGCGTCAATGTCGACTCGCGAGTAACTGGGCAACGCACACCGCTGATGACAGCGGCCGCGCACGGCCACCCTCGCGCGGTCGAGCGACTGCTGGCGCGCGGCGCGAACGTCGAGCTGCGGGATTCGGGAATGTTCTCCGGAACGGCGTTGCGCGAAGCAGTAAGCGGTCTGTCCTGCCGCAGGGAAACTGTGGACGAGAAGGGCCGGCGGGTACTCAGGCCGACGACTGAGGAGTCGGTCGCGTGCATCCGCTTGCTGCTTGCGGCCGGCGCCGATGCCAATGCCGTCGCCAGACATGGAAATACTCTTTTGCAAGACGCGGCTGATTGCCCCGAAGCCGTGCGGCTCCTGCTGGAAGCCGGATCCGATCCGTCGCTGGCCGACACAGTCTATGGAGCGACCGCCCTGCACTGGGCAACAATGAACCACAACGCCGAGTCGGTGCGATTGCTGCTCGATGCCGGCGCAGATGTCATGGCGATCGATGCCAAGGGCCTCACGCCCCTTGATTGTGCGCGCAACAGAAAGCTCAAAAAGATCCGTGCCATGCTCGAAGAAGCAGGCGGTGCAAGTGGCACCGCCACCAGGAAAGGGCAAGCAGTTAAGCATGCGCTAGCCCAAAGCGAGCAGCAGGAGCAACAACGACAACGGAAAGCGGCCGAAGCCGACGAGCGATTGCGGCCCGATTTCAATTCGGCGGAAAAATCACCCAACTTCCGCAAGGCTGTCGCGCGCCTCGAAAAACTCTGTGGCACGTCGTCCACCAACGACAAGAATGTGCCTGGCATTGCCTACTGCACCGTGCCATTGAACAAGGCTAATGAACTAATCGAGCGCGAGCGCAATGCATTCCTCAGACTGAAGTGTACTTTGTTCCGCTGCGGACGCGCGCATTCGCCCGACGACGACGAATTGCTGGCCATTTTGCCAACCACCGATCCGTTGCAAGTGGTCGCTGCCATCGGCACCAGCGCGCCCAACTACGGCTTGTTCATGAGCGATATCGTTGACGGACTCAAACGGCTGCAGCTATTGGAACCGCTGCGCATTCTCAAAGTTTCCTACGACACCGTCGAACTGGAGTTTCACGCTGGCGTCGACGACCCCCGGACGATGGCGAAGCATCTTTATGAGTTCTGCCCCGACGTCGTCGATCAAGGATTCGGATCAATTGGGAAATTACAGAAACATTTGGCAGCCGGAAGGAATGTTACGCTCTGGTGGGACTAACCGGGATGGCGGGTGCCAAAGATGGGAGTGTGCTGTGCATTGATCCGCCCGGCGGCACGCGGTCTGAGCAACGAAATCGTCTCTTGGAATTCACTTGCTTTTTCTAGTGTCGATGGGGCATAATGCGCGCAGTCGAATGCCGCGTACTGCGCCCGGAACCGCAGTGTCGCATGGAAGCCGCCGCGAGCGGTAACTCCGCCTGTCATTGCCTGACAAAGCGCTGCGACTCCGGGCGCGCAACCGCCTTTTTGGAAGAGGTGCGCCATGCTGCCCGTGCGAATGCTCCCTGCGCGTCGATGGATTCGGCGAGTGCCAGCCTGGATGTGCCTGGCCGTCTTACTGGCAGCAAGCTCTGCGCCACAGCTCGGGGCGCAGATCTGGCCAATACCGACGCTGGCGCCAGTTGAACTCGGCCACCTCTTGTTCGTGCGGGAATGGCAGGAGCGCGACGCGCGCTCGGCCGCCGGCGACGGCCTCGGACCGATGTTCAATGCCCGATCGTGCGTCGCTTGCCACAACCAGGGCGGCACCGGTGGCAGCGGCTCTCTGGAGCACAACGTCGATCTCTTATGCCTCGCTCCGACCCAACCGATGACGCGCATCGATCGTCGCCAATTCGTTGCTGATGCCGGTCGAATTCACCCTGCGTTTGTCGTCGATGCGACGACCGCGCTGCCCACGATAACGCTCCACCGATCGAGCACATATCCCGTCTACGGCCAGTGGCGCGCCGTGCTGGCGACGATGGCCACCGACAGCGCAGCCGCCAAACAACGAAGTTGGATCCGGCTGCGCCAGTTCGAACGCCGCACGCCATCGCTGTTTGGCGCGGGACTGATCGACGCGATTCCGCCCGAGACGTTGCATCAGGTAGCACACCAGCAGGCGGCCACGTCGGGCGTCCGCGGCCGCGTCGCCTTGGCCACCGATGGCGGCGTCGGAAAGTTCGGCTGGCGTGGGCAAACGTCGACGCTGAAAAAATTCGTGCTCGGGGCTTGCGCCAACGAGCTGGGGCTCCACGTGCCGACCGCGACCCAACCGCGCGATCCATTGGGCCTTTCCGGCAGCACGCCCGGACTCGACATGGACGAGCTCCAGTGCGACTCACTGGTGGCGTATGTGGCCAGTCTGCCGGCGCCGGCCCAGCGCCAGCCGGCCAGTCCGCGCGAGCGGGACTTCTGGTTGGCGGGCGAGCGCGTTTTCGAACGCACCGGTTGCGCGGCGTGTCACCTCGCCACGCTGGGCAACGCGACCGGCATTTACAGCGATCTGCTGCTCCACGACATGGGTCCCGAGCTGGCCGATCCGGCCGGCGCAAATCCCCCAGGACAATCCGGCATGACCAAGGCGTTTGATGCCACGCTCTACTATGGCGGCACAACCGACGTTTTCGTCGCCGTCCCGCCTGAGACCCAGCGTCAATGGCGGACACCGCCGCTGTGGGGGCTGGCAGAAAACGGCCCGTATTTGCACGACGGACGCGCCCGGACCGTCGACGACGCCATCCTTCGGCACGGCGGCGAAGCCAAGGCGGCCCGCGCCAAGTATGCAGCCCTTGGCCAAGAGAAGCGCGTACAGTTGTTCGCATTCCTCTATAGCGTGGGCGTGCCCCCGGGCACCACCCGGATTGCCGCTGCCCGACCATGACGCGGCGAAAAATTGTGCCCAATCTAGCCCGAAACTGCCTTTCCTTTGGCCAGCGGATCGTATAATTTACACAAGTTGGCTTGCGAAAAGTCGCGGCCACCGATTCATACCCTGCCGGACATCACCCCGACTTTGGAGCGAGAGCAGAAATGGCCATCACTTTGACCGAACGGGCTGCCCAGGAAGTCAAGAAGGTTTTGGAAGAGCAAAAGCATTCCACAGCGACGATGCTGCGCGTGCGCGTGGTGGGCGGCGGCTGCAGCGGCTTCAGCTACGACCTGAAGTTCGACGAGCAATTCGACGAAAAGCTCGACGCCAAGAGCACGCAGCACGACGTCACCGTGGTGGTCGATCGCAAGAGCGATTTGTATCTCGACGGCACGACGGTCGACTACTACGAAGGACTCGAGAAGCGCGGCTTCACGTTCGAGAATCCCAACGCCGTGAAGAGTTGCGGCTGCGGCAGTTCGTTTCAAGCGTAAAAAACCTCGGCTTTTCGCGGTAGTTTCAGCTTTGCTCAAGCGAGGGCGAGCGAAACGCCGATACCAGTCGTCTACGAAAACACCGCTTCGGCGGTGTTTTTATTTTGGCAGTCGCGCCGTGTACGCATTGCTCGCGCGACGTGCGGCGTCCTTGGCAGCCGCGATCGCCACTGGAAATCGAGCTGCGGGCTTAGCCTTGCGAGAGCCGGGAATTCCGCTAGAATCGGCGGTAGAGAGAACGCCCCGGCAGATGCGTGCGGCGCTCGTTCGCAGCGAGGCATTTTGGGGACTTGCGGGTCGACAAAATTCCCGCGGGCGGCAAACCCAAACGGGACGTTTCGCGTAAGAGGAGATTGGCCAACCAGAAAGGGAAAACTCGCGGGCAAGACCCCTTGACGCAGGCCGCCCGCTGAGTAAGATTTCCTGTTTCGCCCCCATCCGATAGCACCGAGCTGTCCTCCGATAGAAAACGGTGACGATGGGGGTCGCCACATGATGGCCACTCGATAGGGTGGCCGGTTAACGGACGTGGCCAGTGGCGGACTTCAGCTTTTACAGGCATGGATTCCGCCTCTGTCCACCAGCGTGACCAAGCGTCGCAAGACGTCGCGTTCACGACGATCGACAGAACCGTAGTAACAGAGCTTGCCGCCGTGGAAGCCTGTTGCGATTGGTCTTTGACAATTTGGTTTTTGCAAGAGTGGCATCTTGTATATATGAACAATACCGGGTCGATCCGCCGTCGACGAACCCAGCGCAACGTGCACTGGCAAGCGATGGTCGATTGATCACGAAATTGTTCTCCGAGGCTCTTAGCGTTGTATGACAGATGCGGTTTGCAGAACACCAACGTGGTGATCGGCAGGCCAAGTCTGGGCATACACATGAAATCGAGCGTTACTCGATTCGCCTTGCATCATGCCCGCAACCGTTCGCAAGAATGGGCGAGGGCAGGATGAGGGGCGTATCAGTGGTGGAAGTTGCATCGATCGCATCCGAGAGGGTTCGATAAATGTGGCCAAGCTACTAAGGGCACATGGGGGATGTCTTGGCGCCAGGAGGCTTAGAAGGGCGTGGAAGTCTGCGAAAAGCTCTGGGGGAGCTGACAAACGAGCGTTGATCCCGAGATTCCCGAACTGACAGACACTGAATCCATAGGTGTCTGTGGCGAACGCGGCGAACTGAAACATCTCAGTAACCGCAGGAAAAGAAAGAAAAATCGATTTCCTCAGTAGCGGCGAGCGAACGGGAAATAGCCCAAACCGCGGAGGTTTTCCTCTGCGGGGTTGTAGGGCCTTTCACATGAGAG
>JBBDYK010000341.1:3148-12046 GCA_040901665.1 Pirellulales bacterium | reverse complement strand
ACGGCGTGCTAATTGCTCTCGACTCTGACGCCGACGCCTGGCAGGCGCCCGAATATCAGCAGCGTGAAGAGGCGGTGATCAACCACATCGGCCAACAGTACTTTTTCGCGCGCTGGGATCCCGACCGGAAAACCGTGGCCCCCGACTTTCGCGTCGATCCCGATCACTTGAAGAACCGAAACGAGTAATGCACATCCAACCGAATTGCCATGACGAGAGAGCCCATTACCCGCAGAACCAAGACATATCGCGGCGCATGAAGATCTACGAATTTGATAGCGCGGACAATCAAGCGTATCTCCATGCGACCGATGACGTTATCGACCAATGCAGGCCGGAGCCGCCCCGACCGATTGGAATGGAGTGGTCACCTCCAACGTGCGAAATCGTCGGGCGCGACGAGTTTCGGAGTTTCCTGCCAAAGACCGATTTTCCAAAGCTGATAATCGCCACCGCAGTGCTAAGCGCGCGCGCGGTGGAGCGACTTCGGCCAGCGTTGGATTCTTGCGGAGAGATTCTGCCGATTTACCTCAGCAATGACCGCGACGTCGTGTATCTATTCAACGTCACGCGGATCATCAATTCCGTGGATATGAAGCGCTCGCAATTCCAGAGATTCCCGAGCGGCCGAATTGCGAAATGCGAACACCTGGTGTTCGATCCAGACATGATTCCCGACGACGCGTTATTCTTCAAAAACACCCAAATGGGTCCAGTAACTGAGATCTATGCCACAGAGGCGGCAGTAACACTCGTCAAGAATGCTCGCCTGACTGGTTATGAGTTTCGACCCGTATGGACAAACGACTGATAGACAGCGCGTCACTCGACAGTGCGGCGAGAATTGTCGCCAGCAATCCCTGCCGAACGGCTCCTGCCGGCTAATTTCGCGGCTGGAGACCATGCTGCAAGCCGCTCGGCGCAGTAGGTCGCGCGGTCCGATTGGTTGAGTGATTCAACTTCATTACAGGAGATCAGTCTTGCCGCCCACCTTGGAAGCGAGGTTCCCCATCCTGGATCGACTTCAAGATTCGTTCGATCCCATTTCGGAAGCTGAGGTGCGCACGCTGGAGGCTGACTTGGGCGTGACACTTCCCCAGGACTACGTCGAGTTCCTGCTGCAGTACAACGCCGCATATATGCAACATCCAGTCGAGTTTCGCGTCCGCGAACAGGGACCCTTCGTCGAGGGTGGTACGTTCGACAGGTGCCTGGGCATCGTCAAGGAGTGGCCCGAGTGCGAATCGGGATGGAACATCGATACGAACGTCGAGGCACTCGATCAACGCATCCCAGCGGGGCTTGTGCCCATCGCGGACTCCGGGACCGATCCGATTTGCATCGGTGTGACGGCCGACAACTACGGCAAGATCTATCTTTGGGACAGTGTCGACGAAGGGGCCGATGACAACACGTACCTCGTGGCGGATAGCTTTACCGAGTTCCTCGGCTGCCTGACGCCGGGCGACGAGTCGTACACGTACGTCGAGGAGCTGCCGATTTTTCAGGCGATCGAGCGCGGTGAACTGCCGACGGTGGAAGCCTACCTGGCCGACGGCGGCAAGGTCGACTGCCGCAACGGCGAGGGACAGACGCTGTTGATGTGCGCGGCGCGGACCGCCTGGCCCAAGATCGTGCGGTTGCTGTTGCAGCGCGGCGCCGATCCGAGCGCGCGCGACGCGAATGATTGCACGCCCGTCTATCACGCGGCCATGGGCCAATCCGACGATGGACTGAAGCTGTTGTTCGCCGCCGGCGCCGATACGCGCTATTGCGACGAGCGCGGCCGCACGCTCGTCAAGCTGGCCGAGGACCGCGCCTACTATCGCATCGCCCGGCTGCTGGAAAAACACGCAGCCGGCTTGCTCTAACGAGCGAACGTAGCGCCGCTGTCAGATGTGCGCGAGCACACGCCATTCCAGCGGAACGCCGCATGTCAGTCGTCCGGCCTCACCACTTCACGCCAGCCACGCATCGACCACCTTCCCGCCCACGTCGGTGAGGCGGAAGTCGCGACCTTGGAAGCGGTGGGTCAGCTTCAGGTGGTCGACGCCGAACAGGTGCAACAGCGTGGCTTGCAGGTCGTTGACGTGTACGGGGTCTTTCACGGGCGCCCAGCCGATCTCGTCGGTCTCGCCATAAACTTGGCCGCCGCGAATGCCGCCGCCGGCCATGAAGACGCTGAAGGCGAATGGATGATGGTCGCGTCCGCTCACCGGTCCGCCGTTGCGATTCTCGCCCAATGGGGTGCGGCCGAATTCGCTGCCCCACACCACCAGCGTCTCGTCCAGGAGCCCGCGCTGCTTGAGATCTTTGATGAGGGCGGCAACCGGTTGATCGGCCATCTCGGCGTTGAAGGGCAGTTCGACGTCGAGATTCGAGTGATGATCCCAAGAAGCGTGAATGATGTTCACGAATCGCACGCCCCGCTCGACCATTCGCCGCGCGAGCAGGCAGTTGCTGGCGAACGAGCGGAACTGTCCCGGTCCGCCACTGCGACTGGCCGTCACGTCGGGCTCCTTGCGGTCGATGCCGTACATGTCCTTGGTGGCTTGGGTCTCGGTCGAAAGATCGATCAACTCCGGCGCGGCCGACTGCATGCGGAACGCCAACTCATAGCTGGCGATGCGGCTGGCGATTTCCGGATCGTGCATTTGCTCGAATCGCTGGCGATTCACCTGGGCCAGCACGTCGAGCCCCTTGCGCTGCAATTCGGTAGATAGCCCGGCGGGCGTCTGCAAGTTCAGCACGGGCTCGCCCGCGTTGCGAAACATCACGCCCGCATGCACCGACGGCAGAAAGCCGCTTTGCCACAACGTGGCGCCGCCGCTGGATCCGCGTCCCGCGGTGAGCACGATGTAGCCCGGCAAATTGCGAGACTCGCTTCCCAGGCCATAGGTGAGCCACGAACCCATGGTAGGCAAGCCGAACGTCGCCCGGCCGCACTGCATGAGCAACTGTCCTGGATGATGGTTGAACTGGTCGGAGTGCATGCTTCGCACCAGCAGCACGTCGTCGGCGACGGTGCCGATATGCGGCAACAAATCCGAGAGCTCCATGCCGCACTGGCCGTGCCTGGTGAACACCCGTTTGCTGCCGAGCACGGTGGCGGTGTCTTTTTGCAAAAAGGCGAACCGCACGTTCTTGGTCAGCGACTCGGGCAGCTTTTGGCCGTGCAACTCGTTGAGCTTGGGCTTGGGATCGAACAGGTCGAGCTGGCTAGGTGCGCCGGCCATGAAAATGAAGATGCACGACTTGGCCCGGGGTGCGAAGTGTGGCGCCTTGGGCAGCAACGGATCGATCGGCGCGTCGATGCGGCTGCTGGCCGACGCGTCGTCTGCCAGCGCGGCGGCCAGCGCCGCGCCACCCAAACCACAAGCGGCGCTGGTGAAGAACTCGCGCCGCGTTTGTCCGGCCAGCTTCGCCAGATCGTGTTTCATTGCCATGGGTTCTATTCGCGCGTCAGGAATTCGTCGAGATTCAACAGGATGCGACCGGTCGCCACCCAGGCGGCCGCTTCGTCGGGCGCCACTCCCTCGGGCGGATGCGCGCCGACGGCCGTCTTGGCCTCGTGGGGATGTTGGGCAAACCACTGCCGGCCGCTCGACAACAGCTCGGCAAACGGGGCCAACTCCTCGCTCGTGGGCGGCCGTGCGATGCACCATCGCAAACCTTGCGTCAACCGCTCGGCGTCGGTCGATCCGCCTTCCAAGATCAGCCGCCGGGCCAGCGCCTGGGCTGCTTCCGCATAAACTTCGTTGTTGAGCGTGGTGAGTGCTTGCAGCGGCGTGTTGGAGACCTGCCGCTCGAGGCACGTGGTGTTCGAGTCCGGACAATCGAACGTGGTCAGGCTGGGGTGCGGCGCTGTTCGCTTGAAATACGTGTACATGCCGCGGCGAAATCGATCCTCGCCCTCGCTCGTCTTCCACTTGAAGTTGTTGGCATAGCTCAACTCGGCGATGCCGGCTGGCAGCGGCGGAAACACGCTGGGGCCACCCAGCTTGGGCGACAACAGGCCGCTCACGGCCAGCGACAAGTCGCGCACGATCTCGCCTTCCACGCGATAGCGGTTCTGCCGGGAAAGCAGGCGGTTCGTCGGGTCGACGTCCACCAGCTCGGGCCGCGTGGCCGACGATTGGCGATAGGTGGCGCTCGACACGATCGCGCGGATCATCTCCTTGCGACTCCAGCCGCGCGCGATGAGTTCGCTGGCCAGCCAGTCGAGCAACTCGGGATGGGTGGGCCGCTCGCCGCGCACGCCAAAATCGCCCGCCGTCTTCACGATGCCCTGGCCGAACAAATTCGACCACAGGTGATTGACTGTCACTCGCGGCACCAGCGGATGGTCAGGGTCGACCAGCCAGTTGGCCAGGTCGAGCCGGTCGGGCGTTTCGCCGCGCGCTGCAATCGGCGGCAGCGCGGCCAGCGTGCTGGGGCGCACTTCGTCCTTGGGCTGCAGGAAGTCGCCGCGGTGCAACACGTGCGTCGTGCGGCGATTGTCGCTGCGCTCCGCCACGACGCGGGCTTTCATGACCCCTCGGGCAGTTGCCCTGGCTTGCAGCTTCTCGACCTTGGCTGCCAGCTCGGCCGTTGGTTTGTCTTGCGAAATGACGAAGTCGACCAGCGCTTGCGTCTGCTCGGGCGTGCGCTGGTCGGCGGCCACGACCAAAACATCGCGCACGTTCTGTGGAACGCCGATCAGCGGATCGTGGCCGGAGACCGCCATCACGCGGAAGCGCCCCAGCGTGTGCTGCCCGCCGTAGTTCTGGCTGAGCACCAGTTGCAAGTTGGGCGTGGCGTCGCCGCGGATCGGCTTTTCGGCCAGCAGCGCGATGGCGTGATCCTGCCCGAACTTCGGCCCGATGGCCCAGCCGGTGTTTTCCTTGCCGTCGATGGCGTTCTCGGGCGGGAAGCCGTTTTGATGCACGGCGGCCGTGGCGTGCGCCAGCTTCACGCGATGCTGGTCGGCGAACTCGCTCGAATCCGAAGCGGCCACGCGGAGCTCACCCAGCACGAAGTTGCCGTGGCCGGTGCGCCCCGGACCGCGCCCGCCCAAAGAATCGTGGGCTAGCGCTTCGATGCGAAAGCCGGTCACTTCGGGCAAGTCGGTCTTGGCCGTAATGGTCACTTCGTCCGTGTCGGAGTTTTCGCCTGCGGCCAGGTACGAGCCGTCGGAGAGCATTTTGAACTGGGCGCCTGCCTTGGAGGCGATTTGCAGCAACTCAACCGGATGAAACGCCAGTGGCGTCGCGGCCTTGGCCTTTAGCTCGGCCTCCCAGGTGGGCACTTTGGCGGCCAACTCTTGTCGCGCTTGCGCCAGCTTGGGTTCCAGCTTCGTTAACTGTTGGGCGGCCTCTTCCTTGTCGCGACGCCACTCGGCCAGCGGCTCGCCTACCAGCGGCACTTCGGTCTCCACCTCGTCGCCGTTGTTGAAGAAGGCGAACAGTTGATAGAACTCGTGGTGCGAGATTGGATCGTACTTGTGCGTGTGACACTGGGCGCAGCCGACGGTCAATCCTAGCCACACGCTGCCGGTGGTGGCCACGCGGTCGAAGATGGCCTCGACGCGCCACTGCTCCTGGTCGGTGCCGCCCTCGGTGTTGGTCAACGTCTGGCGGTGAAAGGCCGTGGCCAGCCGGTTCGACGCGTTCGCGCCCGGCAGCAAGTCGCCGGCAAGCTGCTCGATCGTGAAGCGGTCCAGCGGCAAGTCGTTGTTCACCGCCTCGATCACCCAGTCGCGATAGCGCCAGGCATCGGGCCGCGAGTTGTCTTTTTCGTAGCCGTCCGAATCGGCATAGCGGGCCATGTCCAGCCAGTGTCGCCCCCAGCGCTCGCCGAAGTGCGGAGAGTCGAGCAAGCGATCGACCAGCCGCTCGTAGGCGTCGGGCGACGCGTCGTTCACGAACGCGTCGACGTCGCGCGGCTCTGGCGGCAAGCCCAGCAAATCGTATGTCAGTCGCTTGATGAGCGTATAGCGATCCGCCTCGGGCGACGGCGCGATGCCTTGCGCCTCGAGCCGCGCCAACACGAAGCGATCGAGGGGCGAACGGGGCCAGGCCGCGTTTTGCACCGCCGGGGCCTCGGGCCGTGCGATCGGCTGAAACGACCAGTGCGACGTACCGCTGGCGGCCGCCGCAGGCCAGGCGCCCCCCGCGTCGACCCAGGCCTTGAGCGTGGCCACTTGCTCGGCCGACAGTGGCTTGTTGTTGTCGCCCACCGGCGGCATCCGCTCGTCCCCTTCGACCGTGATGCGGCGAATCAGCTCGCTCTCGCCGCTCTTGCCCGCGACGAACAACGCCCCCGAGTCGCCGCCCGCCAGCGCCGCGTCGCGCTGGTCGAGCCGCAGGCCCGACTCTTGCGCGTCTGGACCGTGGCACTCATAGCAATGCTCGACGAAGATCGGGCCGATGTCGCGTGCGAAATCGACCTTCGCAGCGGCCGCTTCGTCCGCGCTGGCTGGTCCGCCAGGGATCCCGAGCGCCAGTGCGGCGATGCCGGCGGCGAGTGCCCAATTGCGATGATATCGTGCGAAGCGAGTCACGCGTTCGTCTCACATCCAGGGCCGGCAAATACGCATCAACGCCAACTAATAAGATAGCCGCTCCGGCCCGCCCGTTAAAGCACCCATCGCGGGGTGTTTTGGTCTCGAGATGCACTGGCGCCGACTGGAAACGCTCCACCTGGACGCCGGTGAGTCGCATTTACCCCCAGTGAGTCGCCGGGGGCTAAGATCATCGATCCAGTGCGGCGCAATTCTGCGCCGGGTGGCCCAGACAACTTGTTGTCTGGGTGCCGTAGGCACAAGAGGCGCTGGCTGGTGCGAAAAGGCCCTCGCTTGCGCGTCGGGTTAGTGTTTGCTGTCGCAGTGCATTACCGTTTGCGCTGTCGCCGCTGCTACTTCGCGGGTGGCCCAGACAACTTGTTGTCTGGGTGCCGTAGGCACAAGAGGCGCTGGCTGGTGCAATAGGCCCTCGCTTGCGCGTCGGGTTAGTGTTTGCAGTCGCAGCGCACTACCGCTTGCGCTGACGCCAATGCTACTTGCCCGGCTCGACGTCGTGCGATTGCACGCAATAGTCGAGCACGGCCAGCGGTTCGTCCAGCGGCGGAACTTTGGCCGGCTCGCGCGCGGTGGTGGCCAGGTGATACGCCAGCAAGTCCGTCAACCGCTTGACCGTGGCCGCGTTCGCCGGATCGCCGGCCACGTTGTGCATCTCCCCGCGGTCGCTGTACATGTCGTACAAGCGGAATTGATTCGCCACCAGCGGCCGGCCCGTGTCATAGCCGTCGTCGCGCCGCTGCGCGCCGCGCTCGTACACCAGCTTCCAGTCGTTGTCGCGGATCATCACCTCGTCATTCTGCGCGTACTCGACGATCACATGGTCGCGGTGCCTGGTGGTCTTGGCGTCAATCAACGGCAACAAGCTGCGGCCTTGCAGCGGCGGCGTCAGGTCATAGCCGCACAGCTCGTGGATCGTCGGCACGAGATCGACCAGCTCGACGAAGGCCCGCGTGTGACGGCCGGCGGCAATGCGCTTGGGCCAGCGGAAGATGAGCGGCACGCGCACGGCCTCTTCATAGCTGCAATGCTTTTCGAATCGCCCGTGCTGCCCGAGCATGTAGCCGTGGTCGCCCAGATAGATCACCAGCGTGTCTTCGGTCAGCTCGGCTTCGGCCAGCGCGTCGAGCACGCGGCCCACGCAGGCGTCCATGTATGCGACGCTCGTGTAATAGGCCGCGTTGATCCCCTGCTTCTCGGCCGGCGTCAGGTCGCGAAAGATGGCTGGTATCTGATCGTCATCCTCCGGTCCCGGCTCGGGCACGAGGAACGAGGCCGGATCGTGACGGCCGCGATACTCCCGCGGAAAGCGATACGGCGAGTGCGGCTCGTAAAAGCTCACCATCAGCAAAAACGGTTTCTCGCGCGGGCTCTGCAAAAACTCCGCAGCCTGCTCGGCAAAGTACGTGCCGTCGGCTTGCGCCGCCACTGTGTCGACCGGCAGCGCCGCGCTGTTGAGCCACACCCGGGCCGGATCCTTGAACGGACGCCACGGCGGCTGCACCTCCAGGCCCGACAGCGCCGGCGGACGCGTTTGCTGGGCCAGCCAGCGACGATACTCGGGCGTGTCGATCCGCAGATCGAAGCCGTGGGCCAGGTTGCTGTTGAAGTGCATCTTGCCGATGGCCGCCGTGTCGAAGCCCGCCAGCTTATACGTTTCGGCCAGCGTCACCTCGCTGTCCGGCAGCGGCGTCTTGAGCTGCGTGACGCCGATGGTGCGCGGATAGCGGCCGGTCAAGAACGACTGGCGCGAGGCGGTGCAGACCGGCGAATTGCAATACGCCCGATCGAAGCGCAAGCCACCGGCGGCCAGGCGATCGATGTTCGGCGTCCGCGCCAGCTCGTTGCCATACGTGCCCGCGACGTAGGCCGCATGATCGTCGGCACAAATGATCAACACATTCGGCGGCCGCTCGGGCTCGCGTGCGACAGCGCCCGCGGCCAGCAGGAGGAGGGGGAGAAGAGGCGGTAGGCTGTAGGCGGTAGGCTGTAGGAAAGTAGGCATGGGGAGTAGCGGCTTGGGGTCAGTGGTCAGTGAAGACGCCTCGCACACACTAGGTGCGAAGCGCTAGCGAGGGAGCGTGGGGCGCAAGTAATGATGGCGCGCGCAACGTTCCCTCGCTAGCGCTTCGGGCTAGTATCTTTGTCCTCCGGCCTCCGGCCTACCGCGGGTGGCCCAGACAACTTGTTGTCTGGGTGCCGCAGGCACAAGAGGCGCTGGCCGCGCGCCTATCCCTCGAAGCGCGCTTCGGGCAAGTGTGTTCTTCCTACGTCCTCCAGACTGTCACGCGGGTGGCCCAGACAACTTGTTGTCTGGGTGCCGCAGGCACAAGAGGCGCTGG
>JBBDYK010000341.1:0-3048 GCA_040901665.1 Pirellulales bacterium | reverse complement strand
CCGCGCGCTCGTCCCTCGAAGCGCGCTTCGGGCTAGTATGTTTTTCCTACGTCCTCCAGCCTCCAGCCTCCAGTCTCCAGCCTGCTATTCTATAAACCGTTTCACCAGTGTGGCGTCGTCGAGGTTGTGGTCTCGGCCGGGCTCGTAGCCGACGGGGATGCTGCGATCGAAGATGTAGAAGGCCCGATGCCGCTGGATGTCGCCCGTGTCCGAACCCAGCTCCGCCCCCAACTGCCAACCGTCGGGATGAGCGACATCGATATCGGGAATGCCGTCTTGCGGCGGCGCGTCCCACGGCGAGACCTCGAAATAGCCCAGCGTGATCCACACGGCATAAACGTTCGAGCGCGTGGTGAGCGAGTTGTTCAGCCGCAGCAGATTCTGATATCGGAAGTATGGGTGCTGATCCGGATCGACGTACGGCCTGGTTGGATCCAGCAGACTGGCGAACAAGGGACTTGTCGCTTTGGCCGGATCAGGGTTGGGACGCAACATGGTAACGTTCACTTCTGGCGGCAAGTTCGGCGTGGCGGTAACGGTGCCCGGCAGTCGAAATGCGGCGCCGGCGGCGGAGCGGAACGGGTTGGCGAACACCGAGGAGATCGTGCCTTGCGGCGTCGTGACGTTGTTGGTGATGGCCGCTTCGCCGCGGCGGCTGCCTACGATTTCCGGCCAGGTGGGCGTCGCGGCGCCATTGAGGATGGCTGTCCACATTTGCGATGCGACCAGGCCGGTGCCATCGTGCTGACCGGCGATGGTGTTGATGTTGACGCGGCCCGGCTCGCGATAGTTCGACGCGTGCGAGAACGGCGGACGGAAGTGCGATGCCATCTGCTGCTCATCCAGACCGTACGGCGACGTCATGGCCCCATTGAAGTCCGCAGGACGGAAGACGGTATCCGTGCCCACGAACGGCGACGGCACGCCGACATAATCCAGCAGTCGATAGAAGTAAGGCGACTGCGGCGTCAGCGAGTTGACCGTGCCGTCCCCTGTGTGGAAGAAGTTGGACAAGTGCTTGAACGGCAACGAGAAGGGCGTCTTGCCGGGAGCGTATGGATCAAACAGTGCCCCTGGCGCCGTTGTAAAGTCCCGCATCAATTGCTCCGCCGAAGTAGGCGGCACCAGCAGCAACTCCATGCCACTGGTGTACGGCCGGTTGTTCCAGGTGATCCAGGAGAACGGCTTGGCAGTCATCGTTGGATCGGGGGCGTTCTGGTAGCCGTAGTTGACGGGGACCGTTGTTGGTGGAGCCGTTGTTATGTTGGCCGCCCAACGTTGCAGCCCCATCGTACGGTTCAGATAGCCGATCGATTGATGAATGTTGTAGTCGAAGACATTGGTAGCGACGCCCTTAATGGAATTTGCAGGCGTGGGGTTTTGTACGTAGTTCCTCCACAAGCCCGCGGGATTTGTAGCAGTGATGTCGCCGCGTTCACGCCCCCCGGCGAGTAGTTCTGCCGGCGGAGCCAAGAATAGCGGATCGTCCGGGTCTTCCTCGTTTGTCGGATCCTGGCGCGCCTCACCATTGAACACCACCAAATCAATGGGTTGCCAATCCACGGTGATATACGGATTCGCAGCGACGTCAAACGGCTGCAGTGGGTTCGCCAGCCGTTGCAGGAACGCCGTCTTGTAATTTGGACGAGTCTGCGTGGCAAAAATGCCGTCGATTTTTAGCGGCGCATTGGCAACACCGCCGCTTGCGGAACTGCCGTCCAATGGCACGTCGAGCGGAGCCGCAAATGTGTCGTTGATCCCGCTGGGGCCAGGTTGATTGGGAGTTGGATTGTAGTACGTATTCGGAAAACCGGTTTGATATAACGGCTCACTCACATTCAGGCCAATGGGTTGCGGCCAGCCGGGCGGAATGTCCTGGAAGGCGCAGATGATCGGTACCGCTGGCGCGACGATATCCTGCTGTGAGGGGCTTACAACCGGTGAGTTGCCATTCGCGCGCGTATAGCTGAACGACCCGGTTCCCGTCGTATTGAGTACAAATGCCTGGGTGGATGGATTGTTTCCCACGGTGCTGCGGCCGACGTACGTCGTCGGGCGCGGGCCCACGACGGCATACTGCCCCGGCGCGACCCATGGCTCTACCGCCGTGGGATCGAGTACTTTGCCTACGTTGTAAAAGCTAATCGCGATTTCCGCTGCCGATACATTGGGAACAGCGTCGGTAAACCAAACGATTCGCTCGGGAGTCACCGCGCCCCCTTCGGAGCCGGTATCAAAGACGCTGCCTTGGATCGTGCCGGGCAGCGTGCCGGACAACGGCACAGGGTCGAAGTTGATGCTATCCGGATTGGCTGCGACACGTTGATTGATGTCGTTCGTGTTCGCACCCAGATTCAACGCGCTACGCGATATTGCAATGCGCCAAACTGGATACTGGCGCGCGCCATCCGACGGTGCAAGCTGAGCCAGGTTCAGTTTCCAAGTATTCGAGGTCCCATCCAGAATATGGAGATCTGGTGAACGCGCTACGTGTACGGAGTTGTTGCCATTCTCTGGGCAATACAACTCCAGAAACAACGATCCCTCGGGTACGCGAACTTGATCGACGTCCTCGTCCGGTTCCATCATGTCGGTGGTCAGTTTATCCACATTGGTATCTTTCACTCTGCGGTCGTGCAACGCCAATGTCTCTGTTAGCAGTAGCGCCGGCTGTTCGCAGCCCCAGACCAGGCGCCGATCCGGGACTGTAGTGTCATCCGACGACCCCACCACCCCATCGACTTCCCAGCCGTTCGCGTCGAATGGTTGTATGTCATACTCGAACGGCGTCATGATCGAATCGGAATCGCGGTAGTCGACCACATTGATCGCCCATTGCGCGATCCGCCGCAGGTTTAGCTCGATAACCTGCGCTTGAGTCAGCGTTGCATCGTTGTAGCCGTTGAACTCCAGGTCCGTCAGCAAGTACATCATGATGAACAAATAACGGGCGTAGTGCTGCCGCGCCATCAGCGAGTTGCCTATGCCGTTGGAATAATCCGGCAACAGCGCCGCTGTGAATGACGAGGGCAAATTCGCGTTCCCTGG
>JBBDYK010000340.1:0-12210 GCA_040901665.1 Pirellulales bacterium | reverse complement strand
CATCGACTGCGGCGAATAGCGCACCACCAGCGAGCCTTGCAGGGCGAGCGCCAGCCGCTCGACCAGCCGCCGCGCTTGCGGCACGTTGCCGGCCAACGACTGCCAATCGGCGCGGATGGCCGCGGCATACTCGTCGAAGCGGCCGTCATTGCCCCGCGCCAAGTCGATCTCATCCAACAGCGCGTCGATCGTGCCGGTCTCGTGACTGATGGCCCGCAACACGTCGAGCACGATCACGTTGCCCGAGCCCTCCCAGATCGAGTTGAGGGGCGATTCGCGATAAAGCCGCGGCAGCGAGGAGTCCTCGACGTAGCCGTTGCCGCCTAAGCATTCGAGCAATTCGCTGACGGCTTGCGGCGTGCGCTTGCACACCCAGTATTTTGCCACGGCCGTGGCAATGCGGCGGAAGCGCGCCTCCGATTCGTCTTGCCGGTCATACGCCCGGGCCAGCCGCATGGCCAGCAGCGTGGCAGCTTCCGACTCGACGCACAGATCGGCCAGCACGTTTTGCATGAGCGGCTGTTCAACCAGCAGCTTTCCGAACGCCGCGCGATGCCGCGTGTGGTGGATGGCCTGCACGAGCGCCGCCCTCAGGATGCCGGAGGAGCCCAGCGTGCAATCGAGCCGTGTATGGTTGACCATCTCGACGATGGTCCGCACGCCGCGTCCCTCCTCGCCGATCAGCAGCGCGTAAGCATTTTCGAACTCGATTTCGCTGGAAGCATTCGAGCGGTTGCCGAGCTTGTTCTTGAGTCGTTGCAAGTTGAAGTTGTTCAGCCGATCGTCAGGCGTCCAGCGCGGCAGCAGGAAGCACGACAATCCGCCGGGCGCCTGCGCCAAGACCAGGAACGCATCGCACATGGGCGCCGAGCAGAACCACTTGTGCCCGGTGAGGCGATACTCGCGCCCCGGCCCGCCCTTGCTGGTCGGTTCGGCGCGCGATGTATTGGCGCGAACGTCGGAGCCGCCTTGCTTCTCGGTCATGGCCATGCCGATCAGCACGCCCGTTTTCTGGTCGGCCGGCAGCAAGCGACGGTCGTAGGCGGTGCTGGCGATGCGCGGGGCCCAGGCTTTGGCCACGTCGGGCTGTTGCCGCAGCGCCGGCACACAGGCATACGTCATGGAGATCGGACAGCCGTGCCCTTGTTCGTTCTGCGACGCCAGAAAAAAGTTGGCTGCCCTCGCCACGTGCGCGCCGGCTTGTGGCTCGCTCCAGGGCAGATTGTGCAGCCCATGCGCCACCGACAGGTTCATCAGCTCGTGGTACGCCGGATGGAATTGCACGCTGTCGATGCGCTGGCCGCGGGCATCGTGCGTCTGCAGCACGGGCGGGTTGGCATTGGCCGCGAAGGCCCACTCGATGGCCTGCTCGCCGCCGAGAATCCCGCCCAGCTTATGCGCTCGATCGCTGGCCCAGGCGGCGCCTTCGCGCTCGAGCGCTTCGCCCAGCGCGCGATCGCAGGTAAACAAGTTATAGCCAACCAGCGGCGGCGCCTGATTCGTGACTTCATGAGTCGGCATGACCCAAGCCCCAACTAGTTCGCGCCACTCGGTGGCACTGGCGTCCCGCCAGTGCAATTCAAGGCGTACCGACCACGAGCACTGGCAAGATGCCGGTGCCGCCCGGAAACGCGCGGGCAGCAGTCAACCACCGCCTTCAGCCTACACCCTCCCGCCTCTCGTCTCCAGCCTGCTTCCCTAATTCCCCGCGAATCCGATCTTGATCCTGGGCGGGTACTTCTTCAGCACCTCGGCGTAGCGGGTGCCTTCGGTCATGAGCGGAATCGTGATGGGAATATGCCGGATTCCCACGCTGATATCCTCCTGCGGATTGGTATAGAGGTTCGTGACCGTGGCGCCGCCGGTGTGCGTGACGATCGAGCCGGAGAACCCGCCGGTGAAGCCACGCCCGAAAATGGCATCCTGCAGCTCCACGGTGATGTGCGCCTTGAACTCATCCATCCGTAGCGCCGAGACGAATTGGTTCATGGTATAGATGCGACTGCGCCGGCACGATTCGCCGTCGGACGCCAGCCAGAACGACGCCTGATCGATGCCGTCGACGTAACGATCCTTGGGCAGAAACTTTGCTACTTCGGCGCCGGGCGCGCCGGCGATCGAGGCGAACGTGTTGAACAGATCGCCCAGGTCGAACAGCCCATCGCTCTTGCGCGGCTCGATCACATCCTTCCAATAAACGAACGTCGGCACGCGCACGCCCCCTTCCCAGCTCGAACCTTTGGCGCCGCGGAACGGCGAGCGTCCGTGCGGCGGCACCTCTTGCTCGGGCCCGTTGTCGGAGGTGAAGAAGATGATCGTGTTGTCGAGTTGGCCCGTTTCTTCCAAGGTCTTGACCAGGCGGCCGAGGATGTCGTCGATCTCGACCATGCCATCGCTGAACACCGTGCGGGCGGGCGACTTGCCGGCGTACTGATCGTTCGGATAGTTGTCGAAGTGGCAGGCACGCGTGCAGTGATAGAGGAACCAGGGTTTTTGCGCGCTGTTCATGCGGCGAATGAATCGCTCGCTATAGGCGGCCCAGTCCTGGTCCAGGTCCTTGATCTTGTCCAAGTCGATCAGATAGGTGTTTTCCAGACCACGATCGGGCGTGCAGTGCACGTTGTAGTGATTGAAGCCCAGCTTTTCCATCATCTTGAAGCGGGCCGGACCCAGCGCTACTTCGGGATTGAAGTAGGTGTCGCGCCACTCGGTGTACATGTCGGAAACGCCGAGGAAGCCGTAGAAATCGTCGAAGCCGACGTTCTGCGGTTGCGAGCCGTCGTTCTCGCCCATGTGCCACTTACCGACGCCCTGCGTGGTGTAGCCGAGTTGCTTGAGAATGCTGGCCAACGTTACCGCGCCGTCGAGCCCGCCTTTTTCGCCGTACATGGGCGGTCGCAGCAGTCCATGGTGCAGCGGATTCTGCCCGGTCATGATCGTTGCCCGCGTGGGCGAGCAAGAGGGTGTGGAATACGCCGACGTGAGAATCAGCCCGGCGTGCGCCAACCGATCCATGTGCGGCGTGGGATTGCCGACCGCCACGCCGCCGCCGTTAAAGCCGGGGTCCATCCAGCCGACGTCGTCCAAAAGAAAGACGACGATGTTTGGTTTCCTGCCGAACTTGCGCGCCGCTACGGCCAACTTCTCGGCGGCCGCCTTAGCCTGTGCGGGATGCTCGATCACCGGCTCCATGTTTTCGGCGATCTGCTTGGGCGGCACATGGATGAACTGGTTGGGATGGTCGTATCCGGGCGCCTTGGTTGGCCCGGTCGAGGCACCCCGAATGTTCTGCGCCTGTCCTGGTGCCGGTAAACCGAGCGCTACCTGCGCCGCCAAACCAAGCGCCGCGAAATGACCGATGGACCGTCGCATGCGTGGTCTCCTCCTGAGCACACCGAGAGTAAATCCATCCGAGTGCCGATGCGCCAACATCGGCAATGAATTGCGCCGTCGTCATACCACAAGCGAGGCGCCTCGACAAGCAAACGGCGCACGGCGGCAGAGATCGTTAGAAGCAGTTTCAAAACCGGTTCGGAGAGGGGGACAGCCCCATTTTTCTCCGCGGACTCCGAAAAATCGGGACAGTCCCTTCCGGTTTTGACGCTCCTTCTAGTGATTCAATCCCTTGGCGGAGCCAGGGGCTGATCGTGGACGGCGGCTAACGTTTTGCTTCGCTCACCACCTGGCCTTCGATCACGGTGCCGAGGCAGTGCGAGGTGTACTCGAACGGGTCGCCGTCGTAGAGTGCCAGGTCGCCATCCTTGCCGACTTCCAGCGAGCCCACGCGATCGGCCACGCCGAGAATCTTGGCCGCATCGATCGTGATCGTGCGCAGGGCCTGCTCGAACGACAGGCCGTTGGCCGCGGCCACACCCGCCTCGAACAGCACCACGCGAGTCTTGGGCACGTACGACTCGTAACCGCTTTGCAGCGCCACGGGAATCCCGGCGGCCACCAGCTTGCCGGCGGTCTCCATGCTCAGATTCTCATGATCGGCGAACGCCCGCTGCATCGTGGCATGCACGATTACCGGCACGCCGGCGGCTTTGATCTCGTCGATGAGCAGATACGCCTCGTCGGCGCCGTCGAGCCAGATCTGGATGTCAAACTCCTGGGCGAGCCGCAGTGCGTTGGCGATGTCTTGCGAGCGCGATGCCGTGATCAACAGCGGCAACTCGCCGGTGAGCACCTTGCCCAGGATCTCCAGCCGCAGGTCGCGCGGCGGTGGTTCTCCCTTGTCGCCTGCATCCGCGGCGCGCTTTAGCTTGTCCAGGTATTCGCGCGCCTTGATCAGTTCGGCCCGCAGCATGGCAATGGCTTTGCCGCGCGTGCCGGGCGATTTGGCGTCGGTTTTCTGGCCGGCCGGCCCCAGCGTCGCCGCCACGGCGCGGGCTTCCACGACCACCGCGTCGGTCACGGTTCGGCCCGAGGTTTTGGCCACCAGCGTCTGGCCCGAGATCAATTCGCCTGGCGCGTGCCCGGCGTGAACGGTAGTAACGCCGAAGCTGCGCACCCAGGCAATCAAATCTTCCTGCGCGTTGAAGCTGTCGATTGCCCGCAACTCGGGCTGCAAGGGCGCGCTGCGCTCGATCTGGTCCTGGTCGTGCGGCTGATTCAAGATGCCGGCGAAGCCCACCGTGCTGTGCGCGTCGATCAAGCCGGGCGTGACCACGGCCGCCTCCAACACGCGAAAGTCCTTGGGCACGGCGATCTGATCGGCCACGCCAATGGCCGAGATCTTGCCGTTTTGAATCACCACCACGCCGTTTTCGATCGGCGGACCGGCCATCGTATGGATCTTTGCGCCGCGCACCGCCACCTGCGCCGAAGCAAGTGAGCAAGGCCAGGCAAGCAGCGCCAGCAATAGGAAATGAAACCGTTTCATTCCGCACCCCCCGTCGCGTCATCGTCCATGCAACACAGATAGGGAGCGTAGGGTGTGCCGGCGCCGAACCCGCCCACCGCATACAGCCGATCGCTCTCGACGCTGCGGTCGAACACTTTGCGGCCGTCGACATAGGTCGCCGTCGTCTTGCAATAGACGCTCAGCGGATCGCCTTCCAGGATGGCAAAATCGGCGTCCTTGCCTGGCTTGAGCGAACCGATGCGATCTTGCAGCCCGAGCATTTCCGCGCCGGAGAGCGTCAATGCCCGCAGCGCGGCCGGCCGCGACATGCCGGCCCGCACGGCCAACGCGGCGCTGCGGCGGAAGACGCGCGAGTCGGTGATGTAGTCGTCGGTATGAAACGCCACGTTGACGCCGGCTTTCTCCAGGATGCCGCCCGTTTCGAAGCGGCTGTCACGGGCCTCGAGCTTGCCACCGGGCGAGTCGATGACGATCACCGAGCACGGAGCCTTGGCGGCGGCAATCTCGGCCGCCACCTTCCAGCCATCGCTCACGTGGTGCAGCACCACGGGAAAGCCAAACTCCTGCGATAGACGCAACACGGTCATGATGTCGTCGTGACGGTGCGTGTGATGGTGTACGATCCGCTTGCCCTGCATTGCCTCGACCAACGCTTCCAGGTGCAAATCGCGCGGCGGCAGCTTCGCCGGATCGCCTTCGGCCCGCGCGATCTTCGACTGATACTCGCGGGCTTTGATGTACTGCTCGCGCACCAGGAACGCGCTCTTGCCGCGCGTGCCGGGAAACGGCGGATCGCGCATCGAGTTGGTGCCGTTGGCCATCTTCAAACCGCCCAACGGCTCGCCTTCGCCGTCGCGAATATAGAAGTCGTCGATTTTGCGCGGCTCGGGATCTTCCAGTCGCAGCTTGACGTAGATGGTCTGCCCACTGATGAGATGGCCCGAGCCAGGCATGATGTTGAGCGTGGTGAGGCCGCCGGCCACGGCGCGCTTGAAGCCCGCATCGTGCACGTCGAGGGCGTCGAGAATTCGCACGCCCGGCTGAATCGGCCCGCTGCCATCGGCGGCTCCCGAGCCGGCGCGCATGCCGCCGACGTGGCTGTGCGTGCAAATCAGCCCCGGCATGATCACCTTGCCCGCGACGTCGATCTTCTCGGCCCCCTCGGGAATCGTCACCTCGGCGGCAGGGCCCACGGCCACGATCTTGCCGGCTTCGATCACCAGCGTGCCGCCGTCGATCTCGTCGCCATCGACGGGAATGATCCTGGCGCCTACGAAGGCCTTCGGCCGGTCCTGGGCGGCCAGGGTCGGCGGCAATACGAGCACGGTTAGGCAGCAGGCCGCAACGCATGACCAGACAAGGACGCGCATCTCGTGAAAACTCCCAGGTGTCATTTCAACGCAGCCGACGCGAACGAACCGCGGGATCGAGTTTGACCCCGCCCGCCGGGTCCCATAATAGCTTGCGGGTTGGCACGTCGCCAGCAACTCATTCTCGCGATTCCGGTCAACAGTGCCGATCTGGACACCGCGGTCTCGCCCGACGAGAATTCCGGCACCCGGCCGCAGCGCCGAATGCCCCTTTGGATCGCATGTACGTGACAACCACCCTCCCCACTCGTCTCTGGCATCTGTTCATCACGCCTTACACGCCCCAGCCGGACGCGCGGGCATTTGTCGAACAGTTGCAAACCCAGGAAGACTCGCGGGCCAAGGTGTCGGTGGCCGTGCTCGACGCGCACCAGAGCGACCGGCTTTTCGGCGTGCCGCTGACGCGACGCGGCATTCAGGCCGTGTATTTGAAAATCGAGAACCGCTCGGCGGGGATGCTGCGGCTGCAACTGGTGAAGATCGACCCCAACTACTTCACGCCGCTGGAGGCCGCCGCGGCCAACCATTTCTCCATCGCGCGGCGGCTGACCGCGTTTGGACTCGTTGGTTGGTTGTTCTTCTTGCCACTGTTGCTGCTAGTGCCGTTGAAGCTGATCACGGCCTATCGGGCCAATCGGCGCATGGACGATTACTTTCGCTCGCAAGCATTGCGCCTCCGGCCGATCGAACCGGGCGAGATTCGCCAGGGTATCGTATTCACCGCGCTCGATGCCGGCACCAAGGTCGTTCACGTGCTGTTGGAAGCGACGCGCGACACGCTCGATCGTGGTGCCGGCGCTCCCGCCGCAGCCGTCGCCGACGCCGTCGAGTTCACGTTCTCGATTGCGGTGCCGGGCATCACGGCCGACTATCTGCGGCGCGACTTCTCCGCTCTGGAAGCGCGCGAACCGGTGGAATGCGACGTGCCGGCGTTGGTCGACCGACTGTCCGGAATGCCTGCCACCACGGCCAATAGCGCCGACACGAAGCACGGCGATCCGGTCAACCTGGTGGTCATTGGCTCGTTCGAAACTATCTTGGCGGCCTTCGCGGCTCGCTGGGACGAAAGTGAATCGATCACGCTGGCCACGTGCTGGAAGACGTTGAAAGCCTTCCTCCTGGGCACTCACTACCGCTATTCTCCGGTCAGCCCGTTGTACCTCTTTGGGCGGAGCCAGGATGTGGCGCTGCAGCGCACGCGACGCTCGATCAACGATCGGCTGCACTTGCGGCTTTGGCTCACTCCGTTGCGCTTTCAAAACCAGCCGGTGTGGGTCGGCCAGGTCAGTCGCGACATTGGCGTGCGATTCACCATCAAGACCTGGAACCTCACGACGCACCGCATCGATCCGGACGTCGACGAATCGCGCGACTACGTGGTCGAGGACCTGATGCAAGCCCAACACGTCGACGCCACGGGCTACGTCGCCGGCGTGGGCGAGTGCGACGCCGCATCGCCGCGCCACAATCTGACCGGCGATTCTTATTTCACCGACGGCCTGCGCGCCGCGATCCTGCTTTCCGGCACGCGCACCCAGCCGCGTTTCGTCGCCTGGTCGCAAACCGGCTCGGGCGTTGGCGCCGCATCGACCTAGTGCTCCGTCAACGCTTGGATTTCGGATGATAGCTCTCAGACGGAGCACTAGATATTCCTTTGCGTCGCCAAAGCACTTGCGTCTTTGGCGACGTTTCGCGTCACCCGAATGAATCGGGTTGACGCTCCACTAGCCGTCCATTGAAATACCGTTCCGAGCGCTACGCCGGGCCGTCGGGCCGCGGGGCCGGGTGGTCGAATGGCCGACTGGTTGGCAGGAATTGCGGCGCATTGACACCCATCGACACGTAAATGCTCATCAACGATTCAACCGTGATATCGGCCGGCCGCACCGCCTCGCTGGGGACGAACAGCAGCCCGCCGCTCATTGGGATCGGCACGCTGGGCACGATCACCAGCAGGTAGTCTCGCTCGTCCATGCGAAACACCTCGGGCGAAACCAACAGCGCCAGCATGCCGCAGCCGTGGTCTTGTCCGAAATAGCAAAACACGGGCCTCATGCCGTGCAACTGCGCATCGCCCGTGCGGTCGAGCATCGACACAAGTTGTTTGCTCGTGCCGTAGATGCCACCGACCAGGGGGACGCGGTTCAGCAGGGCATCAAAGGTCCGTTGCACGAATCCCCGCGCGCCGGCCTCGACAATTAGGCCCACGACCATGATTACCACCAGCACCAGCGACCAGCCGATGATGTAGGCCATGGTGGTGTCGGACGAGAAATTGAAGCCCACCGCCCCCAGCACTCGCCCCATCGGAGCGTCGGGACCAACGAACTGCTGCAAGAAGCGGGCGACCCAGATCACGACCGCCACGGTGACCACGACCGGCAGAATGGCAAAGACGCCGGCCACGAAGTAGCGCAAGACCCGGTTGATCAGCCAATTGAATACGAACCGCATCGGCGAAACTCCTCCTGCCTATCCTCGGTGCGCCACGGACGTGACCTGCGACCAGCCGTACCTTGCATTGTACGTCATGTGCAATGTCTGGCGAACGATGCTGGAGCGTCGCTCGATTTGGAGGTACCAGCGCCCGAGCAAGGAAGGCTGCGACGGCCGGAGAATGCGGAGAGGCACCTTAGCAATAGCCGCGGGTGGCGATCAGGCATTGCCGACGCCAATGAGAGTCGGCCTCGGCGACCAGTTCGCGCAGCCGCCACAGCACGGCCTTGCCTGTGGCCGTGATCCGAGCGTGCTCGGCGATCAATTCAAACGACTCGTCGATCTCGGCGCGCAAGTCCTCGCCCAATGCCACCGCGTCGTCGCGCACCTGCCAGGGGAGTCCGGCGAAATGCCGCTCATGGAACATCATCAGTAGCCACCACTCGAACAAGTGAACGTAGGGAACCTGGAACAGCGTTCGCACGCGCAGCGCGCGGCCGTAGCGTGGAATCAGCGGGGTGATCTCGCCGGGATTCTCCAAGAATCGCCAGCCATGTGTGAACGCGATGTCGTCGATCAAATAGTTGAGCGTGTGACCCAGTTCGTGGCCCAGCCACATGAAGCAAAAAGGACTCAACTGCGGCTCGTCTTGCGGCGAGTACTCGACGTTGAAACCGATGACGCCTGGCGAGGTGGGCACCGAAAACGAGGCAATCTGTCCGGATCCGTACGGCGGCAGCTCGAATCCATGGATCGTGCGGATGCACTGGCAAAGCTGCTCGTGGATGCCGGGCGCATTGCGTTCGATGGCCGTCAACAGCCCCGCCACGATGCCGCCGGTCAGCTCGGCGTGGGCAGTGGGAGCATCGCCGGAAATCGGTTCGTAGCGGATCTGCGTGTTGGCCAGGCGAGACGTCCGTTCGAATCGAGCGCGCAGCGAGTCGATTCCAAACTCGACGCCCGCCGGCAAGCGCGCCGGGGCCCGATTGTCGGCGAACATCGCATCGAAGACCGGCCGCGGCATGCTCACCAGCGACTGCCTGTCGCTTCCCGGCAACGACCATTGCGCCCGGCGTTCGTCCAGTTGCAGCACGATCGATTGATGAGCCAGGAGCTCGCGGGCCGGTCCGCGTTCGTCCACGATCACGAGCACCCAGTCGCACAAGGGAATGTGAATTCGGCCGTAGCCATCCGTGGCCAAACCGATCTGCCCGCGCCAATCGCGCTGGCGCAGCAATACCGCGGCCACCACGTTTCCCAACCGCCCGCAACCGAGCGCCGACTGGCGTTCGGCGGGCACGTCATTGCAGCCTGGCGCGACGGCTTCATCCCAATCGGCCAATTCGCGCGACGAGGGCGCCAGCGCGTGCAGCGCCTCGACCAATTGCGGCGCGTCGAGCACCATGCGTTTCTCGGACGCCGCGGCCGGACCGCGCAGATAGTCGCCAAGGGAGTCGCGCAGTCGATCGATGGGCGCTTGATGACCATCGCGCGTGCGATCGAGCAGCCGCGCATGCGATCCGGCGGCCTGGGCCAACAGGTGCCGAGTGTGGGCCCGGTCGGCGCCGGGCGGGGCAAACAACTGGCGTGCCAGCGCATAGTCAGCCATTGAGCGTACCTCCGCGTCTCACTCTCTGTTCGCAAGAAAGAGAAACACACGAGGTAACCAAGAACGACGCAACCGCCGCGGCCCGCACATGGCCGCACCGGCCTGCCTCAACGCTGAGCGTCTCCAGATGGCGTGCCGCAAAGTAGTGGACAGGCGGCACGCCGTCGCACGATCCCAGACGCCCCCGCTGGAGCGCCGCCTCTGCTCTGCCGACACGAGACGAAAGATGATGCGGCCGGGTGGACGTAAACGATCGCTAAAGGCCGCAGGTTCTGACTGCAAGTCTAATCGGCCCCCCCTGCCGAATCCAGTGCGGTCCCAGCCGTCATGGCGTTTTCCGGGCGTGGTGATTCCCCGCCATCGAGATGCCAGTTCTTGGCCAATCCGCGACCGGTTGCCAATCGCGATTCCAGGTCATCCACGGCCAATTTCATCTGGGGAAACTGGAATTCAAAGCCAGCGTCGACCAGCCGCGTCGGTACCACGCGACGGCTTTTGATGACCAACTCGCTTTCGCTGCGTAGCAAGAACATGCCGATCTCCAACATCCAACGACTGGCCGGCAAGCCCACCGGCATATGACAGGCACCGCGGAACGTCCGCATCATGTCGCGATTGGTGACCGGATTGGGCGATGCCAGATTCACGACGCCTGAGATGCCTTGGTGCTCGATCAGCCACTGCACAGCGCGGCAAAAATCCGTTTCATGCAGCCAAGAGACGTATTGCCGACCTCCGCCTATTGGGCCACCCAGGCCTAGTCGCGTCAGCCGCCGAAGTACGCGATACACAGTCCCCTCGTGCGTACCGAAGACCATTGCCGTCCGCATCGTTATTTTTCGAGTCTGCGGCGCAGGGGCCTCTTCAAATACTCGCTCCCACGCCTGGGCGACCTCGACCGAGAACTGGTCCTTTGCTTCCGGCGTTCCCGCGATCACACCATTGAACTCATCCATCGCACGATCCAAGGTGTGCTTATAGATCGTAGCAGTGCTCGAGTTGAGCCACACTTTCGGCGGACGCCTGCAACTTGCCACCGCTTCACCCAGCACGCGGGTGGATTCGAGACGCGAGTGGAGAATGGTTTGGCGGTTCCGCGCGTGATACCGGCAGTTGACTGATCGGCCGGCCAGATTCAGCAGCGCGTCGGCGCCATCCAATTCCTCGACCCAACCGGCGAGCGACCGGCCATCCCATGTCACGCGACGTGCCGGCGACACCGAGGAACCGGCGTCCCGCGTCAGACTGACGACGTCCCAGCCCAACGGGGCAAACCAGCGAGCGACTAACTGCCCTAAGAATCCGGATCCTCCGGCGATGATGAGTTTGCTAGCGATCATTGCGGGCTCCCTTGTTGTTGTGTTTGCCCACCCGCTGGACTAACCGCCTGTCCCGGCATGGCTTAACGGATCAATTTCGGCGGATTTTGCGGGCTAGACTTGCCATGGAGTCTGTGGCCGATTTGGTCGATCACGAAGGACTCTGTAAGCGCAACGACTCGTACCGTTCACGACGCCCAGCCAGGAGTGCGGCAATGACCACTGCCACCGCCCAAGACAGCCGCGAGAGCCTGTTGTCCTCGCTGCTTTCCGAGGACACGTTTCGGCCCGCGGAACCCCATTCGCTGGAAGAGGCAGGCGTGCCCGCCTCGCTGGTCGAATCGCTGGTTTGCAAGCATTTGAGCGTGGTGGGCATTGCCACCGGCCGCGCTATCGCCAATCACTTGTGCTTGCCGTTCGGCGTGTTGGAAAACGTTTATCACGACCTGCGCACTCGGCAGATCATGATGCATACCGGTTCGGCCCCCTTGAGCGACTATTGCTACGGCCTGACCGAGCAAGGCCGCAATCGCGCACAAACCTACCTGGAAACCTGCGGCTACATTGGCCCTGCGCCGGTGCCGCTTCCCGATTACGTGACGTCGGTCG
>JBBDYK010000339.1:3557-12216 GCA_040901665.1 Pirellulales bacterium | reverse complement strand
ACTGGCGCCGGCACAGGGTTCGATGGTTCTGCTGACGGGAAGCGACCAACGCGGTCTGATGTACGCCGTTCGCGAGGCGGCTGAAGCCATTCGTTTGGCGCCACCTGACGGCGACGTGCTTCGAGCAGTGAGCGATGCGCAAGAATCACCCCATCTGCGTGTTCGATGTGTCACGATCCAACTCTTCAATGCTGATCTCGAGAAAGGGTGGTACTACAACGAAGCGCATTGGCGCAGCTATTTCGCGATGCTCGCGCGCAATCGCTTTAACAACTTCACTCTCACCTTCGGTCATCAAACAAACTATTTGACGCCGCCTTATCCGTGGCTGTTTGCGCTCCCTGATTATTCCGATGTCCATGTGGATGGGCTGAGCGACGTCGATCGAGCGACCAATCTGCGAATGCTGCGCAGCATTGCCGAGCTCGCGACCGAGTATGGGATCGATTTCAACGTGGGCCTGTGGACGCAGCGGCCCGTTCAGGACGAGGGAATGACTTACGGCCCGACGGCCGTGCGCAATTTTCCGGAAGGCGGGAAAGGACGGGACTACTGCGCACGAGGGCTGGCCCGGCTATTGCAAGAGTGCCCCCATATTCGCGGCGTGCAACTCCGGATGAACGATGAGAGTGGCGTTCCCGACTCACAGCAGGAGGAATACTATCAGGCGCTGTTTGACGCCATCAAGAGTTGCGGACACGAGGTGCGATTGGATCTTCGGTATAAGGAGCTCAAGCAAAGGACCATTGGTCAGGCAATTCGCACGGGACTGGACGTTACGGTATCGACAAAGTTCTGGTGCGAGCACATGGGTCTGCCGTTCCATCCGACTGTCCAGGACGCGAAGTATTCAGCCAGTCGGTATGGTTACGGCTCTCTGTTGTCTCATCCGCGGAACTTCCGTTTGGTGTATCAACTCTGGACGGTTGGGACGAGCCGCATCCTTCTCTGGGGTGATCCGGCATACGCGTCAAGGTTCGCGCTCGCCTGTGAGGAAGGTGGCGGCGATGGTTTTGAAGTATTCGCGCCGCTGTCATTTCGTGGATACGGAAACGAACCTGGAGTCTGGGATCTATTCTGCGATCCGAAACTGAAACATGGCGAATGGGACCATGAGCGCTACTGGAATTTTTATCGGGTTCTCGGTCGCATGGGTTATAACCCTGCGACACACGAAACCGCGTTGCAAGGCGAGCTCGAAAAGCGATTTGGCCGCTCGGCACGAGACGTGGCGCGCGCATACGAAAAGTCCGGTCAAATCCTGCCACTCATCACGGCAACGTGCCAGTTCAGCGCGGGTGGTTGGGGCTTTTGGCCGGAAATGAGCACCTGTATGCCGTTGGATTCGTATGCTGTGATCCAACCCAGCGACTATGGACAGTTTTACGCGATCAGCCGATGGCGCCCGGTGGATTCATGGCGATCCGAGCCGTGGTCTTCGGATCACAGCGGCTTCGTGGAAGACGCCGTCGCCGGAACGATGGAGGCCAAGTGGACGCCCGTGCAAGTGAGCCGAAGGCTGAGCCAGTTAGCAGACGAAACACTCGCGTCCGTTGCGGCAGCCACGGTCAAGCAACCGGACAACCAGACTGCGGAGTTTCGAACAACGATGCTAGACTTCCGCATTCTGGCGCATCTCGCCCGTTACCATGCCGCCAAGAAGATGGCGGCCACCCATCTGGAGTTCTTCCGCGCGACGAACGAGCCCGGACGTTTGCCACAAGCGATGTCGCACGCGCGTGACGCTCTGGCCGCGTGGAGCGAAATCGTTCGCTTGAGCGATGGGGCATACCATGACGACCTCGTGTTTGGTTTCTCCGACCAGATGGCCGCGCAGTACGGTTACAAACTACACGTCCATACCGGACACTGGAAAGACCGCTTGCCGGAGGTCGTCGCGGACGTCGACTACCTAGCCAAACTGATCGCCAAGCATGGTGCCACCAATGGGTCGTATACACACTTTCCCGGCGAAGAGCCGCCGATGGAGCGCCCCGTGATCCGACGCGTCCCTGTGCCGAGGGCAATACCAGGCAAGGAAGTGGAAGTCGTCGCGCAAGTCGAAAGTGCGACGCCGTTGCGCGCGGTCGTGTTGCACTACCGTCCCATGAACCAAACGTATCAATGGAAAGCGGTACCCATGCAAGCGGATGCTGACAAGCAGACTTTTCGAGCCGCAATTCCTGGAGATGACATCGAGCGCAAACACGACATGCAATACTACCTGGAAGCTCGTATTGAAGGGGGAGGCACGCTTTGGCCCGATTGGGAGAAGCGCACGCCATACGTCGTGCTGCCTGTTCACCGGGAAGAGCCGTAGCTGGCTCGAGCCGGCGTATCCGCAACGAAGGGAGCACTCAAGTGCAATGTCGGATCCTGTTTTGGGCCATTGGTTACACGTGCATCGTGACCGCCCAGTCGACCGCTGGCGATACGACCTTCGGTTTGCGACTGCCATCGCGGCCGATATCTGATCGATTCAGCCACACCTTACAGCCGCTCGAACCTGGTAAGCCTGTCACATGCGCGACGCTCGATGGACCAGGCTGTATTCAGCACCTTTTTGTCGTCGTCAACGCCAAGACCGTCCCGCTCGCGGAGCGGCAAGTCGTGATGCGGATTTACTTCGACGGCGCAACCGTACCTCATGTTGAGGCTCCGTTGGGTGACTTCTTCGGGGTGATGCACGGGGCAGGATGGTATCCGATCAATACCCCCTTGCTTTCCGTCAAGGAACGTAGCGGCTTCAACAGCTATTTCAAGATGCCATTCGGTCGCAGCGCACGCATCGAGTTTGAGTCGAACGTGCGCACGCCGTTGTACTTGCAGGTCGACTGGCATCGGTACCCAAACCAGGAACTGCAGGAACCTCGGCGATTCTGCGCCCGTTGGCGGCGCGAAATGCCCACCCAGCGCTATGGCGAAGACTTTTTTATGCTCGATGCCGACGGACCAGGCCAACTCGTCGGATTCGTGTACGGTGTTCGATTGATCGATCAGACGGATCGTTGGAGTCACGGTGGATCGGACAACATCTACTTGGACGGTGAGGGGGAATTCCCGGCCTATCTGCGGGGCATTGGAGGCGAAGACAGCTTTGGAGTCGGATATGGTGGAGCGCTGCACACTCCAGAGACGCATCTGCACAGCAGCATTCCCTACTACGTCCACGAAGACGTCGGAGATGCACGTCCCGCGCAGCGAGTGGTGGGATATCGCTTCTTTGTCGAGGATACCGTCTCGTTCGAGAAGTCGATCCACATGCGATTCGGGTGCATGAAAAACGACATCTGCGCCACCGTTTTTTGGTATCAGGAGGGAGTTCCTCGCCCCTACGTCAGGTTGCCGGACTGGAAGCAATTGCTACCGGGAACGGAACTTCCCCGTGGCAGCATTGATCTTCCGCTGCCCGATCACGGGGGCTGGGCCATATGCGCGCCATTGGACAACGAGCAGGATCGAGCAATCAACGACGCTCTGCGCGCCGCCCCCTTAGACAGCAATCCCGACGTCAAGTGGCGTGTGCGCCAGGCTTACCATGGGTTCATTGATTTCAACCACGTGTTTCGTCCGGAGACGAAGGGCGTTGCCGTTCATCATCGCGGCGTAGCCGGACAGGCGCGATGCGTTCTTACTGTCGAAGAGGAGTGTACTGCGGAGTTGCTCTTCTCCTGGGACGATCGACTGATACTACAAGTCAACGACCAACCTCCGATGGATTTGGGGCGCAATGATGCCTTTCGCTCGAGGATCATTCCTGTGAAGCTGCGGAAGGGGAGAAACTCCGTATTGCTTACGTTGAGCAATTCACAGGGCAGCAACCATGGAGGTTGGGCGTTTGCAATGCGTGCAACTGATTCCGATGGGCTACCGCTTCTGCCTACACCGGCGGTTCCGGCGGGAACAGAAGATGAGTAGCAGCGTGCCACGACTCGCGACGCGAGTAATCCCGAACTCGGAACCTCAGACCGAACAGAGTCGTAAGTTAAATCGGGGCGACTGGATTTGAACTCCATTGGCACTATAGCCACGACCTAGGCTGGAATCTCGAACCCCTTCCGCTGCTCGCGCCGCAACCAGCCATTGGCTTCCTCGTCGCCAACGAACTTCTCGGTGGCGGGGTTCCAGGTGAGCTTGCGGCCTAGGCGCATGGAGATGTTGGCCAGGTGGCAGGTGCTCACCGAGCGATGCTGGCTGGCCACGTCGGCCAGCGGTTGCTGGCGCGTGCGGACGCAATCGAAGAAGTTGCCCATGTGGTTGATGATCGCGTCGAGCTTGCCCATGCGCGGCGGGCGGTCCAGATTGTCGTGGGCATAGAGCGTGAACTGCTCGCGCGCGAGCGGACGCTCGGCCAGGGCTTCGACGGGCTCGCCGGAGAGGACGCCGCGATTGGCGAAGATGCGTCCGCCGCTGCCGGAAAACAGAATGCCGTTGCGTCCCTCGTCGAGCACTTCCAGCGTCGCGCCGTTGGCATAGCGAACCTTCACGGCGAAATCGGTGGCCACGTTGTAGCCGTTTTCGACGTTGGGAAACGTCGCGCTGCCGTCGATCTCGATCGGGCCGGAGTTTTCCGCGCCGATGGCCCACTGGGCGATGTCGACGTGATGGGCGCCCCAGTCGGTCATCTGTCCGCCCGAATACTCGTACCACCAGCGAAACGTATAGTGCGACCGCTCGGCGATGTAGGGCACGTCGGGCGTTTGGCCCTGCCAGAGATTCCAATTGAAATGCGACGGCGGCGACGCGACGGAAAACGGGCCGCCGGTCTTGTTCTTGCCTAAGACCACCTGCACGTGTTGGAGCGTGCCGATGCGTCCCTGGCGTATCATCTCGCAGGCCAGCCGGAAGTTGTGATCGCTGCGCTGCCAGGTGCCCACTTGCACGATGCGGCCGGTCTCCTCCACCACGCGCTGCATCTGCCGGCCTTCCTCGATGGTGAGCGTCAGCGGCTTCTCGCAATAGATGTCTTTGCCGGCGCGGCAGGCGTCGATGACCATGGCCGTGTGCCAGTGGTCGGGCGTGCCGATGGTGACGACGTCCACGTCAGGCCGCTCGAGCAGCTTGCGATAGTCCTCGTACAAGTCGGCCTTGCCGCCGAATTGCTCGCGAGCCTTCTCGGCAATCTGCCGGTCGACGTCGCAGATGGCAACGATGTCGCCGTGCGCTTGCGCCTTTTCGGCGATGACGGAGCCTTGATAGCGCATGCCGATCGCGCCGATGCGCAGGCGGTCATTCTGCGATGGCGGCAGCGAGCGCTTCTCGGCGTCGGCCGAGAACACGTACGGGGCAAAGTAGCCGCCGGTCAAGGTCGCGCCGGTCGCCTGCAAGAATCGTCGCCGAGATGCTGTCGGTTGCTTCATGTTCCACCAAGCTTTGACCGTGAGCTTACTTGCGCACTTGCTCGAAATAGTGGGCGCCCTTCTTGTTGGCGGTCACGACATCGAGCAGGCCGTCGCCGTTGACGTCGGCCACTTCGAACTGGGTGCCGACGCCGCTGTCGTTGTCGATCTCGTGCGGAATCCACTTGGGCCGCCCGTTTTCGCGCTGCAATTCGAACCAAACCACCACGGCCGGATGATCGGGATTCACGTCGCCCGTGGGACCGTGGGCCCACCAGCGCTTGCCGGTGACCAGGTCGGGCAGGCCGTCGCCGTTCATGTCCACCAGGTTCAGGCTGTGCGTTTGCGAAATCTTGTCATGGATCGTGTGCGTCACCCAGCCGTCGGGCTTCTGCTCGTGCCACCAGATGCCGATCAGATGCGCGCTGGAGGAGACCACGTCGTTGTCGCCGTCGCCGTCGAAGTCGTAGGCGTACATTTGCGAGCAGGCTTCGCCGAACTTCACCGGATGAAACACCCAGGGCGATTGCGAGGCGCTGGCGGGCGCTTCCCACCAGCCGTCGACCACCAGGACGTCGGCGCGACCGTCGCCGTTGACGTCGCCGGCGCCGATGCCGTGCGAGAAGCGATCGGTGCCGGGCGCGTTTTCGGCGGAGACCGCCACCAGTGGCCACAAGCCCTGGGCCGCAGGCCTGGCATAGCCGATGTGCTTGCCGGGATCGTAGCCCAACAGCAAGTCGCGCTTGCCGTCGCCATCGACGTCGACCAGGCTGGGACTTTCGTTATTGGTGACTGGCGTGCAAACGTGTCGCTGCCAGGGCCGATCGGGCGCGGCCGGCTGCTCGAACCACAGCGTCTCCTGTCCTGGAAAGCCCACCACGATCAGATCGGTGCGGCCGTCGCCGTTGACGTCGTCGGCAAAGTTGCAGAACGAGTCGCTGTAATTGTGCGGATCGAATTCCTTGGGCTGTTCGAGCACGGAAACCATCTTCCAGTCCGGCGCGGCGTAGTACACGCTGCCGGCCGAAATATCCTGTTTGCCGTCGTTGTTGAAGTCGCCCACGGCCGCGCCTTCGCTGCGAAAGGTCTTGTCCAGCTCGGTGCGCTGGAAGCTGATCGCGCTAGTGTCAGCAGCGACACACCAGGAGGTCAACAGCACGCTCGCGGAACAGGCGAACGCAAACAGGAGTCGGTGGTTCATCGCGGATTCCTTGTGGCAAGGCGGCGGTGCGAATTGTGGCGTTCGGCACGCGTGTCGCAAGCGGTGATGGCGGGGCGGGAGTGTTGGCGGGTTTCAGCCTAGTATCTGGCGCGGACGAATGCAAACCGGCGCGGAATCGCCACTGACGGGCGAGCAGACCGCTCGCTGCACGGGCGACTTTTGCAGGGGTGACTTTCGTCGAGCGTGGCTCGATTTGCTGGAAGTCTCGCGCCGGCTATAGCAGGCTTTCCAGCAGCAGCCGCATTTTCCGCATTTCGGCGGCGTGGTCCACGTCGGGCATTTCGGTAATGTGCACCGTCAGCGCGCGGTTGTAGCGATGCTTGCCCAGTTGGGTGATCAGCCGGCCGTATTCGATCAGTCCCTGTCCTACGCGCACTTGCAGCTTGTCCTTGGTCGTATCGCGCAGTTGCACGTTGATGACGTGCTTGAGCACCTGATCGTAATTGTTGCCGGCGTGCGGACCGTACACATAGTGGCTGGGATCGAGCGTGATGCCCAGGCCCTTGACGTTGTCGCACAGCACGACGGCGGTGTCGGGATCCTGCGTGATGCGACCGGTTTCGGTTTTGATTCCCACCAGCACGCCGTCGGCCGAGGCGATGCTCACCAATCGTTGCAGGCGCTCGATCTCGGCGTTGAAGGGAGTGCCCAACTCGGCAGCGGGAATGGTGAGCGCAACCACCTTGGTGGCCTTGGCCAGGCGGCAGCAGGCGGCGAACTGCTCGTAATACAGCTCGCCCTCTGCCTGGATGTCGACGCTGTAGCCTGAGATCGTCAGCCGATACGTCTCGCGGCAGGTGGCGATGGTGTCATCGAGATTGGCCAACACGTCAGAGGGCTTGAGCTGGCCGCCTTGCTCGTGGATGGCCACTTCGATGTTGGTGTATTCGAGATCGACCAGGCGCTGCAACACGCCATCCAGCGACAGATTGCCAAAGCACTCGCTCGAAGCAGCAACAAACACTACGGACCTCCTCCATGCGGCAGACGCGGGACGACCGGCGGCGGGCTGGGCTGATAGATGGGTGCGATTCCGCCGCGTAGCTTACCCCTTCGACCTATCGCTTGGCAACACCGGCAGTCGCTGCTTTCGCGCCGCGACCGTGCGATTGTAGTTCGCCGTGACGGTCGGGGTTGGGGTCGGCAGCGCGCCGCATATAATGCTTGATGGCAGGCAGATTTCCGGTCGACGCGCACGCTTTGCGCCGTTGCTATCAGTCCGAGACTCTCCCCAATCGAGGTGAATCCATGGCATCCGCGCCTCCCCCCAATCAACCGCTGCGCGCCGAATTGGTTGCCGAAGCCGAGCGCCAGCCGCTGCGCGTCGTCATCGAGCAGCCACGCCCCAGTTGGCTCGGCCGGATCGTGCGGTGGGGCCTGTTTTTGCTGGTGGCGTTGTGGATTCTCGGCGCGCTGGGTAACTATGGCGCCGATGACGACGGCGTCACCGAGCACTGGCACTCGCTCAGTCGCACTTCGGCCGATAAAGTGGCCATCATCGCGATCGAAGGCACGATTCTCGGCGACGAGACGTTCATCAAGCGCCAAATCGACCGGGTACGCGACGACGAATCCGTCAAAGCGGTCGTGGTCCGCGTCGATTCGCCCGGGGGAACCGTCACCGGCAGCGACTACATTTATCACCATCTCAAGCGGCTGGCTGAAGAACGCAACATCCCGTTGGTCGTCAGCATGGGTGGCATCGCGGCCAGCGGCGGCTACTACGTGGCCATGGCCGCCGGCGACACCAAGAACAACGTGTTCGCCGAACCGACCACTTGGACCGGCTCCATCGGGGTCGTCATTCCGCACTACAACCTGGCGGGCTTGTTGCAGAAAATCGACGTGCGCGACGACTCGATCGCCAGCAACCCTTTGAAGCTGATGGGCAGCCCCACGCGCGATTTTCCTGAGCCGATTCGCGCCGAAGAACAGAAGATCCTGCAAGAGCTGGTCGACGCCAGCTTTGCCGACTTCAAGGAGATCGTGCTGGCCAGCCGCACGGCGCTGCGCGACGATCAGGCGGCGCAGGAGGTCGCTTTCACCGGCCGCATCTTCACCGCCAAGCAAGCGCTCGACAATCACCTGGTCGACAAGC
>JBBDYK010000339.1:0-3547 GCA_040901665.1 Pirellulales bacterium | reverse complement strand
CGCCATCGATCGGTCGATCGAGCTGGCGGCGCTCGATAAGGACAGCGTGCAGGTCGTGGAGTTCCGCCAACAGCAAGGAGTCATCGATCAAATGCTGTTCGGTCCGCAAGGACGGCAACCGCAGGGCAACCTGTCGGCCTTGCTAGAGCTCAACGTGCCGCGGGCGTATTATCTGTGCACGTGGATGCCCGGGCTTACCCGCCAGTAATATCCGCGTCCAACGTCGGGTCGCTGGGGGTACGCTGAGACGCCGCGCTACAAGCTGGGCTCAGACGGCGCGTCGTCGCGCTGCTCGCCGGGCTGCGGCTGCGCACCGTCTACTGGCGGCGGTGGCGGACTTGCTTCGCGCTGGCCGTCGGAATCCGGTCGCTGGTGGCGATCCCGCTCGGAACGCTCGGCATCCGTGCGCGGCCGATCGCCGCGCGGGCCGCCACGTCCCGAGCGACCGTCTCGAAAGAAGGGGCCGCGTTCATCGCGGTCGAAATACATCCGCCGCAACTGCTCGCGGGCCTCGCTCTGGGGCAGGCTCATCAGCTCTTCGCGCTTGGGCGCCGGCAACTCGTTCTCGAAGAACTGTGCCACGTCGGCCTCGGGCAGCGGCGCCGGACGGCGCGGCCCTCGCCCATAGTCCATGCGTTCGATCCAGGTGGAGAAGATCCACCCGCCCACGACGTTCCGCCTGTCGGCCAGGTCCGGCTGTTTGGCCAGCTCCTCCTGGGGACGCTGCGACAGGCGTTTGGCCAGTCGCTGCACGTCTTCCTCGGAGATGTCCACGCGGCTCTGGCCGCGGCTGCGACGCGTCCGCTCGATGGCCTCGCCGATCAGCGCACGGCGTTGGTCCTCTTCGTTGCGTTGCTCGAACCATTCACGACGGCGCTTGTCCATGCCGGCGATCAACTGCTCGCGCTGCTGCCAGAGCAGTTCTTCGATCCAGCGAATGACTTCCCGCTTGTCGCGATGGGTCAGCAAATCGTTACGCCGCATGACTTCCTGGTGGCGCAGGATCCGTTGGATCTCCTTGACGCGTTCGGCGGGCGATTTGGCGGCCAGCTCGGAGCGCTGACCCGTGGACAGCGTTTTAAGCCACTCATGATAGCCGGCCAACACCTGCCGCAGCCGCTCGGACTCGGGATCGGCGTCGATCGCAGCCTGCAGGTTCCGCAACCGGTCCTGCTCCGCGGCCGGCAGCGCCAGGAACCGCTCGTGCTTGCGCAATAGTTCCTGCTGATCGGCGGGCGATAGGGCCGCGATTTCTTTCCGCCGCGCGTCGAGATCGTCGTCAGCCCGCGCGACGCCGAGAATCATGCTGCATGCCGTAGCCAGCAGCGCAGTGCGGATCGCCCAGGTGGGAACGGTCCGGGTCGATCGAGCGTCGCCAGGCGCGCTAGTTGCCATTCTCTTGCTCTCCTTCGCCAAACAGCCTTTCATTTTCCAGCATCCGCAGGAAGTCGATGTCGTCGGCCTGGTAGTAAAGCTCCAGATTCTCCACGACCTTGAGATCGCGGAGCAGTGGCTCGTTCGGATCGGTCCAGATGCGCGTGCCGATGACGAAGCCGAGGGCCGTGGAGAGCAATAGCGCCGCCGCTCCGGCGAACCACTGCCGGCGGCGACGACGAGGCTGCTCGGCCAGCGTGGCCGCTGCTTCCTCGGCGGCGGCGACGGCCACCATTTCGATCGTGCTCTTGGTGAACGCTTCGTCGACGGTGGCCCTGGGCAACCGATCCAACATTCCCCAAGCGCGCTCCAGCCGTTGCAACTCGGCGTGATAGGCGGTGTCGCGGGCCAATCGCTCCTCGATGCGGTGGACCGTTTCCGCGTCGAGCTCGCCATCGAGATAGGCGCTCAACTCTTCGTGCAACAGATCGGTTTGACCGGTTTCGCGTTCACTCATCGTCCACTCACTCGTCTTGCATGGCTCTGGCAACAAGGGCGGCTTGCCCAGGATCACTGTGGCGGCCGGCGCCCGTCCTCCAGATAGGGCTCGAGGATCTCCTTCAGGTTCACGCGCGCCCGCGACAACAGTGACTTGATCGCTTGCGGCGACATCTCCATGGTTTCGGCGATATCGGCGTAGCTCATGCCCTCGAATTTGTTGAGCAGCACTGCCATCCGCTGGCGTTCGTTCAGTCCGGAAAGCGCCGCCCGCACTACGTCGCGCAATTCGGCTTTATCCAGTTGGCGCGCCGGCATGGCGCCGCTGGCCGCCAGCGCCATTTTGTCCAAGCCGCTAGCGCCGGTGGAGTCGTTTGGCCTCGGGGAGATGTTGACTTCGGGCCGTCGCGACATCGAGCGCAGGGCGTTCGAGGCCACGTGGTTGGCGATCGTGTACAGCCAGGTCGAAAACTTCGCGCCCACGACGTACCGCTTGCGGGCCCGGTAAACCCGCATGAACACCTCTTGCGCCAAGTCTTCGGCCTGATCGCGGCGTCCGGTCAGATGCTCGAGCACGGTGACCAATCGGGCCTGATAGCGCATCATCAACTCGTCGAAGGCAGCCGCGTCGTCATCGCGCACCGCGAGCATCAACCGCACGTCGGGGTCTTGCAGTTGGTACCGCTGGGCCGAAGATTCGCTAATCGCCACCGGGGCGTCTCACAGCCGGTTCGTCGAGGTTTCGAAGCAATCGCCTGCAACCCTTCAGTTTATCACAGCCGGCCATCGTCCGCCGCAGGGGATCGCCCTCGGACCGGTTCGTCCAAGCTATTAAAAACCGCAGACTTGCCAGGGTATCGCACGTCCGAAGTCCGACGGTCGCGCTTCCCCTGCTGCTTGCTCGACAGGGGCCGCCGCAGGCGATAGTTTTTATGGGCCGGCCACACCTCCCAACCCAAAATCGCGGCACTCGCATGAGCCAATCCCTGAGCGGCCGAGTGGCCGTAGTCACCGGCGGTTCCAGCGGGATCGGCCGTGCCACGGCACTCTTGCTGGCCGAACACGGCGCCCGGGTCTTTACCGGCGATTTCAACCCGCGCAACGAAAATGGCGAGGAGTTTGCCAAGTGGGGCATCGTGCAACTGACCTGCGACGTGCGGGACGAGCAGCAGGTGCGCAAGCTGATCGAGCGCGCGGTTGGCGATGGCGGCGGATTGCACATCCTGGTGAGCAATGCGGGCGTCGATCTGCCCAAGCCACTGGTGGACGTGAGCGAGGCCGAATGGGACGCCTGCCTGGATACGAACGTGAAGGGCAGCTTTCTGGCTTGCAAGCATGCGATTCCTCACCTGAAGGCGGCCGGCGGCGGGGCCGTGGTGTTCACCGCCAGCAACGCAGGGTTGTTGCCACGGGCGCACGACCCCGTGTATTGCACCAGCAAGGCGGCCCTGGTCGCGCTTGCCGCAGCGCTGGGTCTGGCCCATGCACCGGACAAGATTCGTTTCAATGCTGTCTGTCCGGGACCGGTATCGGGCACTGGCATCATCGAGGCGGGACTCGCGGCGGCGGCCGATCGGCGGGCGGCCGAAGCGGCCTTCATCGCGGCCAGTCCCCTGGCGCATGCCGCCGGCCGAATGATCGCGCCCGAGGAGGTCGCTCAGGCCATTCTCTACCT
>JBBDYK010000338.1:0-12335 GCA_040901665.1 Pirellulales bacterium | reverse complement strand
CGTTTTTCCCACCGTTCGTGGCAATTCCGCACGTTTTGCCCTAGAATGTTCTTGCTCCCCAGGCCGTGGCGTTGAAACCGGATGCCCTCTCCGGCGGTAATTACCTGTAGCCGACCTGCCGTTTGAAGGAACCGAACGTGTCCGACGACGTGCGCGAGTTGGTCGGCCGCTGCCTGCGCGGCGATCAGACTGCCATGGTGCAGTTGGTCGATATGTACCGCGGCCAGGTATTCGGCCTGTGTTACCGCATGCTCCGGCATCGCCAGGATGCCGAGGATGTGACTCAAGAGAGCTTCGTGCGGGCCTTGCGCGGACTGCACACGTGGGACGACCAGCGGGAGTTTCTGCCGTGGATGTTGGCGATTGCCGGCAACCGCTGCCGCACACAGTTGGCGGCGCGGATGCGGCGGCCCAGCACCACGTCGCTGGTCGATCACGTGAGCGACGACGCGGTCGAAGTGACCGCGGCCCGCAATTTGGCGGAAGAAGTCGAACTGGCGCTGAGCAACCTGCGCGAGGAATATCGCCAGGCGTTTTTGCTGTTTCATCAACACGAATTGAGCTATGCGCAAATCAGCGCCACGCTGAATTGTCCGTTGGGAACGGTCAAAACCTGGGTCCATCGAGCACGGCGCGAGTTGGTGGCGCAATTGAAGCATCGTGGAGTAGTACAGGAGTCGCGGCATGCAGTGCGAAGAGTTTGAAGATCGAATCAACGCGGTGTTGGACGAGCGGCGTCGGCCCCAATGGGACGCCGAGTTGAGCCTGCACTGCGAAACTTGCGGCGATTGCCGCAAGCTGGCGGAAACCTACGATCATCTGCTCGATGGCTTCTACGCGCTAGCGACGCCCCCATGCCCGGACGACTTGGCCCTGCGCGTGCTGGTCGATCTGCAAAACGAACGTGCGCCGCGGCGGCGCTTCAGCCGTCGCACGGCCGTCATGGCCACCGCTGCGGCCCTGCTGGTCGCGCTCGGCCCGCTCGTGCTCTCGCAGCGCAATTCGGGCGTCGCCACGGCCAACCTCGAAAAGCAAACGATCCAAGTGGCTGCCGCGCTGCCGCCAAAAGCGCCGCTCTCGGAGCTGCCGCTCGTGCCGGAATTTCTCTCCATGACCAGCCAGGAAAGCGGCGATCCATTTGCCGGGCTGGCCAAGGGAACCGGCCAGGGCATTGCCAACGTGATGCTCTTCGTGCCCGGGATCGGCGGCGGCAAGGGGATCATGGACGCACCGCACAAGGTGCCCGATGAGCCCTCGTGGACAGAGCCCATGAGCGAAGGCCTGCGCCCCATCACCAACACGGTCACGGAGACGTTCGACCTGTTGATCGAGAGCCTGCCGGTCTCGCAGTTTGCAGCCCGGTCCTAGTTTGCAGCCCGTTGGTTGGGTTGCTCGCGCGCCGGCGCTATCGGAACAATCGGCGCGCCTCACGCGGCCGCCGGCTGCCAACCGCCGGTTCTTCATGTTCGTAACGGCTGTGGCTCGCGATCCCCCGTCCACCCGTCCGCGCTTCCGTTGGGATTGTCCAAGACGGAATATCCGCACAATCCGCACGGATCGCCAAAATTACCCGGTTTTCCCAGGTGTTGAAGTTTTGCATCTGCGTTTCCCGATGTCATCCTTGTCGCGGGGCATCAAAGACTCGCTAGCTTCCTCAATCAGGAGAGACCAGGTGGCCAAAAGCAAAAAACAGGACGCACCGGTGACGATCGATCAGCGCAAGAAGCGCGACCGCCGAGTCGTGCCCGATCGGCGCCTGGCCGCCAGCGCTGTGGCAATGGAGCGTCGATTGGGTCCGCGGCGCGAGAAGGTGGCCCGCCGCCGCCAGATCGACCCCACCACCTGCGAGCGCGACTATACGGACGCGGAAGTCGAATTCATGCACGCCCTCGATCAGTACAAGCGCACCAGCGGGCGGATGTTCCCCACCTGCAGCGAGATCCTGGAAGTAATCCGTGGGCTGGGTTATCAAAAGTGCGATACCCCCGCGGGCATCCCCGCCGGAAAAAGCAGCTACGAAACGTCGTCCTGCTAGCAGTGCCACGCTCGCTGGCCGCGCCGCCGGCAGCCGTTTGATCAGCAATCGAAATCTGGCCGCGTCGACCATTTCTGGGTCCGCGGCCTTTTTCGTTGGCAAATCGGTCTTGCATCGAACGGGGCCCGGCGAGTATGGTCCTCGCGCTTCCAATCTCCCGGCCGGTTCGCGCCGGCTAATTCTTCCCATCGACTAGGCGCATTCGAAGCCGTGTTTGATCCCAAATCACGATCGCGCACTGTTCGCGGCCCGATGAAGTATTCAGCGGGCTGGTTCCTGGCTTGCGCCCTTGCGGTGCTGGGCGTCGCCGGCTCCGGCTGCACGATGCTCTCCGACAGTCAGAATCAGCAAGGCGTGCGGATGTACGAGCAGGCCTACTACCAGGGAGCGCTCGAGCGATTCCAGCAAGCCATTCAAACCGATCCCAGCAATCCGGACGCCTACTACAACCTGGCCCGCACGAATCATCAGTTGGGCAAGCTGCACAGCCAGCCCGGCAACATGCAGCAGGCGGAAAGCTATTACCACCAATGCCTCGATCACAATCCCGAGCATCAGGACTGTTATCGCGCGCTGGCCGTGTTGCTGGTGGAACAAGGCCGCAGCGCCGACGCGTTCAAGCTGGTCGAAAACTGGACCGCGCGCAATCCCGGCTCGGCGGCGCCGCGCATCGAGCTGGCGCGGCTGTTTGAGGAATCGGGCAATCGCGACCAGGCCAAGACGCAACTCATCGAGGCCGTGGCCATCGATCCGGCGAATTCCACGGCCCTGGCGGCGCTCGGCAAGTTGCGCGAAGAATCCGGCGAGACCGCTCAGGCCGTCGCCAACTATCAACGCTCGCTGGCCTCGAACCCCAGCCAGCCCGCGCTCGCCGCCCGCGTCGCCGCCCTCACCACCCCGGCCGCCCCCGTCTACACGCCCCCCGGCGGCACCCGCGTCGTCACCGCGCCAGCCGCGCCGCCGCGGTAGGTGTCTCACTTCGGGTTCGATCGACTGCCATCAGGCCGTCGCCTCCGTCGCTTGAAATAGCGCATCAACCCGCGTTGTTGCCCACGCCCGTCACGAACGACGACAGCGCTCGCGTGTAGTTGGCGCGCTCATAGGCGGCCGGATCAGGGCACTTGCGCTGGCTGAGGGTGCCGCGGGCCTGATCGAGCGATTGAAAGTCGTTCGAGTCGAGCCAGTATTGCACGCCGCCGACCAAGGTGCGCAGGCCCTCGACGCCGTTGCGATACAGCGTCGAAGCGACCATCACCACGTCGGCGCCCACCAGCAGCAGCTTCACCACGTCGTCCGCAAAATGCGCGCCGGTGGAAGCTGCCAGCGACGCGTCGAGACGGCCGTGCAGCAGGCCGATCCAGCGCAGTGGCAGCCGCACTTCCTCCGGCGTGCTCAGCGCCAGCTTGGGCAGGCATCGCATGTGGTCCAGGTCGACGTCCGGCTGCAGGAACCGATTGAACAGCACCAGGCCGTCGGCGCCCGCTTCGACCAGCCGCCGCGCCAATTGCGGCAGCGCCGTGAAGTAGGGGCAGATCTTGACCGCCAGCGGAATCGAGATCTCGTGTCGCACGGCGGACACCAGGCTTACGTAGCGCGCCTCGAGATCGCGGCTCGACGTGTCGAAGTCGGTGGCTATGAAGTAGAGATTCAACTCCAGCGCGTCGGCCCCGGCCGCTTCGATGCGCCGCGCGTAGTTGATCCAGTTGCCCGGGGCGGTCGCGTTCAGGCTGCCGATGATCGGGATCGAGACGGCCTGCTTGGCCGCGGCGACGTGCTTCAAATAGGCGTCCGGACCGCGATTGTACTCGCGCAACTCGTGAAAGTACGAGATGTTTTCGACCACCGCCGTCGGCTGTCCCGCGGTCTGATGGGTGGCCACCGCCACCTGCTGAACCTGCTCCTCGAACAGCGACGGCAACACGGCGGCGGCCGCTCCGTATTCTTCCAGCCGGCGCAGCACATCCAACTCGCCCGTCAGCGGACAGGCGGAGACGACCAAAGGGTTGGCCAGTTTGAGTCCCAAGTATCGTGTGGTGGTGTCGGCAGCCATGGCCGTGTTCCTTTCCTGAAAATGCCTCGTCGTCCGTCGCTTGTGCTGGCCAACTTTCGCCCCCACGACCGACGGAACGCGCTCGACACCATGAAACTATGGCACTTCTCGTGCCACTCGATGAATTGCGATGGCGCTTGGGCCTCGCCCCACCTTCGATTCGGCCGCGTGTGGGAAGGCGAGGCATTTTGACGCGCCCCCCTGTGCACTTCGGCACGTCCACCGTGTCCTGCTAATCACAACCGAGAAGGCGCAAAACGCGCCAAAGGCGGTCAGTCCTGCTGGTTCGCCAGGCCTGAACCACGTCCGGCGGCCGCGTGTCCCCCAATGGCCAATCGCGTACGATCGGCCTACAATGGCGGCTTTTCCGCCGTGCGGCACCCTCCCTATTCAGTCCAAGGTTGACCATGGGTCAGGGGCGACCAACGGAAGCCCCGGAAACTTCGGGCAGTCGCGCTGCGGCGGCGAGCCCATTTGTTTGCTAAGAACCCATAAGTGCAGCGTATGCCCCAGAAGCGTCTTTTGACTCCCGGACCGACGCAAGTGCCCGAGCCGGCCCGACTGGCCATGGCTCGCCAGGTGATCCACCACCGCACGGCCGAGTTTCGCGCGCTGTTTGCCGAAGTGCTGGCAGGGCTGAAGTATGTTTTTCAAACCGAAAACGACGTCGTCGTGCTCACCAGTTCCGGCACCGGGGGGATGGAAGCCGCCGTGGTGAATCTGGTCCCACGGGGCGGCAAGGCGATCGTCCTGGACGCGGGCCTCTTTGCCCACCGCTGGTCCGACATCTGCCGACGTTACGGCATCGAGGTCGTGCACCACAGCGTGCCCTGGGGCGAATCGGTGCGGCCCGCAGACGTCGCCCAATTGCTGGCCGAGCACAGCGACGCCGTGGCCGTGTTCGGCACGTTGATGGAAAGCAGCACCGGCGCGATCCACGACGTGCAAGCCATTGGCAGCGTGGTTGCTAAAAGCCAATCGCTGTGGGTCGTCGACGCGATCAGCGGAGCGGGCGCCGTCCCCTGCCTGACCGACGCCTGGCACATCGACGTGCTGGTGGTCGGCTCGCAAAAGGCGCTGATGATTCCGCCCGGCCTGGCCATGCTGGCAATCAGCGAGAAGACGTGGCAACAGATGGAGCGCGTGGAGCCGCAGGCGTTCTATTTCGATCTGAAGCTGCACCGCGCAAAGCTCCGCGGCAAGCAAGCGGGCGCGGGGCCGGATACGCCGTGGACGCCGGCGCACACGTTGATCGCCGGCCTGGCGGAGTCGCTGCAATTGATCCGCGACGAAGGCATTGAGGCCGTGTGGGCCCGTTCCGCTCGACTGAGCAAAGCCGCCATTGCCGGCGTGCACGCGCTGGGACTGGAGTTGTTTGCGCAACGGCCGGCCGCCGGAATGACCGCCGTGCGCATTCCGGCGGGCATCGATGGCCGCGCGTTTCTCAAACGAATCGAGAGCCGCTTTGGCGTGAAGCTGGCCGGCGGCCAGGGACCGCTGGAAGGAACGATCTTTCGACTGGCGCACTTTGGCGTGCTCGACGAGCTCGACGTCGTCGCGGCGCTCGTGGCCATCGAGCTGGTGCTCGACGAAATGGGACACGACGTGACGCTGGGCGCCGCAGCCGCCGCGGCCGGCCGCGTCTTGCAGGAAGAAATCATCATGGCAACCAATACATCGCCCGCATAGTGCGCGCGGCCTCGCGGATTGCCCGGCACGTTTGTCGCGAATCAAGAAACATCAATCACGCATCAACGGACTATCGAGAATCTCCATGGCAAAAGTGATCGTGCTGGATACGCTGTCTCCCGAAGGGTTGGAGCTTTTGAGCGCCGCCCCGGGCATTGAGTACGAAGTGAGCACCGGCCTCAAAGGCGAGGCGCTGCGCGCGGCGCTGGCCGCGGCCGATGGCGCCATCTGCCGCAGCGGCGTCAAGATCACGGCCGACGTGCTGGAGGGCAACCATCGACTGAAAGCCATCGTGCGCGCCGGCGTCGGCACCGATAACATCGACTCCAAGGCCGCCACCCGCTTGGGCATCATCGTGATGAATACCCCGGCCGGCAACACGCTCAGCACGGCCGAGCACACCATCGCCATGATGCTGGCCTTGTCGCGCAACATCGCACCCGCCTATCAGAGCCTCGTCGAGGGCAAGTGGGATCGCAAGAGTTACATGGGCACGCAATTGGCCGACAAGACGCTGGGCATCGTCGGCCTGGGACGCATCGGCCAGGCCGTGGGCAAGCGCGCCAAAGCCCTGCAAATGCGCGTCATCGGCTTCGATCCGTTCCTGTCCACCGAACGCGTGATCGAGTTGGGTTTCGAGGCGGCCCCGAGCGTCGATGCGCTGTTGCCGCAGGTGGAGTACCTCACCGTCCACACGCCGTTGACGGACGAAACCCGCAACCTCGTGGATCTGCCGCAGCTCGACGTGCTGAAACCGGGTGTGCGGCTGATCAACTGCGCCCGCGGCGGCATCTACAACGAGGCGGCGCTGGCCGAAGGCCTCAAGTCGGGGCGAATCGGCGGCGTGGCGCTCGACGTCTTCGTCACCGAACCATGCACCGATAGCCCATTGTTCCGCATGCCCAACGTGGTCTGCACGCCGCACCTGGGGGCCAGCACCGAAGAGGCCCAGGCGCAAGTGGCTATCGAAGGTGTCGGCATGCTGATCGAGTTTCTCACGACCGGCGCCATTCGCAACGCCGTGAACATGACCCCGCTGGACGCGAAGACACTGGCCGAGTTGCGCGGTTTTCTCGAGGTCGCCTATCGATTGGGGCTGCTGCTCTCGCAGTTCGAAACCGCCGCGATCAAGCGCTGCCTGTTGCAATATCGCGGAGAAGTGGCCAACCGCGACACCAGGCTCATCACCGCCAGCTTCGCCGCCGGGCTGCTAAAGAACGCGTTGGAGGAGGAGCCCAACATCGTCAACGCCGAGATGCTGTTGCGCGAGCGGGGTGTCGAGCTGGTGGAAGAGCGCCGCAGCGAGATCGGTGCATTCGCCTCCGTCGTCGCGGCCGAAGTAGAGACCGACACGCAAACGCATCGGGCCGCGGGAACCGTCTTCGGCAAGGAAATGCTGCGCCTGATCCAGCTCGATCATTTCCGCCTGGAAGCCTATTTGGACGGCGTGCTGATGGTCTTCACGCACAGAGACGTGCCGGGAATCATCGGCACCGTGGGCACGATTTTCGGTAAGCATAAAATCAATATCGCGCAAATGGCCGTGGGCCGCGCCACCAAGGGGGGCGAGGCCATCGGCGTGCTCAATCTCGACCAGCCGCCAACGCCCGAAGCCCTCGACGAAGTGCGCGCCCATCCAGACATCCAAAGCGCCATCGTCGTCAAGCTGCCGCCTGCCGGAGAGCGGCCAGCGTGGCTGGCGGGCTAGCTGAGCATTGAGTAGTTCTACCAGCGAATCAGCTAAACCCAATGCATCATCGCGGCGGAGACGAGCCGGGCGAGCGCTTGCACGGCGTTGGCGATCGGTGCTCGCCAGCGGCCGTGCGTGGCCACGGCCAGATCGGCCAACAGCGCCGCCAGACCGCGCAGACTGAGCGGATAGACATTCACGGCGACGCAGGCGCGCTGTTGCGGACGCCACTTGCGATACGTGTCGTCGGCCGTGCAGAGCAACTCGTACGATGCCAGGCCGGACTCCGCCGCGTAGCGAATCGTTTCGCGCGCCAACAGTTGATCGGGCCGGCAATCCGTGAACTCCGGATCGTGTCCGGCGCGCAGCAACCAGAATGCCCCGCCGGATTCGACCGCGATCTGCATGGCCACCGCCCGGCCGTCGATACGCAGAAAGCACACCCGCAGCACACCCTCGACGCAGGCGGCCCGGGCATACTGCAAATAGAATACGGCCCGCTGCGGATCCCGCGACAGCGGCGTAGGTCGACCGCTGGTAGGAACTGCTGCGTCGGCCGGCCAGCCGCTGGACTCGACGTCGAAGGCTTCGTCGAGCACGCTAGCCAGGTCGCGCAAGTCCGGGGCATGGATTTCGGTGGTCACCTGGCCGAGCGCTTCGGCGGCGCGCCGGGCGCGGACCAGCGCCGCCTGGTCGTCGGGCGGCAATTGGCACTCCGGCACGAGCCAGCTTTCGTTCAGAGCCAGGTACGCACAGGGTTGCCCGCGGCTGACGCTCACCAGCGCGCGGCCGAAGTAGGCCCGCCGCAAGAGCGGCACACTAAGCGAATTGGCCGGCACGCGTTCGAAGACCAACGGCGCGCCGCTGCGTGCCAACGATTGAAAAACGCGAGCGCAGGCCTTTGCATCGGTCCAAACGAGGTCCATCGGTTCGAGCAACTCACCGGCGCCCGCCAGGTACAATCGGCACACGCCATGCCGACGCTTCTGCACCAACGGGGCCAACGCCAACAGTCTCGCCCCGGCAGTGGCGGCCACCACGTGCGGCGTCGAATCGGCCGGAAACGCCGCTAAGCAAGCGCGCGTCCAGTTGAACTGGCCCAACGGATTGGGAACGTCCGAATGCATTTCCCGCCACGACGTTTCGAGCGCGTCGACCTCGTCCAGCGCCAGCGCGCAATGGACCCGCGCGCGGGACGTCCCGGCGGGTGTTTCACGTTCCGCTGGCGGATCGAAGGTGATGGGCATACGCAAGATTAGCGTACGCGGGCGACGCGCCGGCCAAGTCCGACGAGCGGCCGTCGATGGTCATGAAACGGGTGGGTCGAAAGGCAGCCGGCGGCGCCAATTCGTGCGGTTAGTTGGGCGGCCCGCTCGTCCGGCTGCCCCGGGTAGCAGTCGGCCGGGGCAGTCTCTCCCTACAATCGGCGCGATCGTTAAATCTTTCGCCGCTATTCCAAGACCCGTTGTCGGAAAGCTTTACGGAAAGCCCGGAAAGTGCCGATGGAAGATATGCCGGAGCTGACCAAACCGCGATCAACTCCGCACCGTAGAACTGCCCGAGCACCCTCCATCCCGATTCGGACGACCCCATGGCCCTGACGCCCACCCCGCATTCGCCCCTCGATGCTCTGATCACCTCTGCCATGGCGGCCCACCCGCACTTGAAGCAACGCAAGCTTCGCTTCGAGACGAAGCAAGGACACGTCGTCCTGCGAGGAGTGGTCAACTCGTACTACCAGAAGCAGATGGCGCAGGAAGCCGTGCGCCGGGTGGAAGGCGTGCAGTCGATCGAGAACCACTTGGAAGTGGATTGGGCCGTCACGCCGTCACGCGTCACGCTGTCCTGCTGAGACGAGAGGCGCACACAACGGCGCCGGCTTCGTCGTTGACGCGCGCTTGTCTAGCGCGGACGCCGTGGTGAGTCGTGCCCCATCACTGCGGATTCGCGATCGCAATAGTGAGCGATGTGTCCCGCCAGATCGTAGGAGCGCAAGAACGCTTCGTTTGCAGGCGTTAGCCCGCAGATTCGCATGATGCCGTCGCAGGCGGTAATCCGCTCGCGCAGCCAGAGCAGTTGCTTGACCAGCTTGGCATCCAAGCGATCGAGATCCGCCAACTCCAAAACGAGCCGATGCGTCAGCGTCTGCTCCAATAGCGCCCAAAGCTGTTCGCCGAGCTCGCAGGCATCCTTAGCGTCGGCATCGAGGGGGCGCGGACGGACGAAAAGCCAATCGGGGCCGCGGTCGACTTCCAAATGCCAACCGGGCACTGCATACGCCTGGACCATGGGTACTTGCTCCGTCAAGTGAACGAGAAGGGACCGCCTATTACCGAAGGATTGCCTGTCACGCCAGCGCATCGTGCCGGGCGCAACCGCATCTTACTCCTTTGTGGCGGGCCGGCAATATCCCGCGCCCGATTTTCGTGCCACCGCATTGCCAACGCGGTACCGGCCCCTTGAACATGCGTGCGAATCGCCGGATACTAGCCGGCAGACAATTGGGTAAAAAGTGCTATCACTCGAAAGGATGACGATCATGTCGCGCGCCGGAGCTATTACATTCAAAGGCAATCCCATGACACTGGCCGGCAACGAAGTGCGCACCGGGCAGCAGGCGCCCGATTTTCAACTGCGGCGCTTCGAAAACGGCAAGCTGACCTCCATCACCTCGAACGATCTGAAGGGCAAGCCTTCCTTTATCAGCGTCGTGCCGTCGCTGGACACGCCCGTTTGCCAGGTGCAGACCAAGAAGTTCAACGCCGAGCTGGCCTCCCTGGGCGACAAGGTGAACTGCCTGACCGTAAGCCTGGATTTGCCCTTTGCCATGAACCGCTTTTGCGGCGCCGAAGACATCAAGAATATGCTGCCCTTCAGCGACTACTTCGATCGCAGCTTCGGCAAGAACTGGGGCATGCTGATCGAAGACCTGATGATCCTGGCCCGCGGCGTCTTCGTGCTGGACAAGGACGGCAAAGTGATCTACGCAGAGCTGGTGCCCGAAGTGGCCCAAGAGCCAAACTACGAGGCGGCCATCGCGGCGCTCAAAGGCGCACTGTAGGCGGCCCGCTCGCCGCACAGCGTTTGGCCCGCTCGCCGCACGGCGCAGCGTGCGCGGCAATCGACTGGAAATCGCCCGGTGCGCGTCGTTGGGCGCGCATCGGGCAATTCTTCCGGCTACCCGCGTTTGGCCTGGTTCGAGTCGCGCTTGGCCTGGTTGCGCTTGGTTCGCGCCGTCACGTGGCCGCGCACGCGGCTGGTCAGGCCGCTCGTGGCGACGCGCGCCTGCTTGGCCTTCGCGGTGACTTTGGTTTGCTTTGATCCAGCTCCTATCGTGGCATCCGCCGGTTTGGAGGGTTTCTCGACGGGCTTCCGCGCCGCTTTCTTCTTGGCCATGACTTCCCCCCTGGTTTCGCCCGATGCGCTAACGCCAAGTGCCGGCGCCGGCAGCGGTCGGTTCGTGTTGCGTGTGGTTAGCGACGTTTACTTGGCCTGTGTTTGCAAGAGCGATGCCATTGCCGCTCGACCGGCAGCCAGCGCTTCGCCCAGTTTTTGCGGATGCTTGCCGCCGGCTTGCGCCATGTCGGGCTTGCCGCCGCCACGGCCGCCCACCACTTCGGCAGCCGACTTGATCCACTCGCCGGCGTTGACACCCTGAGCCTGCAACTCGCGACCGATGCCCGCCACCAACGTGACCTTGCCCTCGGCGGCGGATCCCAGCAGCACGGCCACGGTGCCAGCCGTCTTGCGCAATTGATCGATCAATTGCCGCATCGTGCCGGCATCGCCATCGGGCACTTCGGCGACGACGATCTTCACGCCGCCAACGTCGGTCGCCTCGGCCAGCAGCGCCTCGGCAGTGACTCCGCCGGCGCGCGGCGCCGCGGCGGCTTGCTTCTTCAAATCGCGCAGCTCCTTGGCCAACGCTGCCACGCGGCGCGGAACCTCAGTCGCGGGCACGCGCAATAGCGCCGCAGTTTCGGCCAACGCCGCCTCGTGCTCGCGCACGCGGGCCAGCGCCGCTCGTCCGGTCATGGCCACGATCCGCCGCGTGCCGGCCGCCACGCTCTCTTCGCCGACGATCTTGAACAGGCCGATCTGCCCGCTATTGTCCAGATGCGTGCCGCCGCAAAGCTCCTTGCTGAACTCGCCGATCGACACCATGCGGACGATGTCGGGGTACTTCTCGCCGAACAGCATCATGGCGCCGCTTTCGCGCGCCTGGGCCAGCGGCAGGCTGCGCCAATGGACCTTGGCGGCCGTGGCCACCAGCTCGTTGACCTCGTTCTCGATGGCCGTCAGTTGCTCCGCTGAAACGGCCGCGGGATTGGTGAAGTCGAATCGCAGCCAATCGCGGTCCACTTTCGAGCCTTGCTGCTGCGCGTGCTTGCCCAAGTGCTTTTGCAATGCGTAGTGCAAAACGTGCGTGGCCGAGTGAGCGCGGCGGATACCTTGACGGCGCTCGGCGTCGACGCGCGCGGTGACCTTGGCGCCTTGCTCGATCTTGCCTTGGCGCAAATGGCCCAGGTGCAGCGTAAAGCCGCCTTCCTTTTGCGTGTCGATCACTTCAAAGCGGAAGGTCGCCCCCACGATCTCGCCCGTGTCGCCCACCTGGCCGCCGGATTCGCCGTAGAAGGGCGTGCGATCGAGCACCAGACAGATCGGCCGCTCGTGCCCCACTCCGTCGATCTGCTCGACCAGCTCGTCACGGGCGATGATGCCCACCACCTGGCCTTCGGACTGTGTCGCTTCGTAGCCCAGGAACTCGGTGCCGGGCAGCGTCTTCTTCAGCGCGTCCAACGGGCTCGATGCGAACAGCTCCATGCGCTGGCCGGCGCCCGACTCGATGCCGTGCTGCTCCATCTCGCGGC
>JBBDYK010000337.1:0-12543 GCA_040901665.1 Pirellulales bacterium | reverse complement strand
AGAAGAAGGCCCGCGTCGAAGACGCCCTGCACGCCACTCGTGCGGCCGTCGAAGAGGGCATTCTGCCCGGCGGTGGCGTGGCCCTGTTGCGGGCAACCTCGTCGGTGAAGTCCGAAGGGCTCAGCCACGACCAGGAAGTGGGCTACAACATCATCGTGCGGGCCTGCCGCGCTCCGCTGACGGCGATCGCCACCAACGCCGGACAGGACGGCGGCATCGTCTGCGAACGCGTGGCCGAAGCCAAAGGCAACATGGGCTATAACGCCGCCACCGACGTCTACGAAGACCTGGTGAAAGCCGGTGTCATCGATCCGACCAAGGTGACCCGCACGGCCTTGCAGAACGCCGCCAGCGTGGCGACCCTGCTGTTGACCAGCGATGCCCTGATTGCCGAGAAGCCCAAGAAGGATAAGAAGGCTGCCGGCGGCGGTCACGGCGGCGACTACGACATGTACTAGTGGAGCGTCAACCCGATTCATTCGGGTGACGCGAGACGTCGCCAAAGACGCAAGTGCTTTGACGCAAATAGATATCTAGTGCTCCATGTGACCGCTATCATCCGAAATCCAAGCGTTGACAGAGCACTAGTGGCCAGCACGTACTAGCGGGCGATGTGAAAGTCGTCCCCCGGCAGGTTTAGTGAAACCCGGCCGGGTAATACCTACGGGGACATCCGCGTAGCTCGCGCCTTGGCTTCCTACCCCGGGCGAGAGCATGGCGGCTGTCTCAAAAAAGCGAAAAAGCCCGTCGGCAGCGGAATCCGGCGGGCTTTTTTGCGCTTTCGGCCCCGGCAGGAACTGCGGACAGCGGGTGCCAGCACCGAAACATTCGCTTTTTTCGCGGCGGCCGATTATCTTGGAGACTGTCGCGGACCGGCTGGATTTTACTCCGGCAGGGGCAAGCGACAGCGGAACAGATCATCTCCGGAGGGTCCTGTCGTGACCGTATTGCAAATCGGGGTACGTGGTGGATTGTTAGCCGGCCTGTTGGCCTGTTCGACAATGGTCATGGCGGCAGAGCGGACTGCTGCCGACGGCCCGGCGGCAGCCGCAGTGCCTGCCGCGATCGATCTGTTCGACGCCATCGACGCCAACGTCGTCGATGCGCGGCTGATCCACAGAGACGCGACCGAAGCGAACGTGCTCATCACGAACAAGACCGACAAACCGCTCACGGTGCGTTTGCCCGATGCGTTCGCCGGAGTCCCCGTGTTGGCGCAGCGTGGCGGCGGCGGTGGCGGCCGTGGGGGCGGAGGCAGCAACACCAGCAGCCAGCAATCAACCGGCGGCGGTATGGGCGGCGGCGGCATGGGCGGCATGGGCATGATGAACATCGCGCCCGAAAAAGTCGCCAAGCTTAAAGTCACCACGGTCTGCCTGGAGCACGGCAAGAAAGAACCGCGTCCCGGCATTCCCTACGAGATCAAACCGCTCGAGACCGTCACCACCCAGCCCGGTGTCAAAGAGCTTCTGACCGCCCTGGGTCGAGAGCGCGTAAGCCAGCGCGCCGCGCAAGCCGCGGCCTGGCATTTGGCCAATGACATGAGCTGGGAGCAATTGGCCAACAAGCGCATCGTGCATCTCAACGGCACGACCGAGATGTGGTTCAGCCCGCAGGAAGTTCAGGGCGGGATGCAACTGGCCCATGCCGCGCGAGTGCAGGCCGACCAGCAAGCCGCTGACGCGGAACCGGCAGCGCCGACGAACAAGCCGGCCATCGAAGTGCAAGTGTCGCAAGAGTAAGCGGCGTCCGCACGCGTAGCGCCGATCGATTACGCCGCGGTGAGCGGCCTGCTGCGGTCTCGCAGCAACCGGCGGATTTCCTGATTGAGCCGGAACCGTTCGTTGTTCCAGGCTTCGCTCTGCTGAACCATCTCGGTACCTTCGTCGGCCAGGCGTTGTTCCTGTTCAAGCAGGCGCGCGGCCTGCGCGGCGAGTTCTCGCTGGCGCTCGTCGCACCAGCTTTCGATCGCGGCGCGACGCTCGGCCAGCTTGTGATGCTGTTCGGCAAGGCGGGCGCTGAGCGCCTGGATTTCCAACTTCTGCTGGGCCAGCTCGGACCGCACCAGCCGCTGTTGATCGGCCAATTGCACGCGGATTTGGGCCAGCGAGCGGGTGAGCGCGGCAGGCGCCATCGATCCGCACAGCCGGGCCCATAGTTCCTCGGTCGCCAGGCGAATCTCCAACACCTCTTGCTGCGAGCGCGACATGTCGCCGCGCATTTGTTCCAGCACATTCTGTCGCGCGGCGAGCTCGTCGGCCTGGCGCTTCAGTTCGGCGCGGGTTTTGTCGTGCTCGGCGGCCATGCGCTGCTGCTCTTCGGCGGCCCGGCGGCGCTGGGCCTCGGTCTCTTCGGCAAAGCGCGTGTGCTCTTGGGCCAGCTCTTGGCGCTGGCGTTGCACTTCGGCATGCGCTGCCGAGAGCATCTGCTCGGTGCGATCGAGATCTTTGGCCCGCGCTGCGAGCGTTTGCAACGCACGGCGGGCTTCTTCGACTTCGTGAGACGCGGCCAGTTGGTCGGCGAGCCGCGCGGCCAGCGCGTCGAGCTCCGTTTGTCGGCGTTGGATCTCCGCCTCGCGACGAGACAGATTCTCATCGTCAGCGGTCGGACCTGTTCGCGACTTGCGATCTGGTGTTCCATGACCAGCGAGCCGCACGCTGCGCTCGTCCAGTTCCTGCTCGCGACGGTTGAGATCGGCCTGGCGCTGCTCGATTTCGAGTTGCTGCTCGCTGATCCAGAGCCGGGCGTTGCGAACCTGGTTTTCCAGGGCCGCCAGACGCGAATTGAGCTCGCTCTCGCGATGGTCGACCGAAGTGGCCTGGCGCTGCAGAAAGGCCGCCAGTTGCGACGCTTGCGAGCGGACGCGTTGGACGGAGACCTGCGCTGCTTCGCTGTCAGTTGCGCTCGACTCGGCCGCGGCCGGCGCGGCGGCGCCAGCCATGACGTGTGCCGGGTCGACGCGCGTACCGCTGACCGGACCGCCCAGTGGCGGCAGGTCGAACGAAGCGGACGAACTTGTCTCACTGACAGACATGTTTAGACTCGCGCGCCACGTGCCCAGGCCAGGCGCAACGGCGGTCGCGAACACGGCCGGCCCGATGTCCCCCGCGCACCAACCGGGCGACACAATCGACAGGGTTTCCCTAATCCCTTACTTCGACCACGCCGCGCGACGAAGTTGAAGCGATTCGGGCTGTCGTGTTCGTACGATCGTTTGCAGGAATTGCTAGCAGCGCCAGCGAGGCGCCGCGTAGCACGGCCGACTTTGAAGTCGGAATGACGACTGCGTTGCAGCCTATCCCTTGGCGGCGTCCAGGGCTTCTTGCAGGCGGGCTTTGGTCGGCACGCCGACCATGCGGTCGATGACTTCGCCCCCCTTGAAGACCATCAAGGTAGGGATGCTGCTGACGCCATAGCTTTGCGCGGCGCCGGGGCTGTCGTCGATGTTCAGCTTGCCGATCTTGACCGAGCCCGAGTACTCGCCGGCCAGCTCTTCGATTACCGGACCGATCATCCGGCAGGGACCGCACCAGGGCGCCCAAAAGTCCACCAACACCGGCTCGCCGGAGTCGAGAACTTCGTGCTGAAAGTTGGCGTCGGTAAATTCAGCGGCTTTGCCCATGGTATGCTCCACTCCTGTGCCGATTGGCGGCCTGTTGAAACTCCGATCTTGTGTGAAGATCGGTCCGGCGGCGGAACTCTCTTGCACGGATTCCGCCGCTGGGACGGGATTGCCAAATTATAGGGGGGGCGGTCATGCTGTCAACGAACCGGCCGGCCGCACGCCTTTGCGCGGTCGTCGTGCGACACGTCCCCACTCCGGGGGCCGCTTTGCGCCGCATCGTCCAATGAGTTACGAAACCTTCGACCATACGGCCGACGTCGGGCTGCGCGTGCAAGCGTCCGAGCTGAACCGCTTGTTCGCCGACGCGGGGCGCGGGCTGTTTTCGCTGATCGTGCCCGATCTGGCCAGCGTGCGACCGCTGGAATCCATTCACTTGGAACTCTCGGGCGAGCCGTCCGAGCTACTGCTGTTCGACTGGCTGAGCGAACTTTTGTTCATCTACGAAACGCGCCGCCTTTTGCTGTGCGAATTCGACGTGATGGTGAGCGAGTCGGGCGTGTCCGCCACGGCGCGCGGCGAACCCATCGACGCGGTGCGGCATCAACTGGACCACGAAGTCAAGGCAATCACGTATCATGGACTGAAGCTCGAACGCCAAGGCGACGGCTGGCTGGCCGAGGTAATCGTGGATATTTGACTGACAACTCGCGAACTCTTCGGCGGAGAATGGACGCCATGGCCAAAGATGCGTATCGCGGACCGCTGGAACGCACCAGCGAGACGACTTGGCGTATTCCAAAGTCGTATCGCAAGGGGATGCGCGTCGACGGCATCGTCTACGCCGACGACAAGCTGGTCGAGCTGATTCGCCACGATGAGGCGCTCGACCAGGTGGCCAATGTCGCCCATCTGCCGGGCATTCAGACGGCCAGCCTGGCCATGCCCGACATTCACTGGGGCTATGGCTTTTGCATCGGCGGAGTGTGCGCAACCGATCCGGCCGCAGGCGGCGTGATCTCGCCCGGCGGCGTCGGTTACGACATCAATTGCGGCGTACGGCTGGTGCGCTCGAATCTCAACGCCGCGGACGTGGCGCCCGTGCAATCGCAACTGGTCGAAGAGCTCTTTCGCAACGTGCCCAGCGGCACGGGGCAGGGGGGCAATTATCGCTTCACGCCGCGCGAGCTCAAGCAATTGATGGGCGATGGAGTGCCGTTCTTGGTCGAGCGTGGACTGGCCGTCGAAAGCGATCTGGATCATACCGAAGCACGGGGAAAAATCGCCGGGGCAGAGCCCGACTATGTCAGCGAACGGGCACTGCAACGCGGCTACGACCAGTGCGGCACGCTCGGCTCGGGCAATCACTTCATGGAAGTGCAGGTGGTCGAGGCCGTGTTCGACGACACCGCGGCCCGGGCGATGGGGCTGGCGCAGGGCATGGTGTGCGTGATGATCCATTCCGGCTCGCGCGGATTGGGATACCAGGTGTGTGACGACGCTTTGCGCCTGCTGCGCAAGGCGCCGGAAAAGTACGGCATTCACTTGCCGGACCGGCAACTCGTCTGCGCGCCGATCGAAAGTCCCGAAGGGCAGCACTACTTAGGCGCGATGTGCGCGGCGGCGAACTTCGCCTGGTGCAATCGGCAGTTGCTCATGTGGCAGGCGCGCGAGTGCTTCGCCACGGTGTTCAACCGCTCCTGGGAAGCGCTGGGCATGAACCTGGTTTACGACGTGGCCCATAACATTGCCAAGCTGGAAGAACACGCCGTCGACGGCGCGCAAAAGCAAGTATGGGTGCATCGCAAGGGAGCGACCCGCGCGTTTCCGGCCGAGCATCCCGAAACACCGGATGCCTATAAGCACATCGGCCAGCCCGTGATCATCCCCGGCGATATGGGCCGCGCCAGTTGGGTGCTGGTCGGTCAGCCCGGCAGCATGGAACAAACCTTCGGCTCGGCTTGTCACGGCGCGGGGCGCGTGATGAGCCGCAACGCCGCGATCAAGCACGCCCAAGGCCGGCGGATTGACAAAGAGCTGGCCGATCGGGGCGTCATCGCCCGGGCCCGCAGTTGGAAGGGCCTGGCCGAAGAACAACCCGACGCCTATAAGAACGTCGACCTGGTGGTGGAAGTCGTACACCGCGCCGGGCTGGCGAAAAAAGTGGCCCGCATGCGCCCGATTGGGGTGATCAAGGGCTGATGGAATTGCGACAGTTTCTTTTCCCGGGTTACTTGCCTTGATAAGTGATGCTCACTTTGGTTCCTGGCTATGCTGGATCCCATGAGTGAAGGCCCCACGTCACGCGACAGGTTTCAATTCAATCTTAGGCGGTCACTCTACGGCTGGACCGGTGCGACATTGTCGTTGGTTGCCTCCGCGTGCTTTGTATGCTGGATCGTCACAATCACATCCACACAGGCCGAGGCGCCAGCGATTCGGCTAATCGACGCGTATGTCTCTGCTGACAGCGGTTCAATCATCGTGTGCTCAAAGTTTGGCCAATCGATTGAATCGATGGATGATTGGGCGAGCCGCCCGGGATTCGTCAACGAGGACTATCGCAAGCTCGACCTCCCTGGATTCCGCTGTCGCCAACACGTTTACAGTGACGCCGACTGGGCGGTGGAATTCTCGATCATCTTCCCATTCTTGATGTTCGCCATTCTGGCGGCGATTAGTCTATATCGCTATCGGGTCATTTGCCTCAAGCCTGCTAAATGCGGAAGGTCATGACTCGTCCAATGCCGCATTTTTCGATTTCTTGACCGAGCCGTGCAGGTACCTTAGGATCCAAGCACCCTTCGTCATATTGCTCCCTACGTTTCCGATATAGGTGGACACGATGCGCTGCCTTGCCCGATTGTTTTTCGCTTGCTCGCTGTTGCTCGTCGCCGCCCTTCCCTGTTCGGCCCAGAACAATTGGCCGCAGTTGCGCGGGGCTGATTCCATGGGCTTCGTGCCGGGCGTCAAGTTGCCCGATCATTGGTCGACGACTGAAAACATCGCCTGGAAGACCGATCTGCCAGGGCGCGGCTGGTCGAGTCCGATCGTCTGGGGCGACAAGATCTTCGTCACCACCTGCGTCAACTCGGGCGATACCGAAGAGATCAAGAAGGGGTTGTACTTTGGCGGCGAGCGCCCCAAGCCTTCCGACGATCCACATTCCTGGAAAGTGATCTGCCTCGACTTGAACACCGGCAGCATCGTGTGGGACCAAACGGCGCACGAAGGCGTGCCGGCTACGCCGATCCACTTGAAGAACAGCTACGCCTCGGAAACGCCGGTCACCGACGGCGAGCGCGTGTATGCCTATTTCGGAAACGTGGGTGTGTTCTGCTATAGCCTGGATGGCAAGCTCTTGTGGGAAAAAAAGCTCGAGCCGAAGAAGATGCGTTTCGGTTGGGGCACGGCCACCTCGCCCGTCGTCTATGAGGGCAAGCTGTTTATCGTCAACGACAACGACGAGGACGCGTATCTCCTGGGCCTGGACGCCCGCACCGGCGAAGAACTGTTTCGCGTCGCCCGCGAAGGCGAAAAGAGCAACTGGGCCACGCCCTACATTTGGAAGAACAGCCAGCGCGTGGAGCTGATCACGCCGGGCACCAAGAAGAATCGCTCGTACGATCTGGAGGGCAGGCTGCTGTGGGAATTGGAGGGCATGTCGAGCATCACCATCGCCCTGCCCTACTCGCAAGACGACGTGCTCTATATCAGCTCGGGCTACGTGATGGACAAGAACAAGCCGGTCTACGCCATCCGTCCGGGCGCCAGCGGGGATATTTCACTGAAGGACGAGCAGAACTCGAACGATTTCATCATCTGGCGCAACAACAATGCCGGACCCTACAACCCGACTTCGCTGCTGTACAAGGATCTGCTGTATGTGCTCTACGACCGGGGGATCTTCGGCTGCTTCGATCCGGCCACCGGCGAGGAAGTGTATGAGCGGAAGCGCATTCCCGAGGGCCGGGCGTTCACCTCGTCACCCTGGGCCTCGGACGACAAGATCTTCTGCCTGAACGAGGACGGCGTGACGTTCGTGATCCGCGCGGGAAAGGAATTCGAGATCCTGCACACCAACACGCTGGCCGAGGACGACCTGAGCATGGCGACCCCGGCGATCGTGGGCGACCGGTTGCTGCTGCGTACGGACAAGCGGATTTACTGCATTCAAGAAGGCGCCAAGCTGGCCGAGTAGGACAGCCCAGCCCTTTCGCGTCGCGAGCATTACGGGTACGATCCTCCGACGGCGCTGCATTCTCCTGAAAATCCAGCTCGCCCGCCGCTTCGCTTCTTCCTGCTCCCTCGCCCGTCATTCGCACGATGCCCGACGGATTGAATGCTGCTCAACGTGCCGCGGTGAAAACGCTTTCCGGGCCGCTCTTGGTGCTGGCCGGCGCCGGCACGGGCAAGACGCGCGTGGTCACGTTTCGCATTGCCGAGTTGATCAAGCAGGGCACCCGCGCCGACCGCATTCTGGCCGTGACGTTCACCAACAAGGCCGCTCGCGAAATGCACGAGCGGGCCAGGCAGTTGCTCGGCAAACGGCTCAAGCAGCAACCGGAGATCTCCACGTTTCACTCGCTGTGTGTCCGAATCTTGCGGCGGCACGCCCCACGGCTGGGCTATCCCACGCAGTTCGCGATCTACGATCGGGGCGACCAGGAGAGCGTCGCCCGGACGGCGCTGCGCGAGATCAAGGTCTCCGATCAGCATCTGCGACCCGGCGACCTGATTCACTTCATCGGCGGCTGGAAGACTCTGGGCGTGCAGCCCGAGGTTGCCGCGGCGCAGGCCAATAGCGACCAGGAACACCTGGCGGCGCTGGCCTATCGGCGCTATCAGCGGACATTGAAGCAAGCCGGCGCCGTGGACTTCGACGATCTGTTGCTATGCACCAACGAGCTGTTCACACGTTTTGCCGACGCCCGCGCTGCCGAGGCCAATCGCTTCTCGCATCTGTTGATCGACGAGTATCAGGACACCAACGCATTGCAGTATCGCATCGTGCGGGCGCTGGCTGGCGGGCATCGAAACCTGTGCGTCGTGGGCGACGACGATCAATCGATCTACGGCTGGCGCGGCGCCGATGTGTCGCACATCTTGCGGTTTCAGAAGGACTGGCCGGGGGCCAAGGTGGTACGGCTGGAGGAGAATTACCGATCGACGCCTCCCATACTAGCGCTGGCCAACCGGTTAATCGTGCACAACAAGACGCGGCACGACAAGGTGCTGCGGCCCGTGCTGTCGGGCGGCGAGAAGCCGCAGATCTGGCAGTGCCAGGACGAAGTGGCGGAAGCCAAGCGCGTGGTCGACGACATTCGCGCGCGGATCGCCGCGGGCTCGGCCCAGCCGAAGGACTTCGCCATCCTGTTTCGCACCAACGAGCAGCCGCGGCTGTTTGAAACCGAGTTGCGCAAGACCAAGACGCCGTACGTGTTATTAGGAGGCATGTCGTTTTTCGATCGCCGCGAAGTGCGCGACATCCTGGCGTACGTGCGCGTGATCGCCATGCCGCAGGACGAGGTTTCGCTGCGCCGGATCATCAATACGCCGGCGCGCGGAATTGGCACGAAGGCATTGACGGCGCTCGGCGAAGCGGCAGTGGCCCGTGGCAAGTCGATCTGGGACGTGATGAGCGCCGCGGAGATGCTGCCGGGGTTGCCATCGTCGAGCGCAGAGGCCGTTCGCAAGTTCGTGGCGCTGGTGAATGGCTATCGGGCCCGCGCGGAAAAAGGGTCGCTGGTGGACGCGATCGGGGGACTAGTGAACGAAATCGGCTATCGCGACGAGATCAACCGCAACTACGACGAGCCGCTCGAGCAGCAAAGCCGTTGGTCCGCGGTCGAGGAAACGTTCAACGCGCTGGGCACGTACGAAAAGCGCGCCAAGCAACCGACGCTGGCCAGTTTTCTCGACGAGATTGCGCTGGGCGATCGCGACGAGAGCGCCGACAAGGACGAGCAACTGGCGCGCAACGCGGTGGCGCTGTTGACGCTGCACAGCGCCAAAGGGTTGGAGTATCCACAGGTGTATCTGGTCGGCATGGAAGAGGGACTGTTGCCGCATCGCCGCAGCGTGGAGGCCGCGGGCGCCGCAATCGACGAAGAGCGCCGGCTGTGCTACGTGGGCGTCACGCGGGCGCAGCGCCGCTTGACAATTTCGCTGGCGCTTGCGCGAATGAAGTGGGGCAAGCCGAGGGAATCGATCCCCAGCCGCTTCCTATTCGAGCTAACCGGCCAGGCGGACTCTTCGAAGCCACCCGAACGCCGTGCCGATCGGGCGAGCGCCCGTGCCGCGGGTCCGCGTGTCGCTGGTCTATCGACGAAGCCGCCTGCGGCGCGGCCAGCCGCCAAACCCAAGCGCAAAACGGGGCCGAAGTGACCCATTGGGCCTGCTAGCAAAAACTCGCGTAGCCTGACTTGCCTTGCTTCGGTAAACTTCCCGGATGATGCAGGCGCTCGCGCGAGCCGTGCTGCGCGAGGCAAATCGCCCGCGCCGGGCAGCGTTGCACGCGCAGCGCAGCCGAGTGCGCCGGGGCAGGGAGGGTATCGATGAGCGCGCCGTTTCGCTTTCTTCACGCCAGCGATTTTCATCTCGACCGGCCGCCGCGCGGACTGGTCGAAGTGCCCGATCACCTGCGTGCCGCTTTGGTCGACGCTCCCTATCGGGCAGCCGAGCGCGTCTTCGACGCGGCGCTGCAAGAGCGCGTCGATTTCGTCGTGCTGTCTGGCGACCTGGTCGATCCGGTTTTGGCCGGGCCGCGCGGGCTGGTTTTTTTGGACGAACAGTTCGAGCGCATGGCCCAGCGGGGCGTGGGCGTCTATTGGGCGCTGGGCCGCAGCGACCGGTTGGGCCCTTGGTCCGAAGCCTGGCCGTTGGCGCGCGGCGTCGTTCGCTTTGCCGACAACCACGTCGAACGGGTCGTGCACTGCCGCGGCGAGGAACCGCTGGCGCTCGTCGTGGGCACCAGCGCCGCCGAGCGCAAGCGCATCCGCCTTTCGCAATTCGAGACACACGATCCAGGGCTGTTCGTCGTGGCGACGGCGCACGGCGCCGCCGATGCCGACGCGCTGGCTCGCCTGGGCGTCGACTACTGGGCCTTGGGCGGCGAGCACGATCGACGCGCCGTATTGACGGGCGAAGTTGTGGCCCATTACTGCGGTTCGCCGCAGGGGCGCCGCCCGCAAGAGACGGGCTCGCACGGCTGTACGCTGGTGCAAGTCGACGAAGAACGCCGCATTCGCACCAGCTTCATTCCCACCGACGCCGTGCGTTATTTGAGTGAGCGCGTGGCGGTGAATGAGACCACCACGCCCGATCAACTGCGCCAGATCATCGACGAGCGCGTGGCCGAGCTGGCCACTGACCCGTTCGGTCCGGACTTGTTGATCGAATGGAACGTCGCGGGAAGCAAGGCGCTGTCGGCCGAGTTGCGGCGCGGCAAGTTGGCTGCCGATTTAGTCGCCCGATTGCGCTCCGACCATGCTTTGCGAAAGCCGGCCGTATGGTCCATCGCAATTGCAGGCGAAGCGCCATGCGCCGTGCCCCCAGAGAGCTATGAGGAACAATCGCTGCTGGGCGAATTCTTGCGGAGATTGCAGTACTACGTCGATCATCCCGACGAGCCGCTAGACTTCGAGCCGTATTTGCCCGCGCGACTGGCCGCGGGCAGCATGGCGACCACGGTTTCGCTGGATGAGCCGGCCCAGCGGCGACGCATATTGGACGAAGCCGCCCGGCTCGGTGTGGAATTGCTGAGCCCCCAGGAGCCGCGGCCATGAGAATCCGTGACATCCAGGTCGACGGCTTTGGCGTCTGGAGCGGACTAAAGTTGTCGGAACTGTCCGACGAATTGAACGTCTTCTACGGCCCCAACGAGGCCGGCAAGACAACGCTGATGCAGTTCGTGCGGGCGATGCTTTATGGTTTTTCGCCCGAGCGTCGCCAGCGCTATTTGCCCCCGGTGCGGCAGGGGCGGCCCGGCGGCACGCTGACGGCGGCCGTCGACGGAAAGCGGTATTCGATCAGTCGTCACGCGGACGAGCCGGGCGAATTGGGTGACGTGGCGCTGGTAAGCGATGGCAACGATGTGTCGCGCGACGCCGCGGCATTGACGCCGCTGGTGGGCGACGTGGACGAGGCCACATTCTCCAACGTGTTCGCCTTCGGCCTGCGCGAGATCCAGGAATTGGGCACGCTGTCCGATACGCGCGCCGCCGACGAGCTGTATGAACTTGCGCTGGGGCTCGATCGCGTTTCGCTGTTGGACGTGATGCGCGAGCTGGAAACTTCGCGCACGCGATTGCTCGCGCCGGACGATCGGCCGTCTTTGGTTTCGCAGTTGCTCAGTCAGCGCGAGCGACTGCAAAGCGAGATCGACGAGCTAGCGCAGGGGACCGCGAGGTATCTGGCGCTCTCCGCAGAGCGCGACAAGCTGAACGCCGAGATCGCACGGCTCGAGGATGAAGTAGCCCGCTTCGAGCGACAGGGTCGCGAACTGTCGCTGGCCCGATCGCTGTCCGATCGCTGGCAGCGGCGCGTGGCGATCGACGAACGGCTGGGGAAGCTGAGCGGATATGATAGCTTGCCAGAGAACGCTCTGGCGCGGTTCGATCAAGTGGACGCGCGGTTGACAAATCGTCGGCGGAGGTTCGAAACACTGCGCGCATCGCGTCGCGAGCTGTCGGCGCAGATCGACGCCCTGGGAATCAACGAAGCGCTTTGCCGGCATGCGCCCCGGCTGGAGGCCTTGGCTGAGCAGCAGCAGTGGATCGCCTCGCTGGAAACGGAAGTTGATCAACTCGAAGTCGAACTGCTGGAGTTGGAGAGCCAGCATGAAGAAGGCTTGAAGCAGTTTGGCATTTCGTCAATCGTGGCGACAGGGCAGGGCATTTCGCGCCGCGGCTGGTCGGAATTACGCGCGTTGGCCAAGCGATTGCACGCCGCGCGACTCGACGTGAGCGAGGCCAAGGAGA
>JBBDYK010000336.1:0-12565 GCA_040901665.1 Pirellulales bacterium | reverse complement strand
GGCCAACGCGACGCGGAAGCAGTAATCGAGCCGACTAAAGAAGCCGGCAGCGCGCCCCAGGGGCACATTCTGGCAAAGGCTTCCAGTCGATCATTCGCCCAAATGCCTGCCACAGTCGGTCGCATTCGCCCGGGGCGTGGTGTACGATAGCCGTCTCAAAAGCCGCGCCGCACAGGCACGATGCCGTTGCGACCGCGATCGCGCCCGCCAAGTTTGCTCACTGAAACCCGACGATTGGGGAGTCCCACGCGCATGAATACTCGGCCCACCTGGTGGTTCGAAGAGGTGAACCGCTATCAATGGTTCGTCCTGATCGTGGCGGCACTAGGTTGGTTGTTCGACACGATGGATCAGCAGCTTTTCGCGTTGGCCCGCCAGCCAGCGATGATGGAACTGGTGCTGCCCGAACGTAGCCCCGGCGAACAGTTGACCAACCAACAAAAGGCCAACGACGCGGCGTTGGTCAACGCATATGCGGGCTATGCCACGTCGATCTTCTTGCTCGGCTGGGCCAGCGGTGGATTGGTGTTTGGCGTGATGGGAGATCGCATCGGCCGCGCCAAGACCATGATGCTGACCATTTTGATGTACTCGTTGTGCACGGGCTTGAGCGCGTTGTCGGTGGGATTCTGGGATTTCGCCTTCTATCGTTTCCTGACCGGCTTGGGCGTCGGCGGCGAGTTTGCGGTAGGTGTATCGTTGGTCGCCGAAGTGATGAGCGACCGCGTGCGGCCGTATGCCTTGGGCTTATTGCAAGCTCTGTCAGCCGTGGGAAATATTTCCGCGGCATTCATCAGCATGGGCATCGGGTACGTGGTTGCCCTGGGCACTCTCGATAGCACTTGGGCCTGGCGCATGATGTTCGTCGTCGGCACGGTGCCAGCGCTGTTGGCCCTGTTTATTCGCCGTCGACTCAAGGAACCCGAACGATGGCAGGCAGTCGCCACTGGCGAAGTTCACGAGCGACTCGGTTCGTATGCGGAACTGTTTAGCGATCCTCGCTGGCGGCGGCATGCCATCGTGGGCATGCTGTTGGCGTTTTCGGGTGTTGTGGGTTTGTGGGGCATCGGTTTCTTCAGCTACGATCTGATCGGTTCCGTGATGGCCAAGCGCTTCGAAGCCGAAGGCATGGCCGACTCCGACGTGGTTGCCAACGTGGCCTATTGGAAGGGCATTACGTCGATCTTGCAGAATGTTGGCGGCTTCCTCGGCATCTTTGCCTTTAGTTTGATCACGCCGCATACCGGACGCAGGCCGGCCTTCGCGGTGTCGTTCATCCTCGCCATGGCCAGCACGGCCATGGTATTCGCCTACCTGGACGAGTTTAGCGAAGTCTTCTGGATGATTCCGATCATGGGCTTTTGCCAGTTGGCGCTGTTCGGTGGCTACGCGATTTATTTTCCGGAGTTGTTCCCCACGCGATTGCGCAGCACGGGCACTTCGTTCTGCTACAACGTGGGACGCTTCGTGGCGGCCATCGGTCCGGCTGCGCTGGGATTTCTGACCGCCTATGTCTATCAAGACAAAGCCGAGCCGCTGCGCTATGCCGGCGTTACCATGTGCGGCATCTTTTTGCTGGGGCTCTTGGTGCTGCCGTTTGCACCCGAAACCAAGGGGCAGCCGTTGCCGGAGTAGGCTGCTATGGCTGCACCACGCCATAGAACGGCGCCGCCGGAATGCCGGTGCGCGTGCGCACTAGTTCGACGACGGCGTCGACTTCGGCGTCGGTGAGCGGGGCGACGAAGTCTTCGGCCGGTCGCCGGGCGACGGTGTAAATCTGCACCAGCTTGATGGTTCCGCCGGCTGCCGTGATTTCGTTGAGCCGATCGCAAAATGCGTTCAGCTCGTCGGTCGAAGGGGGCTCGCCGGCGACGCGCATGAACAGCGACTGAATCACCAGCGGCCGCAGGAGGGCGGCCTGAGTGATGTTGTCCAGAATCTGGCGAAAAGGAATCGGTGTGCGCTCGATCGTGTGATAGTACGCGTCGGTGCCGGCTTCCAGCTTGGCCCAGATTTCGCCCTGGTTGGCGTCCAGGATCTCCAGTCCTCGCTGGACGTGGGGGCGGTGAAACATGCTGGCGTTGGATATCAGCACCATCTTCACCTGGTCGAGCCCCAGCCGTCGCTTGACGGAGGCGCAGGCTTCGATCAGCTCGTCGAAATTGCGATAGGTGGTCGGCTCGCCGTCGCCGCTAAAGGCAATGTCGTTCAACCGCCGCAGCGGCGCTGGCGTGGCGGCGAACTCGGGCGTCTGATAGATGTCGCCCGAGGCGACCAGCCGCAACATCGACTCCAACTCGTCGAGCAGGGCCTGCGTTTCGACGAACGTGGTCTCGCTCTGCCGCGTGCGATCGACCTGGCAATAGATGCAATCGAAGTTGCAAATCTTGTCGGGATTGAGATTCACGCCCACGGAGATGCCGCCCGAGCGCCGGCTGAGCACTGGATAGACGAAGCGATTGGCGCGGAACGATCGCTCGTGATGCGCGTGCAGCGCTTGTGCGGAATCTTTGCCGGTATTCATGGAGACGTTCGCACGTGCCAGGCCATTCCCGCGGCCGATCCATCGCCCGCTCGAGCTATTATACGCAAACGACGATCGGCGCGTGTCGCCGGCTTACACGCGACGCAGCTCGGTGAACTCGTCCATGGTGACGGTGGTCTGCTCGCCATCGTCGCGTTTCAGCACGATCATGTCGGCGAACACCTTGTCGTCGGGACTGCGGCGGAAGGCGAGGCCCTGGCGGCGGCGCTCGGTGTGCATCACCGTGCCCACGGTCTTGGTGGTCCAGGTCTTGGAGGAGCCGACCTTCACCTCGTGGATCACTTCGATGCGATCGCCGGGCTTCAGCTCGGTGAATAGTTGTCGCGGGTCCGTTTTGGTTGCCATGCCAATGATCTCTCGATCGGTACGCCAAATGCAAGAGTACCTAATACTGGCATCTTACCACAACGACACCACGACACGAAGCGGAGATAGGCGTGTTCTCCGCGCGCTCCACGAGCAAGTACGAATCAAGTGAATTTATTCCCGGACGCACTTTCGTCGTGCCCATCGTGCCGTCGTGGACTTCCTAGACTTCCTTCGAATTGATCCACGGCATCAGCCGGCGCAGCTTGCGGCCGACTTCTTCGATCGGATGCTCGCGCTCGCGGCGGCGTGTGGCCTTGAAGGCCGGGGCGTTGGCTTTGTTTTCCAAGATCCACTCGCGGGCGAACTGGCCGGCTTGGATTTCGTGCAGGATCTTCTTCATTTCGGCGCGTGTCTCGTCGGTCACGATGCGCGGCCCGCGCGTGTAGTCGCCGTATTCGGCCGTGTTCGAGACGCTGTAGCGCATGTAATTCAAACCGCCCTGATAGAACAGATCGACGATCAGCTTCAGCTCGTGCATGCACTCGAAGTAGGCCATCTCGGGCTGGTAGCCGGCCTCCACCAGCGTGTCGAAGCCAGCCTTGACCAGCGCGCTCACTCCGCCGCAGAGCACCACTTGCTCGCCGAACAAGTCGGTCTCGGTTTCCTCGGCGAACGTGGTTTCGATGACGCCCGCGCGGCAGCCGCCGATGCCCTTGGCATAGGCCAGGCCGAGAGCCCGCGAGGATTCGCTGGCGCCGGCGCTGAGTGCGATCAGGCAGGGGACACCGCCTCCTTTTTCGAATTCGCTGCGCACCAGGTGGCCGGGGCCCTTGGGCGCGACCAGCACCATATCGACGCCCTCGGGCGCTTCGACCTGGCCGAAGTGGACGTTGAAGCCGTGCGAGCACATCAGGATGTTGCCCGGCTTGAGTTGTGGCTTGATCGACTGGCGATAGACGTCGCCTTGCACTTCGTCGGGCAGCAGAATGTTGATCAGGTCGCCCTTCTTGGCGGCTTCCTCGGCGCTGACGGGCTCGAAGCCGTGACTCTTGGCCAGGTCGTAGTTGGCGCTGCCGGGGCGCTGGCCCACGATGACGGTGCAGCCGCTGTCGCGGAGGTTTTGGGCATGTGCGTGCCCCTGCGAGCCATAGCCGATAATGGCAATGGTCTTGCCCTTCAAGAGCGACAGATCGGCGTCTTTCTCGTAATACATCTTTGCCATGCGAAGCACTCCTCGGTCGGTATTGCGTGTATGGGTTGGCCGCCGGACGGTGAGGTCCAACTGCGGGCGGCTGGAATGGTTTGGTTACGTGGTTGGCGCGGCTGCCGATTGCTTCTGTCCGCGGACCATGGCGATGCGTCCGGTGCGCACCAGCTCGACGATGCCGAAGGGCCGCATCAGGTCGACGAACGACTCGATTTTTTGCTCCTGGCCGGAGATTTCGACGATCACCTCGTCGGTGCCGACGTCGACGATCCGGCCGCGAAAGATCTCGGCCAGCTCGCGGATCTCGCTGCGTCGGCCTCCTTGCGGAGCGTGGACTTTCAGCAGCATTAGATCGCGCTCGACGAAATCTTGCGAGCTGATGTCGACCACGCGCACGACGGTGACGACCTTTTCGAGCTGCTTGCGCACCTGCTCCAGCACGGTGTCGTTGCCGACGATGACGAACGTCATCCGCGACAGATCGGGGTTTTCGGTCTCGCCGACAGCCAGGCTATCGATGTTATAGCCGCGCGAAGCCAGCATGCCCGAGATGTGCGCGAGCACACCGGGGACGTTTTGCACCACCGCCGAAAGAACGTGCCGCATGAGGGACTCCGGCCGCTTGGTTTGCGGCCTGGCAGAAGGACTGGAACCCACGAGGTTCCAACAAGTTAAACCCCCGATCATATCCCCGCCGGCAGCGTGCCACAAGGGACCGCTAGGGGATGCCCAGTCCCATTCGGAAAACGAGCCAGTAGTCGCTGCGCAGTCTGCCGTGCCGGTCCGCGACTCTTGCCGTGGGGCGATCCGAGCAGGAGGGCCACGATCTTGCGGCCAAGCTCTTACGCAGCGTGCAAGAGACGGCGCGAGTCGCGAGCGGGTTCGCGCTGAGATGCGCCGGCCGGCATCGCTCTGGCAATCGCCGGCCGGCGCGTCGCGCCGATCACTTTTCCGCCTTGGCCGTGCGAAACGTGTACACGACCGGCGACAGAGGGACGCCCCACTTCGATTGAAAATTGATATGGCTCAAGCTGTTGAGCCCCAGGCGATATTCGTGATCGGCCTCGAGTCGGACCGGCAGCGTGCACGTCTGGCCGTCTTTCGACCACTTGGCCTGCTGGTCCTCGGGAATATCAGGAAAGTACTCGCCGCCGCCGGTCCAAGACATGCCTTCGTCCATCGGCACGTTGAATTTAACGCGCAGCGATTTCGTTGTCGGATCGACGTCGCTGGCGCCATTGGCGGGACTCAACGAAACGACCTTGGGAGTTCGCACCCGCGAATTGACGGCCGCGCTGGCGCCCTGCGTGGCAAAGTATACGGCTGATGAAGGAACGGGCACGCCGTCGGCGCTCTTGAAATTCTGGTAGCTGGTAGAGTTGATTCCTACGCAATAGTAGTTGCCCTTTTCCAGCTTCACTGGCAAGGCGCACGTGCGCTTGTCGATCCAGCGCGGTTGGCGCGATTCATCGACCGGCGGAAACAGCGGCGGACCGCCTGTCCAGCTCATGCCGCCCTGCATGTCACGGTCGAACGTCACGGTGATCTGTGTGAGCGTGGCAGGCACGCCCGTGGCGCCGGCGTCGGGCACCGACTTGACGATCTGCGGATAGGAGGTCTCGGCGGCCGTCGGTGGGTTGTCATTCGCCGCAAGGCGCTGGTCGTCGGCAGTTCCTTGTTTCATCACTCCCGGCGCCATTGGCAGGAACAACAGGGCAAACGTCAGTAGTCCCACGCGTGCCGGCCAGCCAAATCGTCGTTTCGGTGCAAAGTTCATGATTTCCTCCAAGCGGTTTTGCAAATAGGCTCCCTGTTCGAACACGCCCACCAGACTTCCGCCGACCAAGGACCGCGCCCGCGCGGTGGTCAACACGCGCACGATTAATTCTCCATAACGATGCGGGGCGATTTGCCCCTGACGCAATACGCCTTCGTCGCAGACGCACTCGCGCTCGTGGCGCAATTGTCGATTGGCCCACCACAGCAAGGGATGAAACCACAACAGGCCCTGCGCCAGCACCTGCATCCAGCCGACCCAGGTGTCGCGGCGTTGCCAGTGAACCAACTCGTGCGTTAGCACGGTCTCCAAGTCCGCTGGCTCAAGCTCGGCAATCGACGCGGCCGGCAGCACGATTCGCGGGCGAATAACGCCAAGCAGAAAGGGACTGGTCACGAGCTCGGTCAACAACAACTCGGGGGCGTCGCGCAAACCCTGCGCAAGCGCCGCGCGCTCGAGCGCCACGCGCAGCGGACCCTCATCGACGATCGCGGCCGAGCGCAATACTCGGTTGAGCCGAACATAGCGCCAAGCGACCAGCGCCCAAAACGCCAGGCATCCAGCGCACCACAACGTGGCCAGCGCGACGGCTGGTCGCGGCCACGCGGCCGCCGCCAAGGGCGCAGGGGCCGCCGTAGCGCGCGGCGTGGGCTGATCGTCGTCGGGCGGCGCGATTGCCGCCGTCGACCATGCTTCGCGCAGTTCGCCGAGCGACGTTTGCTCCAGCAACGGCGCCACGCCCCAACGACCAACGCTCCAGGGCGCCGTCAATCCCGGCGGCAGAAACACCTTCACCAGCACCAGCAACCACAGCACATAACGCACGCGCGGCGACAGCGGACGGACCACGTGCGCTATGATTGCGACCACGCACACCAACAGCGCCAACTGCCAACTGACGGCAAACGCCCACGACAACCACTGGTCACTGATGCGGTTGATGAAACTCACAGTGGGATTCCTCGCTAGCGCGCAGGCCGGTCGCGTTTTTCGTCCAACTGCCGCTTGAGCTGGCGGATTTCGGCAGCGGTGAGATCCGCCTCTTCGATGAACTGCGCCAAGACGGGCGAAGACGCCTCGCTGATCAAGCGCCGAAACACGCTGCGCACCTCGGCGCGTGTCATCTTCTGGCGCGTGACGGCCGGGCGATAGAGATAGGAATTGCCCACCTGGTCGTAGGCCAGGGCTCCTTTGGCCACCAGCCGTGAGAGAAGCGTCTTGACGGTCTTGTAGGCCCAGCCGTGACCCTGGGGAAGCCGAGCAAACACGTCGCGCGCCGCCAATTGGCCATGATCCCACAGCACCTTCATCACTTCCCATTCCGCGGGCGACAAGATGGGAGGAGTTTCCTGGGCAACCATTGCGAGCGGCCTCCGGACATTAGACTCGCCAAGACTGCGGGGCATTAGACTACATATGTAGTCGTTTGTCAACAGGTGCGGGCGATTTGGTTTCCAAGGGAGCCCAGCCCGGGATAAGCGGCACGCTATCACCTCAGCGGCGGCAGGTTGAGCTTGCGGATGACGTGCAACGGCAGGAACAAGTGACGGGGATCATCGGCCAGAGGGACGAAGCCGTACTTCAAGTAGAAGGTGCGTGCCGCAGCGTCGATGGCATCGACCTCAATGGCGCGGAGGCCGGCCTGATCGGCGATGTGCTGCCAAAGAAGCAAATCCCGCCCCGCTATTTCGCCGTGGCGTCCACGACTTCGGGGCCTTCGGAGTCGCTGTCGATTTCGGCGCGGCGGTCGTTGCTGGCGCGTTTGCGGAGGTAGAGCTTGATGGGTACTTCCGCAAAGGGCAGGTGGTCGCGCAAGGCGCTCAACAAGTATCTGCGATAGGGCTCGGTGAACGCCTTGGGGTCGTTGCAGAACATCACGATCGTGGGCGGCTCTCCGCCCACTTGCGTCGCATAGTAGATCTTCGGCCGGCGATTGTGGAACATCGGCGGCGGGTTGCCGTCCAACGCTCCGCGCAACACCTTGTTCAAATCGGCCGTGCTCACGCGCTCGCGGGCTTGCTTATAGAGCATCTGCGCGTGGTTCAACAGCGCCTTGACGTTCTTGCCCGTCTGGCCGGTGACGAAGGCGATGGGCACGTGCCACATGGTGCGAAACGTGTCGTGCAGGTAGGTCACCCATTTTTCGGTGGGCATGCTGCCGGCCTGCAGATCCCACTTGTTGATCACGAAGATGCAGGGCTTGTAGTTTTCGGCCACGTAGTCGCACAGTTGCTTATCGACCTTGCTGATGCGCTGCGTGGGATCGAAGAACATCAGCACCACATCGGCCCGCCGAATGCTCCGCTGGGCCCGATGCGTGCTGTAGAAATCCAGGTCCGTGGAGCTGTTGCGAGTGCGCTTCAGTCCGGGCGTGTCGATGGCGGTAAATATTTTTCCGTCGAGCTCGAAGCGCACGTCGACGCTGTCGCGCGTGGTGCCGGCGATCTCGCTGACGATCATGCGATCGGCCTGGGCCAGCGTGTTGACGAAGGTGCTCTTGCCCACGTTGCGGCGACCCACGATGGCCACCTTCATCGACGGCTCGTCGGCATCGCGCCGCAGCGGGCGTTCGCCCTTGGGCAGCCGCTCGACGATCATGTCCAAGAGTCGCTGCCGGTTGCGGTTTTGCAGCGTGCTGACGCAGACCAGCTTGCCGCGGCCCAACTTGTAGAATTCGTCGGCCTGCGGGTCCATCGTGCCTTCGTCGGACTTATTGGCCACGCAGATCACGGGCGCGTCGACATAGTGCAAGCGCCGCGCCACCTCCTGATCGAGCGGCAACAGCCCGGTGCGCGTATCGACCACGAACAGCACGACGTCGGCCGACTCGATGGCGGTGCCGATCTGCTCGTCGATCTTCGAGGTGAGATTGTCCGGATCTTCGAAACCGATGCCGCCGGTGTCGACCAGATCGAAGTAGTGATCGCCCTCGCACATCAGGTAGTTGACGCGGTCGCGCGTGACGCCGGCCTTGTCGTCGACGATCGCCAGCCGCTTGCGCGCCAGCCAGTTCATGATGCTCGACTTTCCGACATTCGGTCGGCCGACAATGACAACCTGAGGCAAGCCCATGACGACTACTTTTACGCGAGAAATGGCAGCGGGGCGACTTGGCCCGCGACGGGGCGGCACGCAAACGATCAATCATAGGTGGAAGGCCGGCCGGCAGCAAACCAGACCCGGGCTGAGTTTGGTGGTAGCAATTGATGAAGCTGCGCTGCCTCAGTAGGAACTGCTGAATTCTTGCGAATCCAGCTACGGGGCAAGCGTCGCACGTTGCACGCACTTCGCGCCAGACGCTTGGACCGTCATACTGAAATCTCGCGGCATTATCAGTTATCAAGGCCGTCGTTTCGAGCAAACGTCAAGACCAGGGAGAGCCGGCAGATGGCCCAGGGAAGGCAAGGACGCGACCGGCGGGTGACGGCGGCGATTCAGCGGCTGGAGAGTCTGGAGCGCGCCGGCGTACAGCAGCTCGCCCGGCCCAAGCGGCCCGCAAGCGGCTCGACCAAAGTGTCCGTGCCCGACGCGACGAACGAATCGGCGAATGCCGCGGAAAAACCGGCGGCGCGCGAGCCGGCAACCGAGGCGGCGTCCAGCGTCGCGCGCGTGCAGGTAGCAGCGGCGAACGACTCGCTGGCGATCTTGCAGCAAGAGGTAGCCGCCTGCACGGCGTGCAGCGAGTTGGCCGGCACGCGCACGCAAACCGTCTTTGGCGTGGGCAATCCGCATGCCCGGCTGTGCTTCCTGGGTGAGGCTCCCGGGGCCGATGAAGATCGGCAGGGCGAGCCGTTCGTCGGCCGCGCGGGTCAACTGCTGACCAAGATCATCGAGGCCTGCACGCTCAAGCGGTCGGACGTCTATATCTTGAACGTGCTCAAGTGCCGTCCGCCGGGCAACCGTAATCCGTTGCCGGACGAAGTGGCCCATTGCCGGGGGTTTCTCGATCGGCAACTTGCGTTGATCCAGCCCGAGTTCATTTGCTGCCTGGGAGCGGTGGCGGCGCACACGCTTTTGGAGACCGATACGCCGATTGGCCGCATGCGGGGCAAGATCCTGCTGTATCGGGACATCCGCGTGGTCTGCACGTATCACCCGGCCTACTTGCTGCGCAACCCCGCGGCCAAGAAAGACTGCTGGGAGGACATGAAACTGTTGATGCGCGAGCTGGGGATCGCGCTAGGCTGATGTCGCAGTCTCGTGGCCGGGTGGCAATGGACCGTCACACTGACGCTACAGGGTGCCACGTTCACACGCCGCGACAGCGGTACACTGAGCATGCTCACGAACGCGTGAGCATGGCACAAACGGATTGACAATCCACCGGTGCGTTACGCGCTTTCGGCGTGTTCGCCGTCGGCTTCTTCGGGCACCAGTCGGGCCAGCACCTCGCGCAGTTCGCGCAACTTGATGGGCATCGACATTACGAGGCGATGCTTGTTGAGCTTGGCCCGCTTTTTCCAGTCTTCCTGGTGCTCGCCCAAGAGGAGCACGGCGGGGATGGGGCGGGTGGCTTCGTTCTCGCCAAAGCGGTTGAAGGCTTCGAGCGCCGGCTCGCCCAATTCACCCGTGGAAAAGATCACGCAATCGGCGGCGCGGTTGCCCTCGGCAAAGCGGCTCAGCGCTCGCTCGGGATCCTGAGTGACCAGCACGCGATAGCCTTTGTTCTTCAGCCGTTCGCGCAGCACGTTTTGCAGCGGCACGTTCGATTCGACGAACATGAGCGTGTGCTTGGGCGGGGCGGGCGCGGCGACGGCCGCCGGCTTGGGCGGCTCTTCGACCTCCACGGGGGCCACGTACGGCTCGTTCAGCTTTTCCATGGCGGCGCGCAGATCGGCCAGCATCTCGGTGGGCGTCTGATAGCGCTCGTCGACGTTCAATTCCATGGCCCGGTTGACGATCGCGGTGATATAGCGGGGCAACTCAGGATCGACCTGCGCGATGGGCGCGATCTCCTGGAAGCGGCCTTTGCTGAGCCGTTGGATGCGATCTCTGGTTTCGTACAGGGGCGGCTTGCCCGTCAGCATGTGATAGTAGATGCAGCCCAGGAAATAGATGTCGCTGCGCGAGTCGTCCTTGCGCACCGAAGTGGCCCGTTCGAGTCCGGCGTAGTCGATGGTGCGCGGGTTGGGCGAGTTGGTGGCGTCGTCGGAGGTTTGGCCCTCGGCGGCCAGGCCGAAGTCGACCAGCATGGCCGTGCCCTTGCTGGACACGAGGATGTTGGACATTTTCAGATCGCGATGGCAGATGCCGCGGTCAAAGGCGTAGCCCAGGCCGGCGGCCACGTCGGCCACCAGGCGCGTGGCCTGTCCCGGATCGAACTTCTTGCGAATCTTGATGAACTCGCGCAGATTTCGGCCTTCGACGAACTCCATCACCAGGAAGTGAAGTTCGCCGCGCGAATAGACCTCGGTGATGGGCACGATGTTGGGGTGCTTGAGCGTGGCGCCCATCTGGCCTTCGCGATAGAAGCGGTCGGCCTGCTCCGGCTCTGTGGAGAACTTGCGGCGCAAGACCTTTACCGCCACGATCTCGCCCGTATCCTTGTGACAAGCGCGATACACGCGGGCGAAGGTGCCGGTGCCGATCAGGTACAGCACCTTGTAGTCGCCGTAGAAGAAGCCGTTGCGGTCGCCCTGCACCAGCTTTTCCGTTTGAAAGTTGGTCAGCAACTCACGGCGCAACAGCAATTGCTGAAACTCCTCGCCGGTAACCTGACGGCTGCCAACCTGCCGCCAGACGTCCTGCAACTGGCGCTCGTCGATCAAATTCAGGTCGAACGCGCGCTGAGCGACTTGTTCAGCAGACAATTCGACCATGGCGTGCCGCTCTCCATCTCCTCCGCCCGCAGGAAGACCGCGCTGTTACCGAAGCCGGTTTTCCAGGCTAACGACCCAAGAGGGAATAGTCCGATTCGGCCGCGTAGGTTTCGCGAAATCCGGCCCATCGAGGTGCCGACGTCGCCGACCAGGAAAACCGCTGCCGGGGGGAAGGTGCAAGGGATTCGTCCCGTATTCCCTATGGTATTCCACCAGCGGTCGACTCGCAACGCTTGACGGCTCGCGAAAGGCGCGGCATGGGGCAACGCAACCCCATACAACCGCTATGCTTCCTCGACTTTGCGGCGAAACTCATCGCGCTCGCGCCGCGTCGCTTCGAGGTCGAACATCAGATACTTCATGTCCAGACGCAACTGGGTCAGTGCGTCCTGCACCAGGCCCAAAATGCGGCGTCGGCGCTTGCTGCTTTCCAGCACGCGCGCCAACAGCGGCTCGATGCGCTGCCGCTGGTCTGGCGGCAGTTCGGCCAATGCGGCGGCCAGGTCGGCGATGTCGGCGGGGAGGAGTTGTTCGATGGCGGTCTGGGTGCTGCGGGCGGCGTGGCTCATAAGGGGGCATTCTCTCCGGCGGAAGGTTGGCAACGATCCTCCACCAAAGCAGACGGCGTGCCGGGCGGCGAGCACTCATGGACGTTAGCTGCGCAAACCCTTTTGAAACAATCACTTCCGCAATACGCGCCACAGGGTTCCGGCGACTTGCAGCGGAGAGAAAACGCAACACCTGATCTGGCCGAACTTCGCAAAGGCTGATACAAGCCCGACTTACAGAAAACGACCGGCCTTGCGCGCCGTGATGCATTTTGCCCCCGCTGCACGGTTCGCTCCGACAGTGTTCGAACCGGCGGCACGCGCACCCGCGTCACGCACCCACCGGGTCGCGGCCGGCGA
>JBBDYK010000335.1:0-12567 GCA_040901665.1 Pirellulales bacterium | reverse complement strand
TTCATAGTCGCCGTAATTCCATTCGACCAGGTCGTCGTCGACTTTGGCATGTTGAGCGTAGCCGGCCAATTCACAAGTGCGACGCGCACGCTGCAAAGGGCTGGTCCACACTTCGGCGAACGATCGGCCTGCGATCAGACGGCCCAGATTGCGCGCATTGGCTTCGCCGCGCCTGGTCAGTGGCAAGTCGGTGAGCCCCGTGTGCTGGCCACTCAACGACCACTCGGTCTCTCCGTGGCGTGCGAGATGAACGCTAGGCAAATCGGAAGCCACGCTGACGATCTCCCTGGAGTTGGTTCACTTTGCGGTGGCGGATTCGCGACCGGCCGCGGCGCGATCGGCAAACAACGTGGCATACTGTTGGGTAACGCGTCCGGCGGGAATTGCCGGATCCGCTGCGAGCAAGCGCGGCAGCATGGTCGCTTTAGCGGCGCCGGTCAGCAGCCACAGAATGGCCCGCGACCGGTCGATCAACGGATACGTCAACGTCATGCGCCGATGACCTTGATACAGGCCGGTCACGGCGACGTCGCGATCGAACACGTCGAGCACAGGATCGCCCGGTACCAGCGAGGCCGTGTGGCCGTCCGGGCCAAGTCCCAGATGCACCAAATCCAACACCGGCGGCGAACCGGCGACTACTGCCAGTGTCTGCGCATAGTCCGCGGCGCCCGCGTCGAGATCGACCATCTCCACCGGCATGGCATGGATGTGCTCCGCAGGCAGCGGAGCGTGCTCCAATAAACTGGCGGTCAGATGGGTCAAGTTGCGCGCGTCGTCGCCCGCAGGCGCCACGCGCTCGTCGACTTGCACGACGTGCACTCGCGGCCACGGCACATCTTCATTGGCCAGCGCGCGCAACATCTGCCACGGCGTGGTTCCACCACTGACGGCGATGACGAATCGTCCACGCTGCTGGACTGCCGCGCGCGCCTGCGCGGCGACAAATTGCGCCGCCTGGCGCGCCACCTCGTCGGAATCTGTGAAGACGTCGATTTTCATGATGCGGATTTGCTGCGGTAGCGTGCAGATTGCTACGTGGTATCCTACGCAGTCTCGGGATTGTGCCAACCGTCGGGTGGAGTGACCTTCTGTGCCGTGTCGCTGGGCCCCCAAGTGTTCGGTTCGTACGTCTCGACCGGCACGACGTTTCCCAAAATCGGATCGACGATCCGCCAGGCCGCCTCGACGGAATCCTCGCGGGCAAACAACGTCGCGTCGCCGCGCATGGCGTCGCCCAGCAGCCGCTCGTAGGCATCCATCTCTTCGCCGTCCGGAGAGTGGCTCACCAGCAGTTCGACCGGCTGCTCTTGCATGGCCTCGCCGGGTTTCTTGGTCATCGCGCCCAGCGCGATCGTCACCTGCGGGCTCAGCCGAAAACGCAGGTAGTTGGGCTGCACTGTTGGCAGGAACACGCTGGGCGGAGACTGCAACTCGACGAACACTTCGGTGCAAGTGGTGGGCAGGCATTTGCCCGCGCGAATGAAGAACGGCACTCCCTTCCAGCGCCAGGACTCGATGGCCAGGCGCAGCGCGACGAACGTCTCGACCTGCGAATCGGCGGCCACGCCCTTCTCGTCGCGATAGCCGCGGAATTGCCCGCGCACCACGTCCTGCGGCTGCAGCGGCGGGATGGATTTGAAGATTTTGACCTTCTCGTCGCGCACCGACTCGGCATCGGTGCCGGCGGGCGGCTCCATAGTGAGAATGGCCAGCACCTGCAGCAGGTGGTTTTGCACGACGTCGCGAATGGCGCCGGCCTCTTCGTAAAAGGCGCCGCGGCCTTGCACGCCAAACGATTCGGCCATCGTGATCTGCACGCTGCGTACGAAGTTGCGATTCCAGATGGGCTCGAGAAACGAGTTGCAAAAGCGGAAGAACAACAGGTTCTGCACCGGCTCCTTGCCCAGGAAATGATCGATCCGAAAGATCGCAGTCTCGTCGAAATTCGACAACAGCACCTGGTTCAACGAGCGGGCCGATTCGAGGTCTCGGCCGAACGGTTTTTCGACAATCACCCGGGCGCCTTGAGAACAGCCAGCCTTGCCGAGTTGCTCGACGACGATGGGAAATAAGACCGGAGGAATGGCCAGATAGTGGGTCGGCCGCTGGGCCGATCCGAGTTGCCGCCGCAGCTCTTGGAAAGTCGTGCCGGCGTTGTAGTCGCCATCGACATAGCGCAACAGTGAGCAGAGCTTCTCGAAGGCCTGCGGATCGACACCGCCGCCATGCTCGTTGAGGCTGGCCTTCGCGCGCGCCTTCAGATCGTCGAGCGTCCAATTGTTCTTGGCCACGCCGACCACGGGCACCGTCAAATGGCCGCGCTTGATCATCGCTTGCAGCGCAGGGAATACTTTCTTGTAAGCCAGATCGCCTGTGGCTCCGAAGAATACCAGCGCGTCGGAGTTGGCAGCGGTCATCGTCATTCTTTTCGCGCCTTGCTCATGTACCAGGATCGGCCAAAACGACCTGCCGTCATTTACCGGCGGCCTTCTCCTCATGGCCGCCGAATTGCAGCCGCATGGCCGACATCAGCTTGTCGCCGAAGTCAGCCTCGCCGCGCGAGCTGAATCGCTCGTAAAGCGCCGAGCTCAAAACGGGCACAGGCACGCCTTCGTCGATGGCCGCCTTGATCGTCCAGCGACCTTCGCCCGAGTCGGACACGCGGCCGGCGAACTGCGCCAGTGCCGGATCCCTGGCCAGCGCGGCGGCCGTCAGGTCCAACAACCACGAGCCGATCACGCTGCCGCGCCGCCAGACCTCGGCCACGTCGGGCAGATTGAGATTGTATTGATAGTACTGCGGATCGCGGAGCGGCGTGGTCTCGGCATCCACGGCACGGCCCTGCCGTCCGACGTTGGCTTGCTCGAGCACGCCCAGCCCTTCGGCATAGGCCGCCATGATTCCATACTCGATGCCGTTGTGCACCATCTTGACGAAATGCCCTGCGCCATTGGGGCCACAGTGCAGATAGCCATGTTCGGCGGTGCCACCGGCTTTCTCGCGACCCGGGGTGCGCGGCGCCGTGCCCATCCCAGGCGCCAAGGTCGCAAAGATTGGGTCAAGATGCTTGACGACGTCTTCCTCGCCGCCGATCATCTCACAGTAACCGCGCTCCAGCCCCCACACGCCGCCGCTGGTGCCGCAGTCGACGTAGTGAATGCCCTGGCTATGCAGTTGGTTGGCGCGACGGATGTCGTCGATATAGTAGGAGTTGCCGCCGTCGATCAGAATGTCGCCAGCTTGCAGTCGCCCCTGCAACTGGCCGATCATCGTGTCGACAATGCCGGCCGGAACCATCATCCACACGGCGCGGGGCGTCGCCAGCCTGGCGACCAGATCATCGAGGGACTTCGCGCCGACCGCGCCCTCGCCAGCCAGTTCGGCAACGGCCGGGGCATGCACGTCATAGACCACGCACTCGTGGCCCCCCTTCATCAGTCGCCGCACCATGTTGGCGCCCATGCGCCCCAAACCGATCATTCCTAGCTGCATCGTGTTCCTCCTTAGGGCGCTGGTGACTCCTTGGCCCCTGGCGCGTAGGGCGCAACCGGGCCGGTGCATTGTAGCGAACTGAGACGGAGATGACAGGATTTCGCGGGGTGCGAATCGTGAGTTTGCGTTGCGAATCCGCGCAGTCTCGGCCGACTATGGCTACAGCCGGTAATAGACGTCCATCACTTGCTTGAGCATGCCGTGCACGATGCTGCGGTCGGGGATGCTGGCCGCGAGTCCATAAATGGGCGCCATGCCCCCTTCGATGTCCGGCGTATCGCGCACGTAGGTGACGGAGTCCTTCAGATCGTGGACGAATCGCTCGGCGACGCCCGGCTGCGTGTGACGCAACGTCGGGCTGACGTGGATTGCCGCCGGGTTCAACAGCCCGGTCAGCGCCCAGTTGCGACCGCTCATCTGATCGAGCACCTGATAAATATTGAGTGACTCGGACCCGAATGCAAAGGGTCCCAATGAGCGGCCTAGCATAAACAACTCGGGAATCGACTCGATTCCATTGCGCATGGTGGCGACTGCGGCCAGGATCTTCTTGGTGGCCGCTAGATAGCCCGACTCGCCCATCGAGACCAATGCGGCCCAGCAGGCGGCGCTCAAAGCACCCGGCCGGCTGCCGGAGAATGTGGGCGAATAGTAAAGTCCGCCCGGCCAGTCGGCGATGGTGAAGTACTGATGGTGCCGCAACTCGGCGCCGCGATAGAGCACCACCGAGGTGCCCTTGGGCGCGTAACCGTATTTGTGAGTATCGCACGACATGCTGGTCACGCCCGGCACGCGGAAATCAAACGGCGAAACTGGCTGCCCCAGCTTTTCGGCCCAGGGCAGAAAGTATCCGCCAAGGCAGCCATCGACGTGCAGGCCGATGCCGTGCGTCTGCGCCAGCTCGCCCAATTTGTCGATCGGGTCGATCGTGCCATAGGGGAAGTTGACCGCCGATCCGACCAGCGCGATCGTGTTGGGCGTGATGGCGGCAGCCATGGCCGACACGTCGGCACGAAACTCGCTGTCCAACGGCACGACCTTCCGTTCCAAGTTGAAATACTGCGCCGCTTTGTGAAACGCGGCATGGGCAGAGACGGGCAACACGATTTGGGGCGCGGTAATGCCCTTGGTCTCGCGGGCCCAATCGCGGTAGGTTTTCATCGCCAGCAGGATGCTTTCGGATCCGCCGGAGCTGACCGAGCCGCAGATGCCCTCTTCGCTGCCAAAGGGCGCCGTGGTCTCGCCGGCGCCCAGCATGTGCGCCGTCATGGCCACGATTTCCGCTTCGAACTTCGCGGCGCTGGGCCAGATGTCCGGGTGCAGCGGGTTGGATTGCGACTGGATGGCGTATACCTTGTTGACGAACTCGATGTGCTCCTCGTCGCCGTTGTAGACCGAGCCGGATGCAAACCCGTCTTTCCAGCGGGCTTGCTCGAGCGAGCGCAACTCTTCCATCTCGCGCAGGATGGCGGCTCGATCGCGGCCCTCGGCCGGCAACTGCTCCACCGTTTCGAGCTGCTGGCGATAGGGGTGCATCATCGCGTCGATCGGCGCGAGCATGCCCAGTTCAGATTCGGATTGCGATGCCACGAGTCACCTCCGCGAAAGCTTGTGAAATGAGCTAGTCGATTGCGCCGCCCGGGACCGGCGCGACACGCTGCAATTGACGAAATAGGGGTCTGGTTGCTTTATAGCTTGCCAGCCACACCGCGAACAGGTCTGCGTACAAGCGGGCATAATCCGCACGCGGCGTGAACGTGCGCTCGACCGGCACGAGCGCCGGAATCTGGTCAACGGTGATTCGCCCCATGGCGACAAGGGCCGCTAGCGCCGCTCCGCGCGCCGTGGCCACGCCGGGCTCGACCATGCGGTGGATGGGCCGCTCGAGCACGTCGGCGAGCGTCTGGCACCAGAGTTCGCTGTTTGCCGTGCGCCCGATGTAGTTCAACTCCGCAAACGGACGCCCCACGAACCGCTCGACGGCGCAGCGAAGCCAGCGCAAATTGAACGCTACGCCTTCGATCACGGCGCGCGCCGCGTGAGCCCGGCCGGTGCGCAATGACTGATTCAGGAATCCGCCGCGCATCGTGCTATCGCCCGAGGGCGGCCCGGCGCCGTTGAGCCACGGCAAGAATAACAGTCCTTCGCTACCCGGCGGCACGCTGGCCGCCAGACGCTCGACTTCCTGATACACGCCCGCGCGCTGAGCGGGCGGATCGCCCGCGCCGTCAGGGAAGAGCCAGTTGTCGACCAACGATTGCAAGCACTTGCCGGCGGCGCCTTGCTCGGCGGTCACCATGTTGCGTCCCGCGATGGCCGAGGGCATGGTGGCCAGATAGTTCATCACGTTGGTCTTCTTGAACGACACGTGACAACTCAGCCAGGCCGTCGTGCCCACGCAGACGTGGCCGGCCAGATCCTGTACGGCTCCCGAACCCACCGCGGCCGCCTGGCTGTCGGGCGTGCCCGTGATGACCGCGGTGCCGGGCGAGAGTCCCCAGACTTCGGCACTGGCTGGCAACAACGAGCCCAACACCGTGCCGACCGGCAACAACTCGGGCAGTTTATCGCGATCGAGCCCGCACCAATCGATCAGTCTCTGGGAGTAGACGACTTTCTGATTGTCGCGATTGTCGGTCAACAGATAGGGAAACACGGTGGCGTACGACGCACACGCCCGACCGGTAAGCCGCAGATTCAGATAGTCCATCGGCTCGAGAAACTTGTACGTCCGCCGGTACACATCGGGCCGCTCGTGCTTGATGAACAGGATGTGGGCCAGCGCGTCGGCGCCGGAATGCGTGGGCACGCCCCCAGTGAGTCGCACCCAGGCGAGCATGCGCCGCAGTCCGTAACCGCTGACCCTGATCAGTCCGTCCGTGATCGCCTTGGTGTACGGCGCACCGCGCGAATCGGTCCAATGTACGGCGTTCATCAGGTGCCGGCCTTCACGATCGACCGGGACCGTGACCGACCACTGGCTGGCGATGGCGATCGCCATGATACGTTCGACCGGCACCACGCGATCGGCCAACACGGCGCGCACGCAGGCAGTTGTCGAATTCCACCACTCTGACGGATCCTGTTCGCCGCCTCCATCAGCCGTGATCTGGGTGGCGACCGACGCCGAAGACTGCGCTACGAGTTGCCCGCGATCGGAGAAAAGCGTCACCTTGGGGCCGCTGCTTCCCAGATCAACGGCCAACACAAACGCCGGCTCGACAGAATCGCTCATCGCAACATTGGCCTCGTGCCGCAAGGCTGCCGGCGCGGACGCATTTCGCTTGGGATTACCAAGTCACTCTTATCGCCCAGCCGGACAGCGATTGCAAGGGCGGCGCGCCGATTAAGGCGGCTGATGCTGCGCCGGGAATCACGGCTCAAGTTTTTTCGCAAACCACAAGCGCCGAATCCGCGGCAAGCTTAGTCGCACACCGCTAATCTGGCCGTCGCCTGAGCGCTCGAACTGCATGGCGCCGCCACCAAGAGTGAACTCGTCGCTGATGCTGGGTCGCAGTACCTGCCGCGGCATGTGCGCTCCTTCCACGAACAATCTGCCTTTGTCGGCCAGGACGGCGAAGTCGGCCTCGGCCTCGTCGCTGTGATACTGACCGACGTACTCGGATAGCTGTTCACCAGCCAACTCGACCGCGGTGACGGCCGACAGCTCTTGCGGAGCGGCATCTTTGGCGCGCACCAACACTCGCCGCTGGACACCGTCGCCGGCCGGCAAGAACTCGAACTCGATCCCTTGCAAGTCGCCGACGCTATGCAGTCTCTGCCCGTCAACGGCTTGCAGCCTGACGCCCCAGGGCACGAATCGGCTGAGCTTTAAGGTGTCGCCGGCCACGTCGAACGGCCACAGGATGCCGTCGCGCGGATCGCGATAGGTGCCTGCCGCTGCCGCGAGTTGTTCCGGCGTCCAGGTGACAACGGTCGCTTCCGCCTCGGTCGATTCCCCTTGCAATCGATCCGCCAGATACAGATCGGCGACTTTTCCCGCGAGCGCCGTCGGATTGACGCTGCCGAGATTCGACAGGCAGATCACCGTGAGCCGCTGGTCGGGAAAGCGAACCATTTCGGTGCGAAAGCCGGCAAAGGCGCCGCCGTGCTGCACGCGCCGCAGCCCACGGTGCTCGTCGACGAACAGGCCAAAGGCATACCCGAGCGTCTGCCCGTCGTTCAACTTGCCCACCGTGAGCAGTTCTTCGGTGAGCCCCTTGCCGAGTTGCTCGTCGTAGAAGTTGCGGTCCCATTTTGCCAGGTCGCCGACCGTGGTCCACAAGTTGCCGCTGCCAACCGATTCGATGCCGGCGTCGTTGGTGCGAAAACCGCCACTTGCTGCGTCATATCCGGTGGCGCGGTGCTTGATGATCAGCGAATTGTCGTCGCGAAAAACAGAGTGCTCCATGCCCAGCGGCTCGAAAATCAACTCCTGAGAATACTCACGCAGCGATTTGCCGCTTGCGCGTTCGACCACTTCGGCCATCAGCGCATAGCCGGAATTGCTGTAAGAGAACTCGTCCCCGGGCATGAAGCCAAGCTCGCGCTGCCGCACGATCGAGCGCACGGCGTCGTCGAGCGAGAGTCCCCAGGTGGTCTTGCCGGCGATCGACGCCAGGGCCAGGTAGTCGCGCAGTCCGGCCGTGTGATGCACCAGATGGCGGATGGTCAGTGGCCTGCCGTAGTCGGGCAACTCGGGAATGTACTTCCGCACTTCGTCGTCGAGCGCAAACTTTCCCTGCCGGACCAGCAGTTGGATGCACGCCGCCGTGAACTGCTTCGACGTCGAGGCGATGTAGAACACCGCCTCGGGCGACATGGGAATATCGTGCTCCAAATTGGCCATTCCATAGCCGCGCTGATAGACGATTTGCTCGTCACGAATGACGGCCACCACCATGCCCGGCGAGTCCGGCTTGTCCCACGTGGCAAAGATCCTGTCGATTTCCTCGGTGGCGATCTCGGCAGCCGACGCAGCACGTGGGGCTGGCAACACCAGAATCATTACGATGGACGCCGCAACCGTTGGTCGAATCATGGCGCGCTCGCAGTTTTTGGGGTTGTGATCCTGCGGTAGGTTGGTCGTCAGAATTGCCCATTTGTACCATGCTGGGCGGCATGATGTAATCGATGCATTCGCCGATTGCGAGAGAACCCTTTCGATGCCCGAGCTTCCCGACATTACGATTTATCTCGAAGCCCTCGAGCGACGCGTCGTAGGGCGACGCCTGGAGCATATTCGCGTCAACAGCCCATTTCTTGTCCGCACATTCGATCCGCCGCTGGAAGAAGCGAAGGGGCGCACCGTCCAACAACTCCGCCGGCTAGGAAAGCGTATTGCCATCGGCCTGGACGACGAGTTATGGCTGGTGCTGCACCTGATGATCGCCGGACGGTTGCACTGGAAACTGCCTGGCGCAAAGCTTGCGGGCAAGGCCAACCTGGCGGCGTTCGACTTCGATCACGGCACGCTGCTGCTGACCGAAGCCGGCTCAAAGCGCCGCGCGGCGCTGTTTCTCGTGCGTGGCGAGGCGGCGCTTGCGGCGCTCGATCCCGGTGGAATCGACGTCATGATGACAAGCGTCGAAGCATTTCATGCGGCGCTTGCGGCCGAGAACCATACACTGAAGCGGGCACTGACGGACCCGAAGGTTTTCAGCGGCATCGGCAACGCATACTCCGACGAGATCCTGCACCGAGCCCGACTGTCGCCGTTCGCTTTGACCGGCAAGTTGTCGCCCGCTGAAGTCGAGCAGCTTCACAAGGCAATGCAAAACGTGTTGCGCGAATGGACTGACCGGCTCCGCCAAGAATGCGCCGGCGACTTTCCCGAGAAGGTCACCGCCTTTCGAGCGCAGATGGCCGTTCACGGCCGGTTTGGCCAGCCGTGTCCGGTGTGCGGCGCGGCGGTGCAGCGCATTCGCTATGCGGACAACGAAACGAACTATTGCCCGGGCTGTCAGACCGGCGGGCGCATCCTGGCCGATCGCTCCCTGTCGCGCCTGCTCCACGACGCCTGGCCGAAACATTTGGAGGACCTGTAGCAAGTCCCGCCGTTTGACACCTTCCGCGCAGCGAACTACCCTTGTCCAGCTATGCTGTTTCCCTTGCCGCTGACGCCGTTCGAACGCTATTACCTGGCGGATGATTCGCCCGACTATCCGACCACGATCCCGGTCGAAGTGGTGCTGTCGGGCGAGTTGGAGGAAGCGGCCTTTCGACGCGCACTTCGGCTGAATGTCGCGCGTCACCCGCTACTGCACGCGCTTGTGGCCGACGGGCCGACGGGTCTGCAATGGATCGGCTGCGAGTCGGCCGAGCCCTGGCTCGACTGGGCCCCCGAGGGCACGCTGATCGGTCATCCCGACGGAGAGTACATCGACCTGCGCAAGGCACCCGGCTTACGCGTATGGGTGCGCGCGAGTACTAGCGAAGCCCGGCTGCTGATACAACTTCATCATGCCTGCTGCGACGGCGTTTCCACGTTGCAGTTCATCGGCGATTTGATGGCGTATTACACTGCCGAACAGCAAGGACTGGCACCCGAAAGCGTGCTAGCTACGTTGCCCCTGGAGCGACTGCGCGATCGAGAGGCCGTGGATGCCGGCGACTCGCGCGCAATGTCTTTCTTTACCGGACTGCGCGATTCGTGGGTGACCGCGCGCGTCTGGGGACGCGTGCTGCTGCGTCGCTGCGCCGTGCTGGCGCCGCCCGATCGGCGCGATCACCGCATTGCGTCGCCCACACAACCGATCGCCAGCAGAGAGTTCCTGGCGTTCGAAACGCATGTGCTGACGGCCGAGCAAACGCAGCAGTTGAAGAAGGCGGCCGCCGCGCGCAGCGTGACCGCCAATGACCTGTTGCTGCGCGACGCGCTGGTGGTTATTCGCGATTGGAACCTCGCGGGGGGGGCGCGGCGCGTCGGCGCCTGCCGCATCAACATGCCCGTCTATGTGCGAGGGCGCGGCGTGCCGCCGATGCCGGCATCGAACGGGATCGGTTTTTCCTTCGTGACGGTCAATCCGGATCGCCATTCCGACGATGCAATCCTGACCGAGGTTCACGAGCAAACGCAGCAAATCAAGCAATGGAAACTGGCGTTGTATTTCCTGGGCGGCCTGGCCGCGGCCAGCAACTATCCGTCGATCATTCGCTGGACGCTCGGGCGCCGTCGGCCGTTTGCCACGTTCGTGCTGAGCAACCTCGCCCAGGCTCTGGCAGTCAGCCCGCTGCCCCGCCGCGCGGATGGTTGCCTTATCTGCGGGAACGTCGTGCTCGAGCACGTGGCCGGAGTGCCGCCGGTGCGACCGCTGACACGGGCCTCGATGGTCGTGTTGGAGTATGGCGGGCGATTGGCCATCGCGCTGCGCTGCGATGCGCACTTGTTTCGGACCGCGGATACTCGCGCGCTATTGGACCAGTACGTGGCGCAGGTCTGCGCTTCGCACGGCTCGCTGTGGTGCGACGTGTGAATGGAGTCCGCGACGAGCATCGCCGGCTGCGATGCGGACGGTACGCTTACGGGTGAATGGCGGCTCCACCGTCGACGGTGAGCACTTCGCCCTGCACGAGGTCGCTCAGCGGGCAGGAGAGGAACAGCACGGCGTCGGCCACGTCGTCGGCAGTGAGCATGCGTTCGCCCATCATGGACTTGCTTTTGCGTCCGTCGAAGATGGCCTCGGCGTTGGGCAGGCGGCGCGTCGAGTCAGTGTCGACCAGGCCCGACTTCACCACGTTGATGTTCACACCGCGATCGCCGATCTCCAGCGTCAGGTGGCGCACCAGACTTTCGAGCGCGGCCTTCGAGCTGCCGATCAATCCGTAAAAGGGCAACGCGACGTGCGATCCGTGGCTTGAGAGTGTGATTACCTTTGAGCGGCCGTCACCCTCCTTGCGCTCCAATAACGGCATGGCAGCCTGTACCAGGTACAACAGCGCCAGCACGTTGGTATCGTATGCGGCATGGAAGTTCCGCTGCGTGGCGGCCAGCAGCGGACGGAACCCACCGGTAGCCGCGTTGCTGACCAGCACGTCGAGCCGGCCAAAGTGTTCCTTGATGGCGTCCATCATGCTGCGGACGTCATCCTGCTCGCTGACGTCGGCCTTGACTACCAGCACGCGGCGGCCGAGTGCGGCGATTTCGTCGGCCACCGCCATGGCAGCCTGGCGATTGACGACGTAGTTGATGGTGATGTCCGCGCCGGCTTGGGCCAATCGCAGCGCGCACGCCCGGCCGATGCCGCGCGATCCGCCCGTTACCAGTGCGACGTGTCCGGTTAGATCGATCATGGGTAGGTTACCTGCAATGAATTGTCGTCGTGGTAGAATTGGAAGAAACGGGCGACCGCACGATGGCCAGCACGGCCAGATGGCCGTCGACGGTCCAGGACTTAAGCTGGCAATTGGCCAGCGGAAGGTTTCGGTGGTGGCATTGACCGTCCGGACGGATCTCGATGTCCCGTGGGGCGAAGCTTTCGCCCGCGCTGGTGGCCTTGTAGATGGCTTCCTTGGCCGCCCAAATGTAGGCGCCGATGTGGGCAGCGCCGGCATCTCGATACCAGGCTTTTTCGGCGGGCGTGAACCACAGGTCCACGATCCGAGGAGAAAACGTGTCGCGATCGGTAAGGTCGACGCCGATGGTAACGCCCTCGTACGGCGTCAACGCCACCAGCGCGCCGTGATCGGCATGCGAGATCGACAGCGACCAGGCTAGCGGCTTGCCGTCGTGCCATACGCGAGGGCGATTCACTCGGCCCTGCTCGTCGCGCGAGAGGATCTCGATGCTCTCGATGCTCGTTCCGGCTGCAGCGGCAAGAAGTTGCTTCCCCAGGACACGACCCAGCAGCCAGCCGCGACGGCGACCCTCGTCGCGCCAAGCGGCCAACTCGTCCTGCTCTCGTCGGCTAAGCCAACTCTGCCCGACTTCGCCCAGCATTCCATCGAGTCGCGCCGCCGCGCAGTAGCGGCGCAATACACGGGGGGGCTGCCACGACACGCGGGGCGCGGCCGCGGCAACCTGGGGCATCGTGCTTGCTGGGGTGGAACTCATTTTGGACTCCGAGGAGCAAC
>JBBDYK010000334.1:0-12640 GCA_040901665.1 Pirellulales bacterium | reverse complement strand
CTCGGGGGCCACGAATCTCGGCTGGTTCCGCCATGGTCGATTATGACACGCCGCCGCTGGGCACGAAAATCAGATTTCCTCCAGGCTGAACGAAAATTGCTCGCCAATCACGTGGGAATGCAGCGTCAAGGGTCCTTGATGCGCGAAACGCTGGCCGTCGATCTCGAATGCCGCTTCGCTCCGGCAGTGCAGACCCCCGTGTTGCCGGTAAAGCACCACGTCGTGTGGCCAGGGGCGGCACACCACGTGGTTTTGCGTCCCGGGTCCCATCACGCAGGTATCAGACAGAAGCAGCACTGCCGAGGCTGTAGGTTGTGTACGGTGGTTGCTCACGAAGTCGAGCCGCGCCGTGGCGCTGAGCGGATGGGGGCGCCGGAACCGCATTTTCAAGGCCGGCCCCATTTCCACCAGCGCGCCGTCGTTGAGCCAACTGGCTTGCGTGATCGGCTGCCCATTGATGCGCACGTCTCGCAGCGGCTCGATCATATAACCTTCCTCGTCACGGCGGATGGTCGCGTGATGCCGCGACAGGTCCGCCAGCAATGGCAGCTCGATCGTGCTGCCGGGCACGGCCTGGCCAACGCGAATCTCGCTGCCTTGGCAGACGTAAAACCCGCCGACCGCGTCGACCCACAACAGCAAACGGCTCTTCGCGGTGGGGTTGTTCTTCACGGTACTCTCGGTCCACGGTACGCAGGTCGCCGAATCGGTCGACGAGTCGGTCGACAACGGCCGGGCGGAATCGAACATCATGGGAGTTCCTGCCTCGGGTGTCGCGCGCGATGGGCCCGCTCTCGATCGGCGGACGTTCGGCGCGCTCGGCCCACAAACTGACTCGCCGGCGCTAGAGATCCATTATGACTGCCCAAGCGACACGCGCCTGCCATCGACCACCACGGCCGTTCCCCCCGACCGTTCCTCTCCGGCGGGCGTGCCCCTCGTCGGGCGACACGCCCCCCGTCGACTACGACCTTTACTTCGCGGCGCTCGCCGTTGCATCAGCATTGGCCTGAGCGTCGGCCACTTCGGCCGCCGGCGCCGGAGCGCTAAAGTACTGGGTAACCTGGTCAACGATGTCCTCCGCCTCGTTCTCGCTGAGCGGAATCTCCCCGTCCAGCTCGAGCTGCGTGTTGGCCAGCCGTTCGGCTACGTTCAGCCGGGCACGCACGTCGGCGATCAAGTCCTTCACGCGACCCAACTGGCTGTCGTCGATGTTGAACTCGCTGGTCGTCTGCGCGACTTGCAGCACCTTGAACTTCGCTTCCAGGCTTTCGACGTCGACTTCCAGTTGACGCTTGGCAACCTGCATGCCTTCCAGCTTTTGGCGAGCGGCATCCAGGCTGGTGCGACGGTGGACCATCATGTCCTGCAAGCTGGCCAGTGTCATCTCGTGCGTCTTGAAACGCTCGAAACGGTTGGCCAGGTCGACCTTCACCTGCTGGATCGGGTAGCTGCGGCCGGCATAGTGATAAACCGGCTGCGGCGTGGTCAGATCGCCCTTCAGCCTGAGGATGGCGGCCTTCTCGCCTTCCAGCGTGTTCTGGGTCTTGGCGATTTCCTTGTCGAGCCGCTCGATCTCGACTTCTTCCTGGGCGATCACGTGCATGTTCCTGCGGATGTCCGGAACGAGGTTTTTTACCATCCGGCGCGCCCGCTCGATTTCGAATTCGATGGGCACGTTGGATTTGACCGAGTCTTTGACCCAGCCGCAGGTGGTGCTGACGTAGCTGGCGGCATCTCGGCCAAAGAACAGCACCGTCAAAAGCGCTACGCCCCCCACGGTTACCAGCGCCTTCTTGATCATGGTTCGATTCCTCCCACACGAAAGGTGACAATGGTGTTACCGGCCGACGGCAGTGGAAAACTGCCGCTCCAGTGGGTATTCGCCGGCGGTTGGCTTCCCTTTGGGCGAAATTGCAGATTTTTCAAGTCGCAACGGCGTCGGCGAGCAGCCGGCGGGCGCAGTTTGGCACTCGTAGCGGCTTTTGCTGCCACCACCGAGGGTGCTAGGCTACGATGGGCGCCCCGGCTCTCCCTTAATTCGCGCATTTTTCTCCCCCAAAATCCCAATGCACGAAGTCGCGCAGGAAAAGCTGGTTCACGCCATTCACGACGCCGGACTGCGGCTGGTGATCGCGGTTACCGGCGGCGGCAGCGGAGCAATTTCCGCTCTGTTGGGAGTGGCTGGGGCATCGAGGTCGATCCTTGCGGCCACGGTGCCCTATGCCGAGGGAGCGCTGGTCGAGTGGCTCGGAGCCAAGCCCGAGGAGTTTTGCTCATCGCGGACCGCGCGGGCGATGGCCATGGCGGCCTATGAAAAGGCCCGCCGCTTTGATCCGCAGGGCCATTGCTGCGGCATCGGCTGCACGGCCAGCCTGGTCAGCGATCGGCCCAAGCGCGGGCCGCACCGCGCGCATCTGGCGTATCAAACGGCCAGCACCACGGCCACGCTATCGATCGACCTGGAGAAGGGCCGGCGCACTCGGCCGGAAGAGGAATCGTTGGTATCGACCCTGGTGCTGAACCTGATTGCCGAGGCCGCCGGACTGGCCGACCGCCTGGTCGTGCCACTGCTTGCCGAAGAACTTCCGCAAACGGCATGCATCGTCGCGCCGAGTGACCGTCAAGACTTACTGGCCGGGCGGATTCGAACACTGGCCTGCGGCGCGGCGCACGCGGAACATCCGCCGCGGGCCGTCTTTCCCGGTGCGTTCAATCCACTGCACCAGGGGCATACGCGCATGGTGCAGGTTGCCCGTCAGATCTTGGGCGCGGAAGTGGCCTACGAGCTCTCGATCGTCAACGTGGATAAGCCGCCGCTGGACTTCCTGGAAATCGACGCGCGGCTGCGGCAGTTCGCCGACGACGACGCGGTGTGGCTGTCGCGTGCGCCGCGCTTCATGCAAAAAGCCGGATTGTTCCCTGGCGCGACGTTCGTGGTCGGCTGCGACACGATCGAGCGCATCGGCCAGGTGCGATACTATGGCGGGCAAACGGCCGCGCTCGAGGCCGCGATTGCCGAGATCGCAGAGCGGGGATGCCGATTTCTGGTGTTCGGACGGCAAGTAGCTGGCAGGTTTCAGACCGCCGCAGATCTGCAAATCCCCCAGTCACTGGCTGCTCTTTGCCAGCAAGTGCCCGAAAGCGCCTTTCGCCAGGACATTTCGTCCACCGAGTTACGGCGGCGCCAGCGCGACGAGTAATACCAGCGGGGGAGGCCAGGCGGGCCGAAACTTCGGGCCGCCAGCGGTGCTTCATGAGTTGCGCTTTGGGCCGCGACGTGCGTGTCAATTTCGTTGACGCCTCTTTCGGCAAGTGTCAAGATTGACGTCTTGGCGCACGGCTCGCGGACGCCGACGCGTTGGTTCGCGGCGGCAGCGTTCGGGTTTCTAATTCTGCTTCCGGTCCTTTCTTCTGGAGTAACCATCATGGCGCGGCACAAACTGGTCGGAGTGATGTTGGCGGCGTTGTTCCTTGCGTGCGCGACGGCGACGGCCAATGCGGCCGATCCCAGCGGCGATTGGACCTGGACCATGATGCGCCAGGGAGGACAGGAAATCGAAGTGCCCATGACGCTCAAGGCCGACGGCGAGAAGCTGACCGGCACGGTCGGGCGCGACGAGCGAAAGGCCGACATCGAGGACGGCGCGTTCAAGGACGACGAAGTCTCGTTCAAAGTGACTCGCGAGCGCAACGGTCAGACGTTCGTCGTGACTTACAAAGGCAAGCTCGAAGGCGACACGATCAAAGGCACCATGGAATTCAACGCCGGCGGCGAAACGCGCAGCCGCGATTGGGAAGCCAAACGCGTCCAGTAATCGCAGGCGCGATTCGATCCATTCAGCAAAGACGATTGCACACTGCACATCCCTAGGAGAGGACCCATGCTCACACGAAGAATATTGGTGCTGGCGGCACTGGTCGCGACCAGCGCAATCGCCATCGGACAGGCGGCCGACTTGACGGCCGGTATGAAGAAGGGCACGCCCGAATTGAAATCGGCCGGACCGGCCACGTTCGCTCCCCAGGGCATCTTGCTGGTGGGCGACACGGCTGGCGCCACGATCCATGCCATCGCCACCGGCGACAAATCGGCCGGCAGCCCCAGCGAGGCGCTTAAAATCGAAAAAATCGACGAGAAGATCGCCGGACTGCTGGGCACCTCGCCCAAGGAAATCCTGATCAACGACCTGGCCGTCAATCCGGAAACCGGCAGCACGTTTCTGACCGTCTCGCGCGGGCGCGGGCCGGAGGCCACGCCGGTCGTGGTGCGCGTCGATTCGTCGGGCAAGCTCGGCGAGTTCTCGCTGAAGGACGTGATGTACTCGTCCGCACCGATTCCCAGCGCGCCGGAAGGCGACAAGGCCCGGCAGGAAGTGACCACGGACCTGCAGTTCACCGGCGGGCAAGTGATCGTGGCCGGCTTGTCGAACGAAGAGTTCGCCTCGCAGTTGCGGGTCATCCCCTTCCCGTTCGAGAAGACCGAAGGCGGCACAAGCGTCGAGATTTGGCACGCCGCGCACGGCAAGTTCGAAACGCGCTCGCCGGTCCGTACCTTCGCCGTTTTCGACGTGGGTGGGAAACCCAACGTGCTGGCCGCCTACACCTGCACGCCGCTGGTGCGGTTCCCGCTGTCAGACCTGAAGCCGGGCAGCAAGGTGAAGGGAACCACGATTGCCGAACTGGGCAATCGCAATCGCCCCTTGGACATGATCGTGTATGAAAAGGACGGCAAGGACTATCTGCTGATGGCCAATAGCGCCCGCGGCGTGATGAAAGTCGACGTGCAAAAAATCGACGCGACGGACGGCATCACCGACGCGGTCCGCGGCGGCGGCACGGCCGGACTTCCGTACGACACCATCAAGGATCTCAAGGGGGTGGTGCAGCTCGACAAGCTGGACAAGGACCACGCCTTGCTGTTGGTTCAGTCCGATTCCGGCGCGCTGAATTTGGAGAGCGTGCAACTTCCGTAGGGTGATCGACGGCTGTTTGACAACGAAGTCTGCGAACACGGGCGGCCGATCCAAAGGCCGCCCGTGTTCTGCTTTGGCCCCTGGCTGAATTGGGGATTCGCGCGATGCACGGCACGACGTGGCGTTGGCTCAATAGTTTCGCAGTGCTCGTGTTGGCAGCAGCCTGCGGCTGTCGGTATCAGGCGACCGCTTATCAAACTACGGACTCGCGCAAGGGACCGTTTGTCGTCGTCCGACCGGCGGACAGAAAGCTGTGCATCGACTTTGCCTGGCTCACGCCGGAAGAGAAATCCGCCGTGGAGACGATGACTTCTGATCGGCTGGCGGAAATATTCACCGTGGGTGTGTCGGACGTAGGCGACGACGTGCCGAACATGATCGGCGTCGTCACGTTCGCCGACGACCACTTGCGCTTCGAGCCTCGTTATCCGCTCACGCCGGGTGTCCGCTATCGAGCCGTCGTGCGACGTGTCCGCATTCCGGGCAATGACGTCCTGGTCGAGGACGTTACCGATGATATCTTCCTTCCGGCGACGCCTCCGGCTTCGTCGACGGTGGTAACCCACGTCTATCCGTCCGCCGACGAAGTGCCTGAAAACCTCCTGAAGTTCTATTTGCACTTTTCCGCCCCCATGAGTCGCGGTGAAGCCTACCAGCGAATCCACTTGCTCGACGCCGACGGCAAGCCGGTGGCCGATCCGTTCTTGGAACTGGGAGAGGAACTGTGGGATCCCGGCATGCAGCGATTCACGCTGCTGTTCGATCCCGGCCGCATCAAGCGCGGGCTCAAGCCGCGCGAAGAGGTTGGACCCGTGTTGGAGGAAGGCAAACGCTACACGCTGGTCGTGGATCGCCAGTGGTCGGACGCCGCCGGCTATCCGCTCGAGGCGGAAGTGCGCAAGTCATTCGTGGCGCTGCCGCCGGACGAAGCGCCGCTCGACGTCGATGCCTGGAAGATCGAGCCGCCCAAGCCTGCCACGCGCGACCCGCTGGTCGTGCGCTTTCCCGAACCGCTGGATCATTCACTCTTGAATCGCGTGGTCCGTGTGGTCGATGCCGCCGATGCGGAAGTGCCGGGCGAGATCGAGATCGCCGACAACGAAACATGCTGGCGGTTCACGCCCGAGGATGCCTGGACAGCGGGCGATTATCGCCTGGCGGCCGACACGACGCTGGAAGACCTGGCCGGCAACTCGATCGGCCGCGCGTTCGACGTCGACGTGTTCGAGCCCGTGCAAAAAACGCTCGCAACCGTGCGGGTCATGGCGCCCTTTACCATCGGGCCCTGACATCCGCTGGCCAACGCATCCGTCATTCGCCGGCCAGCAACGCCTGCAATGCCCAGCCGGTCGTGGAGATTCGCTGGGCGTAACTGTCGACTCCCGGCGGGCGCGTGGTGGCGGGCCAGCCGCCGTCGGACTCTTGCTCTGCAAGCAAGTACCTGCGGCCGCGCTCGATGGCGTCGACATACGCCTGGTCTCGTTGCGACGAGAGCGCAAGCAGCACGACCGCCGTATCGAACACGTCGGGCGGCGAGTTGACGAACGGTCCCCAGCCGCCGTCGGACGATTGGCCTTGGCGGATGAGCTGCCAGCATTGTGCACGCCGCGCCTCGGCCGCCTCGCTGCGGTTGGCGGCCAATCCGAGCATCGTGGCCGCCGCGTCCAGCACGCTCTTGGCGACCGCTTGCTCGAACCATCGCTGCGCCTTTAGCACGGCCTCGTCGGGGTCGCCGCCTGCTTGACGTAGCACTTGTTGGCAGACGGCCGTAGCGAGCGCGCGGCCGTAGGTCACGGGCGAGCCCACTGTGCCCGGTGCATCGGTTTCCCAGTAGCCCTCGGGCAATTGCAACTCGCCCACCAGGGCGGCCGCCTTGCTCATCGCCGCGGGCTTGTCGAGCAGGCGCGTGTCGTGTGCTTCGGCCAGGGCAGCGGCGAACTGGATGCGCGCGAGCTTCTGGTCTTTGAACGGCCCGTCGGGACCGTTGGCATCCCAGGATTCCGGCGCCGCGAGAAATTTTAGAGTCACATCGAGCGGCTTGCGGTCCGGCAGTGCGCCGCTCCGGCCGGCCAGCATCAGCGCTCGCGCCGCGTCGCCGTTGTTGTGGCAAGAGAAGCAACCGTTTTCCCGTTCCCACCGGGGAACTTCCGTAGAGAGGAACGCCACGGCGCGTTGGATCGACGCCGCGGCAGGATTCTCCGCCAAGACGCATGCAGGTCGCAAGACAGCGGCTAGCGCAGCGATCAGAAGTACAGCCCTAGGGCGACGCGCGACGTGCATGGCGATTGACGTTGGACTCAAATCCGCTCGATGATCGTGGCGGTGGCCATGCCGTGGCCGATGCACATGGTTTGCAAACCCAATGTGCCACCAGTGGATTCCAGCCCTGTGAGCATCTTGGCGAACAGGCCCGCTCCGGTGGCGCCCAGCGGATGTCCATGGGCGATGGCGCCGCCCCAGGGATTCACCTTTTCCATGTTGGCCTTCAGCTCGCGCGCCCAACTCAACACGACCGAAGCAAACGCCTCGTTGATTTCGATCCAGTCGATGTCTTCGAGCTTCAGCCCGGCGTGTTTGAGGGCCTTGATCGTGGCGGGGATGACACCGGCCAGTTGCAGCGTGGGGTCGTCCCCCACGGCCACGCGGGCGAGGAAGCGGGCGCGCGGGCGCAAGCCATCGCTTAATGCCACTTCGCGATCGGCGATCAGCACGGCCGCGGCGCCGTCGGAAATCTGGCTGCTGTTGGCCGCAGTGACCACGCCGTTGCCGTCCGGTCGAAACACGGTGGGCAATGAGCCCATCTTGGCCGGATCCAGCACGTCGCGAATGCCCTCATCGCGCGTCAGTTGGATGGACTTGCCCTCCTTGTCGATGCCGCTGGCCGGCAGCAGTTCCTTGTTGCGGTTGTCGCGGGCCGCAGCGCTGGCGCGGCGGTGACTTTCCATCGAGAACGCGTCGACGTCGGCCCGGGTAATCTTGTATTTCTCGGCCAGCCGTTCGGCGCTTTCGCCCTGGTGGATGAGGTTGAATTTCGCCAGCGCCGGGTTGAGCTTGTCGAGCGAGCCGACGTCGCTGAACATGGGTGCCCGGCTCATGTGCTCGACGCCCGCTCCGATGGTGTACATAGCGTCGCCGCCGGCAATCTCCTGCGAAGCGAAGTGCACGGCCTGCTGGCTCGATCCGCACATACGGTTGAGCGTGACGGCCGGCACCTCGACCGGAAAGCCCGCCAACAGCACGGCCAGTCGGCCGATGTTGGCGCCTTGCTCGCCGGCTTGCGTGACGCAACCGGTGACGACGTCTTCGATCTTGGCGGGATCGACCTTGGCTCGCTGGCACAAGCCGGCCAGCGCGCCGGCCAGGAGGGCATCGGGGCGAATTTCACGAAATGCGCCGTCCCGGCGGCCAAACGGCGTACGCACGGCTTCAATGACAACCGGCTGGGGCATGATCGGACTCCTCGCGGTAAATGAGTCGGGCTTGTTGCTTGTACGATTATTCGCTTAGGCCGGTTGCTCGGCCACCAATCGGGCAGGTGCGTCGACCGTCCGTTCGTTGCGGACATTGCCTGTGTTCAGCGTGCCGGCTGGTTCGAACAACAGGACGTGGACCTCTTGAGCGGCACAAGGACGATGTTCGGTGCCGCGAGGGACAATGATGAAGTCGCCCTGGCCGACATCCACGGCGCTTTCGATGCCCGACGGCTCGCGGAATTCCATCCGCAACGTGCCGCTAAGCACCAGGAACATCTCGTCCTCGTCGGCATGATGATGCCAGACGAAATCGCCCGACAGCTTCACGAGCTTGACGTGTTGACCGTTCAACTCGCCAACGACCTTGGGGCTCCAATGGTCTTGGAATCGGGCCAGCGATTCGGCGATGCAAACCTTTTGCATGGCGGCTAACCTCCGACGGTGGTCGAGTCGCGGCACTCGGCCGTTGGCGTGCGAGCGTAATAGTCGCCGTACTTCTCGCGCAGCGCAGTTTTCAGAAACTTGCCGGCGGAAGTGCGGGGAATCTCGCTGGCAAACTCCACCGCGTCCGGCAGCCACCACTTGGCGAACTGCGGCCGGATGAACTCGATCAGCTCCTCGGACGTGGCTTGCTGCTCCTTTTTCAGCACGACGATGGCCAGCGGACGTTCGGCCCACTTGGGGTGCAGCGCCGGAATGACGGCCGCCTCGGCCACGGCCGGATGGCCCATCAGCGCATTTTCCAAGGCCACCGAGCTGATCCATTCGCCGCCCGACTTGATGACGTCCTTGGCGCGGTCTTGCAGGTGGAGTGTGCCGAATTTGTCGATGGCCACGATGTCGCCGGTTCGAAACCAGCCGTCGTCGGTGAACGAAGTTTGCGCGTCGGGCCGGTGATAGTAGCCGCTGGCGATCCACGGGCCGCGCACCTCCAGCTCGCCCATCGACTGACCGTCCCAGGCAATTTCGCCGTTCTCGTTGCGAGCGCGAATCTCGACCAACGGGCAGGGGCGGCCTTGCTTGGACTTATAGGCGAACTTGTCTTCCTTCGGACCGCTGGCCAGCCGCTGCGGCATGCTGCCCACCGTGCCCAACGGACAAAGTTCGGTCATGCCCCAGGAGTGCAGGATGTTCAGTCCGTGGCGTTCCTCGAAACCTTCGATCATGCTGCGCGGCGCCGCCGATCCGCCGGTGATGATCGCCCGCACGCTCGACAGGTCGTACTTCTTCGGATCGTCATCCAGAATCTGCAACATGCCGAGCCAGATGGTGGGCACGCCGCCGGTAACGGTCACGCGCTCGCGCGCCATCAGATCGAGCAGGCTGGGCGGATCCAAATGCGGACCGGGAAAGACCTGCTTGGCGCCGATCATCACGCAGGTGAACGGCATGCCCCAGGCATTGGCATGGAACATCGGCACGACGGCCATCACGGTGTCGTGCTCGCTCAAGCCCAGCGCGTCAGTCAAGCCGCTGGCTAACGAGTGCAACGTAATGGCGCGATGCGAGGCCAACACGCCCTTGGGCATGCCGGTGGTGCCCGAGGTGTAGCACATGGCGGCGGCCTGCCGCTCGTCAAACTCCGGATAAACGAATTGTGAAACATCGACGTCGGCGAGCAGATCTTCGTAATCGATCGTGCCCGGCGGCAGCGGCTTCTTGCTGGAGCGAACGACGATCACGTGTTCGAGCGAAGGGACTGTGTCGCGAAACTTTTCGAACAGCTCCCACAGCACTTCGTCGACGATGACGGCCTTGTCGCCGGCGTGGCTGGCGATGTAGGTCAAATCGTTGGGGTGCAGTCGCAGGTTGAGCGTGTGCAACACGGCGCCGGCCGTGGGAATGGCCATGTAAGCTTCCAGGTGCTGGTAGTGGTTCCAGCAGAACGTGGCCACGCGATCGCAGCTCTCGATGCCCAGCTTCTTCAGCCCCAGCGACAACCGCTTGGCGCGGCCGATCATGTCGCCATAGGTGTAGCGGTGCAGCGACGTGTCGGGCAGCCGCGTGACGACCTCGCGATCGTAGTGCAACTGCTCCGCACGGCGCAACATCGTGGGAATGGTCAACTGGAAGTCCATGATCAAGCCGTGCATGGTTCGCTTTCCTCGTAGTGGCGCGAGAGCTGCGTGATGACGACGTATTACGGACGAGCGACAGACGCCCACCACGCGCGGCGGAATGCTGCGCACGCAAATGAACGTCGGAAAGATGCTCGCCACGCTCGATTGTATCCGGCCGCGCGGCACCGCAATACCCCGGGGAAAGGGCCCGCGGCCTCACGCGCCGGGGCACTTTCGCACGGCGGCCAGGGGCAGGCGGTGCTCGACGCCGAACCGTTCCCACTCGTCCGCCGAGCGCTCTTGGAAGATGGCCTTCAACTCCTCATAGGTGCCGTGCTCTAGCGCCAGCACCGTTTTCAATTTGGCCCAGAATTGCGGCTCCAAAGCCGCCACGGCCAGCCAGCCGTCGCGGGTGGGATAGACATTGTAAAAGGGCAGGGCCCCGCCCAGTCGTCCGCCCGGCACGGTCAACCCATAACGCAGCGGCAGCGCGAAGAACACCAGCGCGTCGGCGATGGGGACGTAGCTAAGCACGCCCTCGCCCGTGCGGGACCGCTCGGCCAGCACGGCCAGAGCATGGCTGATGGTGGTTTGCGCGCCTGCCATGTCGGCCAACAGCGTGAGCGGCATGGCGGGTGGGCTGAGCAAGCCGACGCCAGCCTGATACGTAAGATCGTGCCCGGTACGTTCTAATTCGGGCGGAGCATGGCCGACGATCGCCACCTGGCACAAGCGATGAAACTGGGCGTGCAATCGCGTCCAATTGAGCCCCAGCCGTTCGAGCGAGACCGGCAAGGTCGAGGTGATCAACAAATCGGCAGCGGCCAGGTGCGTGCCCAGTCGGCCGCGATCGCCTTCTTGCTTCAAGTCGAGCCGTTCGACGCGCTGCCGGCCCAGCAGCTCGCGATAAAAGTCAGGGCAGTGCACGCTGAGCGGATCGCCGCCGGGCGGCTCGATCTTCAAGACATCGGCGCCCCAGCGATCCAACTGCGAGACGGCCGCCGGTCCCGGCAGATTGAATGCGATGGTGACGATCTTGGTTCCAGCCAGTGGTTGCATGGCGCTATTTTCGACGAGCGCCGCACACACGTGCAAGGGCACACCGCCTGGAGTTGGCCCATGCATGCCATGCCGAAGCGCCCAGCAATGGTCGCTTCAGTCCCGCAAGGCTTCCTCTGCGTCGTACGCCTCGACAGTGCGCCGGCAGTCGGGCAGAGAATCCAAAAAGAGCCGCCCATAGGGCTTGCTGCGGACGCGGGGATCGAGAATCACCACTTGCCCGTGGTCGCGCTTCGTGCGGATCAGCCGGCCGAAGCCTTGCTTGAGCTTGAGCACCGCCTCGGGCAATTGATAGTCTGCAAACGGATTACCCCCTGCCGTGCGGATCGCTTCGAGCCGGGCTTCCAAGAGCGGCCGGTCGGGCACGCTGAAGGGCAGCTTGGTGATGATCACATTGGCCAGCGCCTCGCCCGGCACGTCCACGCCTTGCCAGAAGCTATCGGTGCCCAACAGCACCGCCCGCGGATTCTCGCGAAACCGCGCCACCATCTGGCTGCGCGGCAAGCCGTCTCCCTGGCTCAACAGGCCCAGGTTGTGTTCCGCCAGCCAGGGCGCCAACTCCCGTGCCGCGCGGTTCATCATCTCATAGCTGGTGAACAGCACGAACGCGTGGCCGTCGGTGCGGGCCACATAGCGGCGAATCATCGCCACGGCCGCGCGCTCGTAGCAATCCTTGTCGCCGGTCGGATCCGGCATGCCGTCGACCAGGATCAACTCGGCCTGCTTCGCATAGTCGAAGGGACTGCCCCAGCGCTGGCATTCGGCTTGCGTCAGTCCGGCGCGCGACTTGAAAAACTCGAACGAGCCCTCGCGACCGACCGACAACGTGGCGCTGGTCATCACCACGGTCGACACCTTGGCGAACAGTTGCTCGCGCAGCGCCGGGCCGACGTCCAACGGCGCAGACGCCAGCGTCATGCGCGGGCGGCCACGCTTGCTGCGCGCAGAGTCCAGCCAATAGACCGTGTCGCGTTGCCGCTGCGTTCGCCAATCCTCCAACAGCGTGGAAAGTGTTTGCAGCCGCTCGGCCGCCGCCGAAAAATCCAGCCGCTCCTCCTCCGGCACGCGCGAC
>JBBDYK010000333.1:4846-12648 GCA_040901665.1 Pirellulales bacterium | reverse complement strand
CAAGGCAATCACCTTGACAACGACCTGCCGGCGGAGCGGGTGCGCCAGCGGCGCGAGCAGATGCGCCAGCATGAGCAGGCGATCCCCTAGACGTAGGCCGGCGCTCCGACGGTCGACTTGTTTGCGCATCATGCGGAGCTGGCGTTCTCGATGCTGGGCGACGTGCGGGCCAACGCGGCGTTCGAGATCGACCAAGAGCCGGCCGGCGTGCGCGCGCGTTACGGCGCCAGCAAATTCGGCCAGAGCCTGCTGCTGGCGCGGCGGCTGGTCGAGTCCGGCGTGTCGCTGGTCACGGTGAATTGGGATGACGACACGCGCAACGACAAGGTGTCGCCGTTTTGGGACACGCACAACCACAACTTCGCTTCGCTCAAAAGCCGGCTGGCGCCGATGTTCGACGAGGCCTTTTCGGCGTTCATCGAAGATCTATCGGCGCGCGGACTGTTGGAGACGACGCTGGTAGTGGCCACCGGAGAGTTCGGCCGCACGCCGAAGATTGGCCAGTTCACGCAGAACGCGATGACGGAAAAGAGTGGCCGCGACCATTGGCCGCATGCCTTCACGGTGCTGCTGGCGGGCGGCGGCGTGCGCGGGGGCCAAGCCTATGGCGCCACCAACGCGATCGGCGCGTTCGTGAAAGATCGTCCGGTGTCGCCGGCCGACTTATCGGCGACGATCCTCGAGCACCTGGGTATTGACTCTACCCGGCAATACTGGGACGAGTTTCAACAAATGCACCGGCGGCTGTCGATTGGCCAGCCGATTCGCGACTTGGGGTAGCGGCATCTTTTGCTGCTCTCGCCGGCGGACAACGCAAGATCGCATTTTTTCTTCTGCTCCAAGGTCCAGTCGCCCCACGGGGTTGTGTCCGGCATCCGCGATCGTGGTGGCCGCCATACCCAAGATACGACCGCGGTGGGCGAACATTTGGGTGCGGGACCGCTCCTACCCAGTGCTGCAAGAAAGCTGGCAGCCCAACGCGAACCTACTTCAGGCGGCTGCAAACGACCATGCCCAGGCGACCCACTGCGGTGCGCGAGAAAACCCAATGCCGCGCAGCGGAGTATACCCCTGGCAGAACCACGCCATAGCGCGCCGCCGGAGGGCCCTCGATTGACGCACCTGGAGTCGAATGGGAAACTAGAGACGAGCGACCTCGGTCAAGGTCTGCCGGAGGATGCGCCGGTGTTGGGCCTCCGCGGTCGCCAACCCCTCTTCTGCCAGCATCCCAGGGCGTTTGCAATGCCGACTCTGGAAGTCAACTTTGAGGACGGCAGCAAGCAGTTCTATGAACTGTCGGGCGACCAGATGATCGTCGGACGCGAGCAGTTTTGCGACATCGTGTTGCGCCGGCATACCGTCTCGCGTCAGCACGCCCGCTTCGTGCACACCGCCGAAGGCTACTTCATCGAGGACCTGGCCAGTCTCAACGGCACCTATCTGAACGGCCGCCGCTTGGAAGGCCGCACGCTAATCAAGGACCAGGACCGGATTCACATCTATGAAGTCGTGACGGTTTTTCACGACGCTTCGCCCGTGGAAGTGCGGGCGGCGCTGGAAGACACCGGCGGCAGCAAGGCGGGGGGCCCCGACGAAGAGCCGCTGCCGGAAGAGCCCGCCGGGCAAAGCCAGTCGGCCGCGCGGACCATGCTGTCGCACTCGCGGACCGCGCAGGCGCTGGCCGACCCCAGCTCGCAAGCGAGGTTTCGCGCGGCGCTGAAAATCTCGGTCGATTTGGAGGGCGAATCCGAGATCGACGGCATCCTGCCCAAGATACTCGACAGCCTGTTCGAAATGTTTCCGCAGGCGGTCCGCGGCTATACGCTGTTGGCCGAAGGCGCCGATGGACACCTGGTGCCGCGCGCGATCAAGCATCGGCAGAGCGAAGCCGGCCACAGCGTCACTTTCGGACCGATCAGCCGCAAGACGGCGCTGCACGTGATGTCGACGGCCGAAGCCATTCTGATGGACGAAGGCCAGCCCGAGCAGGGGGACGCCCACGTGTCGATTTTCGAGCAACGCTCGCTGTCGATGATTTGCGCGCCGCTGATGGGCCCCTCGCGCACGCCGCTAGGCATCTTGTATTTGGACACGACCGATTCCAAGCGCCGTTTCCGCCAGGAAGATCTCGACGTGCTGGTGACCGTGGCCACGATCGCCGGCGAGCAGGTGGAACGGGCTGGCGCCGTGCCGACTTCGGCCGAGACCGGCTCGCACCAGCGCAAGCTCGGAACGGCCAAGCAGGTGCAAATGCAGTTCTTGCCGCAGCATCGGCCCGAGCTGCCCGGCTATCGGTTCTACGACTACTATCGCCCGGCCGACGAGGTGGGGGGCGACTACTACGGCTATATCCTGCTCAACGACGGGCGGCTGGCGCTGACCATCGGCGACGTGGCGGGCAAGGGCGTGTCGGCGGCGCTACTGATGGCGCACTTCTGCGCCGAGGTGCGTTACTGCTTGAGCGTCTCGGCCACGCCAGCCGAAGCGGTTAACCAGTTGAATCAAGATCTCTCGGCCGAGATGCTCAACTATCACTTCGTCACGTTTGCGCTGTGCGTGCTCGACCCGGCCGGGCACAAGTTGACGATCGTCAACGCCGGGCATCTGCCCCCCATCCGTCGTCGCGGTTCGACGATCGAAGAGTTGGGCTGCGCCGAGGGAGGGCTGCCGCTGGGTTGCGACATCAACCACACCTACGAGCAGATCGAGTTGGCGCTCGACCCGGGCGACGCCGTGGTGATGTACACCGACGGCATTAGCGAGGCGATGAACGCCAAGGGAGACGTGTTCGGCGCCAAGCGAATTCGCGAAGCCATCATCCGCGCCCCTGCGGGCATCGAGCGCGTCGGCCAAACGCTGCTGGATGACGTCCGCCGCCACGTCCGCGGCCGCTTGCCCAGCGACGATATCTGCGTGGTCGGGTTCGCGCGAGAAGGGTAGGGGGTTGTCGGCGAAGCTAATATTCGTCGCGCTGGCTATGCCAACTTGGATACCACCAGCAAAAGCACGCCGAGAAAGAATGCGCCGGAAATCGCCATGCCAATCGGAGTAACGAAGAAGGCGCGTACCCCCAACCCAAATGATTGCGTGGTTTGAAAGTCGAAACGGTATCCGTTTGACGTAACCGAAGCGGCCGTAACGTGAACTTCCGCAAGCTCATCGGAAATCACTTTGTCCTTCTCACGCAGACGAACCGTCGCAATTTCGGCCAAGCTGACTGGGTCGTTTAGTCTCCATGACAACCCATTGACAGCCGATTCATTAGGCTTAGTCCCCAGATACTGCGTCCGGTCCCGGGTCATTTCGATGACAAGTTCGTAATCTGGCAGCGACTCGTGTTGCTTTACGAGAGGCAACACGTGGTCCACCGGCTCTGCCTTCGGATCAGTCGCGGTTACCGTTACCGCCACCAGGCCATTGCTGCGAGCGGTCGCCATAACGACGCACGCCACGACGCTGGCAATTACCACCGTGCAACACACCCAGCTTGTAATGCGCCAAGGATCCATATCGCCGACTTAGACGCCTGGATGCAGATCGCAGTCACATGCAAATCCATTGCGAATTGACAGAAAATGCCCGCGAATCACTCAGTCTCGCCCCACCGCTACGAAGACACGCTAAAGCGTGAACTCCAGCACGTCCCTCCCGCCTCCAGTCTCCCGCCTGCTACTCCAGCTCGTGCACGTCCGACAGCACGCCGCGCGGGATGCAGACGGTCAGCACGGTGAGGTTGCCGATGGCTTTGTGCTTGACGCCGCGGGGGACGTAAACGACGACGCCCTGGTGCAGCTCGATGGTCTCGTCGTCGAGGATCATCGTGCCTTGGCCGTCGATGACGTAGTAGAACTCGTCGGTCCGCTCGTGGTAGTGCAGCTTGGCGTCGTGGATCTTGACGTGGTGGACTTCGGCGGCGGCCTGATCCTTTTCCTCCACCAGGCAGCGAATCTCGCCGCACGTCTCGGGCCATGGCTTCGCATCCGCCGGGTCGCGTCGCAGGTAGTGAGTGGTCGTACTCATGCGGTTTCTCCTGACATGGGAATCTAGACGTCGCCCCAGAGCATCGTCCGAATAGCAGGCCAAACAGACGCTTCTCGAACAAGCCCTCGATTGCACTTCGGGCTAGCTCGTTCTCTTCTTTCCACCCGCCTCCCGCCCCGCCTGCGAAGCATGCTAACGCGCCGCGGGCCGCCATGCACGTTTTGTGCCATGCGCTGTGCCTCTATCGTGGCATGGGGTCGCAACCCGACGGCGCGGTTGACATTTTTTGGCGTGACCGGTTAGAGTGAGAGACATCACGTCATTCATAGATTCATACGCGCCACGTTTCGTTCCAGGAACGTGCATGCTCTCGACAGGCGGAAGCGCGCAGTTTGCTGCGCAGGGATTCGAAAAGCTAGCCTGATTCAATCGATTCGATGGCGGACCTGGGTTGCCCGCGTGGCACGGTCCGGCCATTTGTTTGGGGCAATGACTCTAGATGCAGCACTTCAGGTGCGTCGGAGGAGGACGCCATGGCAATTGTCTTGCGCACGGTTTCGATCAACGCCGCGTTTCTGCAAGAGATCAAAGACGACCACCACGAGCTGCGGCAGCTCATGCACCATATAAGCGCCATGCTGGAACGGCCCGATTGGATGCCGATCGAATTCGATCGACTGACCGACCTGTTCGAAAAACTGCGAGACCAGTTGGCCATGCACTTCTCGCTGGAAGAGGCGTACGGCTATTTCGAGGATGCACTGGCCGTTGCGCCGCGCCTGAGTCGCCGGGCAGACCAGTTGCGATCGCAGCACGGCGAACTGTATTCGCAACTGTGCGCGATGACGGATCGGGCCGAACAGCTTCTGTATCACGAAACGACCGTTGCGGCCGTGGGCCAACTGGCTGCCGATTATCTCGCGTTCTGCCAGGCGTTTCACGAGCACGAACGGCGAGAAAACGACCTGATCCTGGAAGCCATCGACGAGGATCTGGGCGGCGGGGATTAGGCGCGGGCCGCGGGCGGTAGGGAATACGACGGACGCGCGGCGGTTCGTTGCTTGTCGGGCGCGGGCTGACTATTCTGGGGCGGATGGCGCTGCTGGTGCGTCATACTCTGCATTCCGCCTGACAGGTTCTTCGATGACCGCTCGTGCTATTTCCGCCGGGGTTTCGCGCCGTCGATTCCTACACGGCGTAATTGCCGCCGGCGCGGCCGGTCCCTTGATTCTGCGGGCGCGCTCGCAGGCACGGGCCGAAGCGAACGACCGGATCAATCTGGGATTCATCGGCGTCGGCACGATGGGCCGCTATCACGTCGACCGGTTTCTCAAATATCCCGACGTGCAAATCGTGTCCGTGTGCGACGTGGTCGAAGCCCGCCGAGAGCACAGCAAGCAGACGGTCGAGAACCACTATGCCCAGCAGGCCGGCCTGGGCAGCTATGCAGGCTGCGCCACGTACAACGACTTTCGCGAACTGCTGGCGCGCGACGGTTTGGATGCGGTGCTCATTGCCACGCCGGATCACTGGCACACGATTCCCGCGATCCTGGCCGCTCGCGCGGGCAAGGACATCTACTGCGAGAAGCCGCTGACGCTCACCATCGGTGAAGGCCGGCGGTTGGTCAACGAAGTGCGGAACAGCAAGGTCGTTTTGCAGACCGGCAGTCAGCAGCGAACCGAGTTCGACGGATTGTTTCGCACGGCAGCCGAATTGATACGCAACGGGCGGATCGGCAAGGTGCGAACCGTGCGCGTTGGCGTGGGAGCGCCGCCGGTGCCGTGCGATTTGCCCGAGCAAGACGTGCCGGAGGGCACCGATTGGGACATGTGGCTGGGCCAGGCGCCCTGGCGCGGCTATCACGAGGAGTTGTGTCCCAAGGGTGTCCACAAGCATTTCCCGGCGTTTCGCAACTATCGCGAGTTCGCCGGCGGCGGTTTGGCCGACATGGGCGCCCATCACTTCGATATCGCGCAGTGGGCACTCGCCATGGACGACAGCGGGCCGGTAAAGATCGAGCCGCCCGTGGGCGACGACGCGACGGGTCTGAAGTTCACTTACGAGAACGGCGTCGAGATGTTCCACGGCGGGCCAAGCGGCTGTACGTTCGAGGGGGAGATCGGCACGATCTACGTCGACCGCGGCAAACTGGAGAGCGCGCCTGAGGAAATCGTCAAGACGCCGCTGGGGGACGGCGACATCAAGTTGTATCGCGCCGACGATCACGGCCGCGACTGGCTGGACGCCGTGCGCGGGCGGCGGGCTCCGGCCGCCGACGTGGAGATCGGCCATCGTTCGGCCGCGATTTGTCACTTGGCCAACCTGGGCTATCAGTTGCGGCGGGCGCTGACATGGAACCCCTCGGCCGAACGCTTCATCGGCGACGACGAAGCAAACAGCCTGCTGCATCGCGAGCCGCGCGAACCGTGGAAGATCTAGGCGGACGGGGCGATCGCCCTGGCGACTAGTGGAGCGTCAAGCCGATTCATTCGGGTGACGCGAAACGTCGCCAAAGACGCAAGTGCTTTGGCGCAAATAAATATCTAGTGCTCCGCGTGAGAGCTATCATCCGAAATCCAAGCGTTGACTGAGCACTAGAGGCGCCAGCGCGGTTTCGAGTTCACATTGACCGGCGAGAATCTGCAGGCGGCTGGACAGCGCCCACAACGGCGTCTTGGCGCGCCAGCGGTTGGCGATCTTCACCAGGTCCTTGCCGGTGCAGACCACGGCGGCCACGTCGAGCGCGTCGACCCAGGCGGCCAATGTTTCGATGTCGGCTTCAGTATAGGGATGATGATCGGCGAACTCGCGCATGGCCACGACGCGATATCCGCAGCCGGCCAGTGCGTGACGAAATCCTGCCGGGTTGCCGAGGCCGCAGAAGGCCGCGATCGATTGTCCGGCGAGCGATTGCAGCGGTTGCCGCACCCCTTGGGAGGATTCAAGCGCCTCTGGCGCATGGGTGGCTTCCGCCCACACAGCGTGCGGAGCGTAACGCAGGACTTCGTCGCGAATCTTGCCACGTTGGTCTGCATTGAGCAGCTCGGCGCGGGTGAGCAAGATCGCGTGGGCGCGCGACCAACAGGCTAGCGGTTCGCGGAGCGTGCCGCGCGGAAACACATGTCCGAATCCGAACGGTTCCAACGCGTCGACCAGCACCAGGTCGAAATCGCGGGCGATGCGGCGATGTTGAAATCCGTCGTCGAGAATGATTAGCTGGCAACGGTGCTCGGCAATGGCGCGTTGCGCCCCGCGTACGCGGTTGGCGTCCTGCACGTGCGGCACGTTGGGCAGAAGCTTTGCCAGCTCGAGCGCTTCATCGTTGACGCGGCCTGCTTGGGAGCCATAGCCGCGACTGACCAGGGCCACGCGCACGCCACGCTCGGTGAACCAACGGGCGAGCCACTCGACGGTGGGCGTCTTGCCAGTCCCGCCCAGCGTCAGGTTGCCGACACTGACGACGGGCACGCCGACCCGCGTAATCCTAGCGCGACCGGAATCGTAACGACGGTTGCGCCAGCGGACGGCGGTGGAATAGGGGATTTCCAGAGTGCGGAGCGCCGCCCGTGCGAGCGCGGCGAAGGCGCCGCGACGCTGGCCGCTGACAAGCGCTCGGAATTCGGACGGACCAAGCAAGGTGTTGCCATCCGTGGTCGCGCTCGGCGGCGAGCGCCCGCGATCGCGCGACGCGGCGAGCGCCGTGGCTAACTCAGTTTCTTGCAGATTGCGTCGGCCATTTCGCGGGTGCCGACGGCCGTGGGATCGTTGCGGTCGGGCTTCAGATCGTAAGTGACGTACTTTCCCTCGGCGATCACGTC
>JBBDYK010000333.1:0-4836 GCA_040901665.1 Pirellulales bacterium | reverse complement strand
ACGTCGGCCACGGCCTTTTCCAGCCGCGCGGCGGCGTCGGTCTCGCCCATATGCTTGAGCATCAACATGCCCGAGAGGATCAAGGCCGTGGGATTGACCTTGTTGAGTCCCTTGTACTTGGGGGCACTGCCGTGGGTGGCTTCGAACACGGCGCCCTCGGGCCCGAGGTTGGCGCCGGGCGCCACGCCCAGTCCGCCTACGATACCCGCGGCCAGATCGCTGAGAATGTCGCCGTACAAGTTGGGTAGCACCAGCACGTCGTACAGCTCGGGCTTTTGTACCAACTGCATGCACATGTTGTCGACGATGCGATCCTCGAACGAGATGTCCTTGTAACTCTTGGCCACTTCGCGGGCCACTTCCAGGAACAATCCGTCCGAGTACTTCATGATGTTGGCTTTGTGAACGGCGGTGACTTTCTTGCGGCCGTTCTCGCGGGCGTAGTCGAACGCGCATTTGACGATGCGCTCGCTGCCCTCGACGCTCATCGGTTTGATCGAGACGCCGGTTTGCTCGGACGCCGTCTTGATCTTGCGATCGGGCGAGAGGCGGTTGATCACCTTGATGAGCCGGTGCGTGCTGCGCTGGCCGCGTTCGAACTCGATGCCGGCGTACAGGTCTTCGGTGTTCTCGCGGACGATGACCAGATCGATGGGCACCGACTCGAAATAGGTGCGGACGCCCTTGTATTGCTTGCACGGGCGGATGCAGGCGTACAGGCCCAGCGCCTGGCGCAGATGAACGTTGATGCTGCGAAAGCCGGTGCCGACGGGAGTGGTGATGGGAGCCTTCAGGGCGCAGCGCGTGCGGCGGACACTTTCCATCACGGCGTCAGGCAACGGCGTGCCGGTCTTGAGCATCACGTCGACGCCGGCTTCCTGCACGTCCCAGTTTATCTTGACGCCGGTGGCGTCCACGCAGCGGCGGGCAGCCTCGGCCAACTCCGGACCGGTGCCGTCACCGGTAATCAACGTAACTTCATGTGCCATGGTGAAGAGTCGCTCTCAAACGCGTAACAGGCGGGAAAACAGGGGATTTTGTAAGCCGGTCAGGCTATCAGATGCGACCGGAAGCGTCAAACGGGCGGCGATGCGAACGATCGGCCGGGCCGCTGTGTCACACAGTTTTAGGGTGGTATGATCTGCTGCATGACGAGTGATGCACCAAAAGCGCGCGGCCGCTGGCCGCGGTTTCGACTGAGCACGGTGCTTCTGCTGGTGACCATCGTGGCGTTGGGCGTGGCGCAATACGTCGCCATGGTTCGGACAGCCGAGACGCAAGCGCTCAATCGGCGGTTGGCGGCAGAGAACGCGAAGCTGCGCGCCGAGGCCGGGCAATTGGAAATCGATGATCCGAGCAAAGTGGCGGCGCTGCGGATTTCCGATCTGGACGAGCTCACCTGGAGGTGGAAAGTTTATTTGCCCAAAGGCAATTGGTTTATCAGCTACCTGACTCAAGGCATCCCGCGCGAAGGCGTGACCAATGGTCCCACTGCTGGATCAATTGAAGGCGGCCGTGAAGTGCTGGTTTCGGCCACGGTTCGCAAAGGAGCCGATGGCCGGTGGGTTGTTCGCACCGCCCTCGACGGAGCGAAGATCGGCAGTACGTTAAAGGAATCTCACCGGCTGATTGCGCCATTGATCAACCCCGCGCCGCTGAGTGGTGAGAGCACCGACATCGCGGGCGACAAAGTGCAGGAGTCGCTCGATCCCAAGCAACCTGTCGTGCTGCTGCGGCTGCGAGCGCACGACGTCGTGCAGACGGCGTCCGGAGGCTGGGAGCACAAGGACGATCCCCAGAGCAGCGACGGGATCATGGTCTGGTTGAATCGGCAGCCGTAGCTACAGCGTCGGGCCGATTTGCCAGGGGACGAATTCTTCCTGGCCGATGCCGTGTTCTTCGCTTTTAGTTCGTTTGCCGCTGGCCACGGCGATCACTTCCTCGAAGATCTCGCGACCGACGTCTTCCACCGGACGGCCAGACAAAATCGTGCCGGCGTCGAGATCCATGTCATCGATCATCCGCTCGTACATCGGAGTGTTGGTGGCCACCTTAATCGAAGGCGTGGGCTTGCAACCGAAACAACTGCCGCGGCCGGTGGTGAACACCATCACTTGCGCGCCCCCCGCCACGATCCCGGTGACGCTGGCCGGATCGAGTCCGGGCGTGTCCATCACGACGAAGCCTTTGGCGGTGACGGGTTCGGCGTATTGATAGACTTCGGTCATGGCGGTGCTGCCGGCCTTGGCGATGGCGCCGAGCGACTTTTCGTAGATCGTGGTCAGCCCGCCTTCCTTGTTGCCGGGCGACGGGTTGTTGTCGGGCGTGCAACCGAACAAGCCGGTGTACCACTCCCACCAGCGGATGCGATCGATCAGCTTTTGCGCCACTTGGGCATTGCGAGCGCGGCGCGTGAGGAGTTGCTCGGCGCCGTAAATCTCGGTGGTCTCGCCCAGGATGACCGTGCCACCGGCGGCGACGACCATGTCGCTGGCCACGCCGAGCGCCGGATTGGCTGTGACTCCCGAGTTACCGTCGGAGCCTCCGCAATTGGTTCCCAAGATCAATTCGGAAAGCGGAATCGGCTCCCGGCCTACGTCGTTGGCTTGCGGCAGCATTTGCTCGACCAGCCGGCAGGCGGCTGCGATTGTTTTGGTGGTGCCGCCGACGTCTTGCATGCTCAACACCGGCGGACGCTTGGCCGAGTCATGCTTTGCGCCGCCAATTTGCACCAGTTTTTGGTCGTCGAGAAGATAACCCAGTGACGCTGTTTCGCAGCCCAGGCCGATCAGCACATAGCCTCCGATGTTGGGATGCCGGGCGATGCCTCCCAACACGCGGTTGAGCGTAGCGTGGCCTTCGCCGCCGAACTGCATGCCGCAGCCGCCGCCATGGGTGAAGGCCACGACGCCGTCGACGTTGGGGTACTCTTTGAGCGACTCGGCATTGAAACGCGCAGCCACGTACTTGCTGACCGAAGCCGAGCAATTCACCGTGGAGATGACAGCCAGATAGTTTCGCGTCCCGGCCGAACCGTTGGGGCGGCGATAACCGTCGAACGTGCGACCGGTAAGCGGCGCCGGGTCGGGTGGGATTTCACTGGCCGCGGCATAATCGCGGGCGAACTGGCCGGCCGTGAGATTGTGCGTGTGAATCCAAGTGCCTGGCGCGATATCCTCAGTGGCAAAGCCGATGATCTGGCCATACTTCACCACCGGTTGCCCGGCGGCGATGGGCACAAGCGAGATCTTGTGTCCCAGCTTGATCGGGCCCAGCAGCCGTACGCTGTGCTCGCCGGCTGAGATCGCCGTGCCAGCAGCCAGGTCGCGCGCGGCGACGCAGACGTTGTCCCGCGGATGGAGAAATACGGTGTCGATGGGCCGGGCGTGGATCATCGGATCGATATTACCGCACGGCGAGGCGTTACGCCAGCAAGTGCTGGAAAGCGCGGCGCCATGTCACACGCGGCGATCGCGGTGAGTGAGCATGCAAGCGCCGCAGTCGAGCATCTCCACGCACGCGTGAGCATGTCACCCGGCCCGGTACCCGATGACCACCGATTCTCGCCTAGCTGGTGGGAAAATCGGCTTCGCGGGCAAGTCCGGTGAGGAAGTTGCGGGCTTCGAGATAGTTGCGCGTATCGATGTCGCGAATGTGTTGCTTCAACTTTTCGAGCGCGCTGTCGACGGTGGCGCGAATCTTGGAGTAGTTGTCGAGCCCGACGGCGCCGTCGGTGGCGGCCCGCTGGGCGAAGAGATGTTCGAGTGCTTCGCGATCTTGTGCGAAGATGTCGGCCTTGAGGGCAGCAGGCCAGGCGATTTGCCCCGTGACGTTGTCGAGCGCGTTGCTTTCGAGTCGCCGGGGAGCAGTGTCTTGCGCGAGGCGGACCCAATCGCTGTGCGAGGGGCGTGGTCCACGTTGCGAATCTTTATAAGCCTGATTGATGCGTCGCTTTTCGAAATAGGTGTTCGTCCAGTTGACCTGGTTTTCCATGGCGCGGCGATCCGCCTCTTGCCAGTTGATGGCCGCCTCGGAGGTCATCAGGTTGTATTGCCCTTGCGAGCGAATCGCCATGCCGAGGCCGCCGAGATAGCTGCCCGCGGCAGTGGAGCCGACACCGTTGTTGGCACCCCAGCCGAAACCGCCATAGCCGCCACCGCCGTAGCCGCCGAAGCCATAATAAGGCGGCGCTGGAAAAGGCGTGGTTTCAGAGGCGGGGGTCGTGGTCGTCGTTTGCTGGGCCGACAGCGTTGCCGAAAGCAGCACCAGCCCGATCAGTCCGCAGCAGCATTGCTTGGGGAAAGCCGTGGACATGATGACACAACTCCTAAGAATCGAGTACGTTGGCGGCCACGCTGATATTTATCATACAGCCGCCCGGCCGGAGCGCAGCGCCTGCGCCGCGCATTTCGCCGGGTCTGTTTTCATTGTATATAGGCCCGTGCGCTGGCTACAATAGTTGCAGGTGCGGGCACGTCCAAAATCAGGGTTTCGAGAACGAGAAAGTACCAGGCATATGCAGATTTTCCATCGCGCAGCTTCGCTTGTGACCGGGAATGGGACGTCCTGGCGGACGGTTGGGTTTTCGGCGATTCTGTTGCTTGCGGTTCGGGGATTCGCGGCGGACCGGACTGTCTCGCAACTGGCAGCGGCAGCGGCTGCCGGCGATGAGGCCGCGCGCGTCTCTGCCATCGATCAACTGGCCGATCAAGGACCGGCGGCCAACGAAGCCGTGGGCGATCTGGCCAAGATCCTCGACGATCCCTCCGCGCGGATACGGGCCCACGCCGCTTACGCGCTGGGGATGATTGGGCCGGCCGCGGCGTCCGCGGCGCC
>JBBDYK010000332.1:0-12661 GCA_040901665.1 Pirellulales bacterium | reverse complement strand
TGGTCGAGTTGGCCGAGCAGCACGGCGGCAAGCACATCTTCTTCAACATTGCCACGGGGGGTCCGCATGGTCCCGGCGACCTGCCGCCGCCGGGCGCTGGGCCGGGCGAATTCCCGATCGGCGGCCCCGGTCCGATGGCGGGCGCTGGCCCCGGCGCACCACCCGGCATGGCCGCCAAGGATTTGCAGCCGCTGCCGTAGCATCGCGGCGCGTGTCGCGCGCCACCTTGCCGCGCGCCCTTCGTTTGCAGCCACGGGTGGTTTGGGCTATATCTGGCAGTTTCTCGCCAATCGCTATCCCAGAGACTTTTCGGCCATGTCGCTCAACAAGTTCAGCTCGCGGATCACTCAGCCCAAAGCCCAGGGCGCCAGCCAGGCCATGCTGTATGGCACGGGCCTCTCGCACGACGACATGAACAAGCCGCAGGTGGGCATCGCCAGCATGTGGTACGAGGGCAACACGTGCAACATGCACTTGAACGACCTGGCCGCAAAGGTAAGAGAAGGCGTGCTGGCCGCCGGCATGGTCGGCATGCGCTTCAACACCATCGGGGTGAGCGACGGCATCTCGATGGGCACCGAGGGCATGTGCTACTCGCTGCAGTCGCGCGACCTGATCGCCGACTCGATCGAAACCGTGATGGGCGCCCAGTGGTACGACGCCAACATTTCCATCCCTGGCTGCGACAAGAACATGCCGGGCTGCCTGATCGCGATGGGCCGCCTCAACCGGCCGGCCTTGATGGTCTATGGCGGTACGATCAAGCCAGGGCATCGCCTGGTGGCCGGACAAGACCAGAAGCTCGACGTCGTTTCCGCCTTTCAGTGTTACGGCGAGTATCTGGCCGGGACGCTCGATGAAAAGGGGCGCGAGGAAGTTGTCGCCAAGTCTTGTCCCGGCGCGGGCGCCTGCGGCGGCATGTACACGGCCAACACCATGGCCTCGGCCATCGAAGCGATGGGCATGGCGCTGCCCTACAGCTCTTCGATTCCGGCGGTCGACCCCGCCAAGCTGGACGAATGCTTTCGCGCGGGCGCCGCCATTCGCGTTTGTCTGGAACGCGACATCAAGCCCCGCGACGTCATGACCCGGGCGGCCTTCGAGAACGCGATGGTCGTGGTGATGGCGGTCGGCGGCTCGACCAATGCGGTGCTGCACTTGATTGCCATGGCGCGGGCGGTGGGCGTGCCGCTGTCGATCGACGATTTTCAAAAAGTGAGCGACCGAGTGCCGTTCCTGGCGGACTTGAAGCCGAGCGGCAAGTACGTGCAGGAAGATCTGCACAACGTGGGAGGCACGCCGGCCGTGATGAAGTATCTGCTGGAAAAAGGCATGCTCAACGGCGATTGCCTGACCGTCACCGGCAAGACCGTGGCCGAGAACTTGCAAGACTTGCCGGGCTTGAAAGCCGGACAGGACGTCGTTCATCCGTTGGAAGACCCCATCAAGCCGACCGGCCACATTCAGATTCTGCGCGGCAACCTGGCGCCCGAGGGCGCCGTGGCCAAGATCACCGGCAAGGAAGGCGAACGCTTCAGCGGACCGGCCAAGGTCTATGACGGCGAAGAGGACATGTTGCACGCCTTGGAGCGCAAGGAGATTGCCAAAGGGGACGTGATCATTATTCGCTACGTCGGACCCAAGGGCGGGCCCGGCATGCCGGAGATGCTCACGCCCACGTCGGCCATCATGGGCGCCGGCTTGGGCCCGCACGTGGCGCTGTTGACCGACGGACGTTTCTCGGGCGGGTCGCACGGCTTCATCATCGGCCACGTCACGCCCGAGGCGCAAGAAGGGGGCGCGATCGCGCTGGTGAAAACCGGCGACCGCATCACGCTCGACGCCAAGAACCGCACGATGACCCTGGATATCAGCGACGCCGAGCTGGCGGCCCGTCGCGAAAAGTGGGTCGCGCCGCCGTACAAAGCCACCCGCGGCACGTTGTACAAGTACATCAAGAACGTCAAGAGCGCCTCCGAAGGCTGCGTGACGGACGAATAGCTGAAACAGTCGGATGAGCGAGTGAACAAAAAAACATCTACGAAGTCGGAAGGAGTTAAGAAACCACAAAGTCACGAAGGGCACGAAGGACGAAGGCAGGAACGTCGTTAGCGATAGAAGCTAACGACCAATCATTTGCGAGTGCACAGGCCATCCATCGCTTGCCGCGATTGCAAAATCAAGATTCATTTCTTCCTTCGTGCCCTTCGTGTCTTTGTGGTTAATCGTTTCTTCGTCGGCCTCTATCTTTAATTGCGATAGTGACATTCCTTGGACGAGCCAACCACCACAGCCACTGAGAGTGCGAGCGACTCGGTGGAGATGACGCCCGAGCAGTTGGCCGAGGCGCAACGCTATGGCCGGCTGTCGCTCTATTGCGACCTGGCCGACAAGGCGATCGACGTGGGCTTTCTGGCCGTGGCGGCGTTCGTGCTGGCGGCGCCTTTGGATCGCTGGCTGGCCGGCTTCATCGCCGGCGATACGCTGCGGCTGATGGCAATTTTTGCGATCGTCACCGCCGCGCACATGGCAATCTCATTCCCGCTGTCGTACTACGCCGGGCACGTGCTCGAGCATCGCTTCGGGCTGAGCCACTTGTCACTGGCCGGCTGGTTGAGTCGTTATGCCAAGCGCAGCGGCTTGGCGATTGGTCTGGGCCTGGCGCTGTTCGTGTTGCTCTATCAACTGATCTGGTTCGTGGGCGATTGGTGGTGGCTGGCCGCTGCCACGGGGTTCTTTCTGGTCAGCGTGATTCTGGGGCAACTGATGCCCGTGCTGATCCTGCCGCTGTTCTACAAGATCGAGCGCATCGACAACGCCGAACTGTCCGAGCGAATGACGCGGCTGGCCGACGGGACGGGACTGTCGATCCAAGGGGTCTATCGGATGGGCTTGAGCGCCGAGACGGCCAAGGCCAACGCCATGCTGGCCGGCTTGGGGCGCACGCGGCGCGTGCTGATGGGCGACACGCTGCTCGATCAGTTCACGCCCGACGAGATCGAAGTCATCTTCGCACACGAGATCGGTCATCACGTGTTTCGCCACATTCGCAAGATGATTGTCACCGGCGTGCTCTACAGCGTGGCCGGCTTTTGGGTGTGCAGCCGCGTGATGCTGGCCTGGGCCGCCGGCCAGTACGGTCCGCTGGACGCCAGCCAGATGCCGCCCTCGACGTTGCCGCTGTTGATGTTCGTGCTCACGGTGTTTGCGCTGGTGCTCGAGCCGGTGCAGAATACCATCAGCCGCCGCTACGAACGGCAGTGCGACGGCTATGCACTCAAGCGCACCGGGCTGCGCGCGGCCTACGTCTCGGCCTTTCAGAAGCTGGCGCGGCTGAACAAGGACGATCCCAACCCGCATCCGGTGGAGGTGTTTTTGTTTCACAGCCATCCGCCGATCAGCGAGCGGCTGGCGATGGCCCAGGAGTGAGGATTGCGAAGACGCGAGGCGCTGTGATGACACGGCAAGCCGTTTGCCCTTTCGACTCGCTGCGCGAATTGGTATAGGTGGCTCACGCAGCCGACGGCTCGCAAGTCGCGGCGCATTCGGCATCGAAAGGGGAAACTCGTGTACGACAAGCAAGCGCTGGTGGCGCTGGTGAAGGAAAAGGCGCTGCGGTTCGGCGACTTCACGTTGGCCTCGGGCAAGAAGGCCACGTATTATCTCGACGGCAAGCAAATCACGCTCGACGCCGCCGGCGCCAAGCTCATCGGCGAAGGCATTTTGGATTTGCTCGGCGACCAGTTGCCCAAGCTCGTGGGGGGCATGGCCATCGGCGCCGATCCCATCACGGCCGCGGTCGTGACCATGGCCGGAGTGCGCGGCTTGCCGCTGAAGGGCATCCTGATTCGCAAGGAGCCCAAGGGGCACGGCCTGCAAAAATACGTCGAGGGGCCCGCCAGCGCCGGCGACGACGTGGTGATCGTGGAAGACGTGGTCACCACCGGCGGCTCGTCGCTGTTGGCCATCGATCGGGTCGAGGAATTCGGCCTGAAGGTGGCCGGTGTCGTGACGATCATCGACCGGCTGGAAGGTGGCGCTGCGGCATTTGCCGCCCGCGGCTATAAATTCACCAGCCTGCTGACCATCCAGGACCTGGGCGTCGAGCCGCCGCAGTAACGCGGCGACGTCGGCGGCGAGGGGGACAGTCCCCGCCAGGTCTGATCCTCAGGGAGGAGGAACGGCGCCGGTGGAAACGTCGTTGCATCGTGAATTGAAGCGACTGTATGCGGGTGACGACGCGCGCACCGAAGTGCGGCTGGACGGCTTTCGCATCGATGCGGTTTGCGGCGACGAGTTGATCGAGATCCAACACGGTTCGCTGGCCGCCATTCGCGACAAGGTGCGCCGTTTGCTAGCGAAGCATCGTGTGCGGATCGTCAAGCCGATCGTCGCGCGCAAGACGCTCGTCAAGCGAACCGCCATCGACGGCCGCGAAGTTTCGCGCCGCTTGAGCCCCAAGCGAGGGCAGCTTCTGGATATCTTCGAAGAGCTGGTCTATTTCACGCGCGTCTTTCCGCATCGTCGACTGACGCTGGAAGTGGTGCTGGTGGAGATCGAAGAGCTGCGCCACCCGGGACACGGCCGGCGGCGCCGCTGGCGGAAGGACGATTTCGTGGTCGCCGACCAGGCACTGGTGTCGGTGGGCGAGGGGCTGCGGCTGGCGCGCGCCGCGGACTTGCTGCAACTGCTGCCCGCGACGCTGCCGGCGCGTTTTCATTCGGGCCACGTGGCCGAGCAATTGGGCATCCAGCGCCACATTGCGCAGCGAATCGTTTATTGCCTGCGGGAAATGAAGGCGATCAAGCACGTTGGCAAGCAGGGCAACACGCTGATTTATCGCGCCGGCCGGCACAAACCGAGTCGCGGCAAGGACGCGGCCGCTTGAGCCGGGATTGTGCCACCGAACGCACGCCTGCGGGCATGTTATACTTCGGACGGCCCCGCAATTCTCACGTTCATACGATGGCGTCCCATGCAGAAGTCCATGCGATTGTCGCTGGCGGCGGCAATGTGCCTGACGATTGGGTGCCTGACAACTGGCTGGGCGACGTCTCGCGCGCTGGCCGCCGCTGCTGCGCCGAGCGTCTCGATCGAGATCGCCGCCGAGCCGGGCTTGCCGATCGACGCCTCGCAGCGCTGGTACCGGGCACTGACGGATTTGGGCATTAGCGGCCTGCAGATCCGCTCGGCATCCACGGGCGACAAACCCGGCATTACGAAACAGGGCGCCAGCGGCTATCGGGTCGTGGGCGTGCTGTCGGCCGACAACGTGCTGGTGCTGCCTGGCGGAACGTTTCGCGTCACGGACATCGGACGTTTGCGGCAATGGCTCGACAAGTTGCGCGACGGCGGCGCCGAGGGCGTTACGCAACAGCGCTCCGCCTTTGGTCTGCTGCCCACACAGTTGCAGCAGGTCACCGATGATCTCAAGCGTCCGGTGACGGCGGCCACGCAAGGCATGCCCGCCAGCGTGGCCGTGGGCCAAATTGCCGCTACGTTAGGCTTTCCCATGCTGCTCGATCCGCAAGATCGCGCGGCACTGGAAAGCGTTGAAATCGCCGACGAGCTGCGCGGGCTGTCGGCCGGCACGGCGCTGGCCATACTGCTGCGACCCGCGGGGCTTGCGCTGGCGCCCGAGCGTCCCGCAGGGGGCGAGTTGCAGTATCAGATACACAAGGCCGCAGGCGGCTCGCAAGCGTGGCCCATCGGCTGGAAGCCTGCAAAGCGCCCGATCGAAGTGTTGCCGAGGTTGTTCGAGTTTTTGAACGTCGAGATCACGGGCATTCCGGTATCCGAAGCGGTGACCGCGATCCAAGGACGCTTGGAAGCGCCCGTGTTCTACGATCGCAATGCATTGGCGCTACACGGCGTCGATCCGGCCAAGGTGCCGGCCGAGCTTCCCAGCAAACGCATCAGCTACAGCCAAACGCTGGGCCGCGTGTTGGCCCAGGCCAAGCTCAAGTTCGAGCTGCGCGTGGATGAGGCCGAGAAGCCGTTTCTGTGGATCACGACATTCAAGCGGTCCGACTGAGCGCCTTGAGCGCGAGCGTCTGGCGGCGTATAAGGTGCTGGACGCGGCGTCGTGGGCCGCGACCCGACCCGACATGCCAACCACCAGGAGCTTCACCATGCGCAGCGTACTTGTCGTCGGATCGATTCTGGCAAACAGCCTGTGGTCCGCGCCCGCCGCGGCCGATGATTTCAAGCGCGAGACGTTCGACGAGACCGGCTTCGTGGCGATCTTCGACGGCAAGACGCTGGACGGCTGGCACGTCAGCGCCCAGTCGGGACACAGCCGCGCCAGCAAGAACAAGAGCGGCGGACGCTGGGTCGTGGAAGACGGAGCGATCATCGGCAGCCAGGACATTCCCGGCAACGGCGGCATCATCGTCACCGATCGGCCGTACGGCGACTTCGAAGTGGCGCTGGAAACGAACAACGACTTCGTGCCCGACAGCGGACTGTTCTTGCGCAGCACGGAAAAAGGGCAAGCCTATCAATACATGATCGACTATCACGCCGGCGGCAACCTGGCGGGCGTGTATGGCGAGGGGCTTTCGGGCGGCATCCACCAGCGGAACTTCACGTTTCTGGAGAAGGTCACCGACATCAAGGAAGACGCCAGCCCGTTTCCGCTGCCGGTGAAGCCGGACCAATGGCCCGCATTTTGGAAGCACGGCCAGTGGAACGAATTGCGTGCCCGCATCGAGGGCAATCCGCCGAAGATCACCACGTGGATCAACGGCGTGCGTTTCATGGAGTTCGCGGACAAGGAAAAGCGTCATCCCGACACGGGCGGCATTGCCCTGCAAGTCCACGGCGGCGGCAACACCACGAACCAGTTCGTGCGCTATCGCAACATCCGCGTGAAGACGCTGGAGTAGACCGCCGTTTCAACGGACGGCTAGTTTCCCGCCGCGGCGGGTGTTGACGCCTGCGCTGCCTGCGCGGTTGCAGACGGCTCGAGATGCGTGTCGAACCAGTTGCAGACCGTCTTCAGGTCGTTGAACATCGATGGCCAGACGCCGTGGCCGGCGCCCGCCTTGACGATCAGCTCGCAGGGAACTCCGACTTCCTTGAACTTCTCGACGAGGACCTGCGACTGTTGCAAGGGAACCAGCTTGTCGGCGTCGCCATGCAGGATCAAAGTCGGCGCGTCCCCCGCGGTCACGTGATACACGGGCGACATCGCCCGACAGATCTCCTCGCGTTTTTCCAGGTTGACGGGCACGAACAACTTGGTGGCGGGATCCTGTTGTCGGAAATCGAAGGGCGCTTTGAACTGGTGTTCCGGCTCGATGCCCATCGACTTCTTGCCCTGTTCGCCGTAGTTCAAGAAGTCGGTCGGCGGAAAGAAGCAGGCCACGGCTTGCACGCAGCTATTCGCGCGGTCCACCGGATCCTTGGCGTTGGGATCGCCCACGCAGCCGGCGCATCCCAGCATCAGCGAGAGGTGTCCGCCGGCGGACGCGCCGGTCACTCCGATGCGATTCGGATCGATGCCGAAATCGGCAGCGTGCGTGCGAATGTAGCGAATCGCGCGATTCATGTCGTCGACGCACTCGGGAATGGTGAACTTCGGCTGGCTGCCGTGCACGACTGCGAACACCGTATAGCCGCGGCTCAACGGCTCCAGAGCCACCGCCGGCTGAATGCGGGCATGGTCGGAAATCCAACCGCCGCTAATACACATGACGATGGCCGCGCCGTTGGAGTTGGCGGTCGGCTTGAACACGTCCATCGTCAGCGCCGTGCCGAACTTGCGGCCGTAAATGACGTCCTGTTGGCGCGTGAATGGATCGATCGCATGGGCCGAATCCGTGGCGGCAACCCCCGCGAGCACCACGCAGACAATCGCCAAATCGCGGAACTTTTTCATGACCATTGGATCTCTGCAACAGGTTGGAGCGCTTCGTCGGTGGGCGACCCCGCCACACCATCTACCCCGCATGGACGGGGGAAAGTTTCGTCCGCACACCACGCGCGACGGCGGCCGACTGCTTCCAGTTTACTCGCTTGGAGAGCCGCCGGAAAAGAGCGACGCGGAAATTCGCGCCCCCGGGGTGATTACTCCGCAGAGCACGCGGAAATGCCGGTGCCAGCAGGTCGTCAGCCGCCCAGCAGATCGGCCCGCACGTCGGCCAACGCGGGAAACTGGCAGCGATACTCCACCAGCGGCGCCTTGTCGATGTCGGCCATCAGCAGTTGTTCGCCCGTGCCGGCGGCGGCCAGCGTCTCGCCCCGCGGACCTAAAATCAGGCTCTTGCCCGAATAGCGCAAGTGCGGGTCGTGACCGGCACGATTCACGCCTATGACGTAGGCCTGGTTTTCGATCGCCCGGGCGGCCAGCAAGGCCAGCCAGTGTGCCTCGCGTGGCTCGGGCCAATTGGCGATCACCACCAGCAATTCGGCGCCGGCGCGCACGGCGCGGCGAAACACCTCGGGAAATCGCAGGTCGTAACAGACGAACGGCGCCACGCGGAGCTCGCCCCAATCGAACAGTTCAATCGCGTCGCCCGCCTGATAGTGGGTCGTCTCGCCCCCAAACGTGAACGGATGCATTTTGGTATAGCGCGCGATCAGCGTGCCATTGGGCCCAAACACCGCAGCGTCGTTGCAGCCGCGTCCGTCGGCCGCCCGCGTCACCACGCCGCCGATCACGAATGCTCGGTGCTCGCGCGCCGCTTCGGACAGGAACGCGTGCGTGGGACCATCGGCCGCCTCGGCGATCGCGTCGACGTGCATGCTGAAGCCGGTGGCGAACATCTCCGGCAGCACGATCAACGCGCCCGGCTCGATGGTTGCGCCGCGCAACAGCTCGCGGACGCGGCGGTGCGTGGCCTCTTTGTCTTCCCAGGCGATGTCTATCTGACAAGCGACAATCTGCATCGGCTCACGCTCCCACGATCGATTTGAGTCCGCGCACCAGGCGGCCGATGCCCTCTGCGATCGTATCGGCGTCGAGTGCCCCATACGCCACGCGCAAGTAGCAGCCCCGCTCCATGCCGAAGGTCGTGCCGGGGATGACCGCCACGCCGAACTCGCGCACCAACCGCTCGACCACGTCCATCGGCGCCAAGGGCGCGTCCACGCGCACCAGGAAATAGAAAGCTCCCAGCGCCGGCGGAATCGTACAAAAGCCGCGCACCGCTTCGAGCTCCGCCAGCACCATTTGCCGCACGCGTCCTACCCGGGCGATGTTGTCGCGGCGATACTCGGGCGGCGCCGATAGCGCCCCCAAGGCGGCGTGCTGCGAAATCACCGGCGGGCAGATCAGAATCGTATCTTGCGCTTTGCGCACCGCCACGGTCAACGCCTCGGGCATGACCATATATCCCACGCGCCAGCTCGCGAAACCGTAGGCCTTGGACATCGAGAACAGCGAAATCGTGTGCTCGGCCGCGCCGGGCAACGAGCCCGGCGAGAAGTGCTCGGCGCCCTCGTGGACGAAGTACTCGTACGCCTCGTCGTTGATGTGATAGATGCCATGCTGGCGGCACAATTGATTGACCGCCATCAGCATCTCGCGCGAGTACACGGCGCCGGTGGGATTGTTGGGCGAGATCGTCACGATGGCCCGCGTGCGATCGGTGATTGCCGCGCTCACGGCGGCCAGATCAATCTGATAGTCGGCGTCCAGCGGAACCAGCACGGCCCGGCAGTTCAACATCGCCACGGCCATTTCGTGATTGAAATAATACGGCGTCAGCAGGATGATTTCGTCGAGCGGATCGGCAATGGCCAGCAAGGCGTTGAAGAACGCCATATTGCCGCCGGCGGTGACCACCACGCGGCTGGCGGGGTGCGTGACGATATGGTTCTCTGCGGCCAACTTATGTTCGAGAGCCGCGACGAGCTCCGGAATGCCCTCGACCGACTTGTACTTGTGGTTCTGGGGATCCGTTAAAAAAGCGTGCATCCGTTCGATGGCCTGGCGCGGAGGGCCATAGTGAACCACGCCCTGGCCCAGCGAGATCGTGCCCGGGTGATTGCGAATCAATTCGCCCACGACCGCGATGATCGGCTGCTGAACGGCCTGCATGCGTGCGGATCGTTGCATGGCGATTTTGTAATCCTGTGGGCGGGTCGTACCCGCGGGCAGTAGCGGCTGCATCATACCGTGCAGGACCTGGGCGATGAAATCGGTCTGCTGGCGGATCGCACGATTCGCCCGCCGTCGCATGGGTGCAGCCGCGCATGCGAAAACTCGTCTTTTCGGATCGCGAGCGATGGGCTAGACAATGGGTTCGCAAGTAGCCCGCGCGCCTCGTTCTCCTACCGACGAGCCATGCCGAATCGACGTTTCCCAGTCCCATTCTTGCTGTCGCCGCTGATTTTCCTTGCGCTGTCGACGGGCGTCTGTCGGGCACAGTCCGAGGGCGAGCTTGCCGCCGCGCGGACCTTGATGGTCGAGAGCGAGCTGGCCACGGCCGGCATCAAGGATCGCGCCATTCTAGCCGTCATGCGCGACGTGCCCCGGCACCGATTCGTGCCGCCGGCGTCGCGGCGCTATGCATACCACGACATGTCCTTGCCCATCGGCCACGGCCAAACCATTTCGCCGCCGTTCATCGTGGCGCAGATGACTCAGCAACTGGCGCTCAAGCCGCAGGACAACGTACTGGAAGTCGGCACGGGCAGCGGTTACCAGGCCGCCGTGCTCAGCCGGCTGGTCAAGGAAGTACACACCGTCGAGATCGTGGAGGAACTGGCCGCTCGCGCGACTAAGACGTTCGAGGAACTGGGGTATGCCAACATCCACGCGCGGATGGGTGACGGCTTTCTCGGCTGGCCAGAGGCGGCGCCGTTCGACAAGATCATCGTCACTTGCTCTCCCGAGCGCGTGCCCAAGCCGCTCGTCGAGCAACTGCGCGAAGGGGGGCGGATCGTCATTCCGGTCGGCGAGCGCTATCAGCAATTGTTGTGCACGTTCACCAAACGGGACGACAAGCTCGTGGTGGAATCGCGCGAGCCGACCTACTTCGTGCCCATGACAGGCTCCGCCGAATCGCTGCGCGAAAAACTGCCTACGGGTGCAGCGACCCGGGTCGTCAACGGCGACTTCGAGCAACTGCTGGAGCGCGGTATTCCGGCGGGCTGGTACTACGTGCGACAGGCAGCGATCGAGCAATCCCTTGCGCGTCCGCCCGGGAAGCAATGCATGCGATTCAGCAATGCCGTGCCCGGCTGGAACTCGCAGGCAATGCAATCGATCGGCATGGATGGACGCGAAGTGAGCGAGTTGGCGGTCGAGGTTTGGGTGCAAGCGAAGGAGGTGCGAGGCGGCGAACTCCCTCATCAACAGGCTCGGCTGCTGATCCACTTCTTCGACGAGAACCGTGCGCCGCTTCCGCAAGGAGAAGTCGGTCCGTGGCATGGCAATTTCGCCTGGGCGCGCCAGCAGGCGACCGTCGACGTGCCATCACAAGCCCGCGGCGCTACGATCGTCCTGGGTCTGCTGGGGGCGACGGGTACGTTGTGGTGTGACGACCTGACGATCCGCGCATCCCCGGCAAGTACGGCGCGCAAGTAGCCGCCCTGCCCCGCTTCGCGCCGGCGCTAGTTAACGCGTCACGCCGCCGGAGATGGTCAATTCCGGCATTGCCGGCCGGGGTTGCCGAGCCAGCGCAGGCCCGCCGTTGGCTCGAATCTTGGACGGGAACTGAGGATCGTCGCGAAACACGTACGCTGCCTGATTGATCCGCGCCTGCTGCCGGGTGCGCGCAAAGTTGCCGTCGACCTTGATCAGATCGAGGTGATAGGCCAGCCGATCGGAGTACGCCGGGAACAACACCTGATATCCGTAGGGCACGCGGCCCGGCGCAACGTTGTTGATGTGCCGCACGATGTTGGTCGTGCAGTTGTTGGTCACCAGGTGGTAGAACTCGGGCTCCTTCCGCAGCTTGTTGGCCCGCTTGAGCATGTCGACAAACAGGGCCCGCATCTGCTCCGGCGGCGATAGCGCCTGATACATATACACGTCTTCCAACCAGTGTACCGAGCGCAGTTGAATCAAGTCGCGCTCGTCCCCCACGACATACATGATTTCGTAGGGATCGGTCATGCTCTTGATGGGGCTGAATTCTTCGCCTTTCTCGCGGCGCACTTCCACGGAGATGGCCACGTAATCCTGATCCTGAAATCCGAAGCTCAGGAAGGTGTGCGCTCCGCCCGGCACGAATTCCAACGGCACCATGATGAAGTCGACGGAGTCGAGCTTATTGAGATCGTAGGTCTTGTCGTAGTGGTGTACCGTGTAGTCCTCGGCCGAGCGATACTCCGTATTGCGCACGTTGTGCACGGTGACCTGGTTGTCGCGAAACTCGGCCCAGGGAAGCACGGCCTGATTGGGCGCCCACTTCCCCTGATTCGATGCCGAACACCCCGCGAATGTGAGCACGGCCAGCGCGCAGGTCAAGACAGAGCGGCGGATCGCCGTCGCACCCGGTGCGCGCGCGTAAGGCAAATCGGGTGGAATCACTGCGAGTCGACGTGGGGACGAGAAATGAACTGCGTGGGATCAATCGCCGTCGGCGGCCAGACAAGCTCCCGAAACGGGCACCGCCGGGCAACAACTGCCCGGCGACTAAATAACGTCGTGGAGCGATTCCGGCAAGCCGGGTTCCCTGCTGTCGCTGGCTTGCTACCACCGACTCAG
>JBBDYK010000331.1:0-12720 GCA_040901665.1 Pirellulales bacterium | reverse complement strand
TGATGTTGGTCTCGGCCTCGAACTTCTTGACGTAGTACTTGTCGGTCTTGGCATAGACCAGCCAGTCGATGTCCTGCGGGTTGTCGCCCGCCGTGTACTTGCGATGCTCGCTGAACTCGACCGAGAAGCCGTGGTAAGGGCTGGCGTGCAAGCCTTGCAGAAACCCCTTCACGATGAACTGCGCGCGCAAATCGAGCCGCGCGATCTGGCGAATCACCTCGGGCTTGAGATACTGCTCGACAGCCGGCATGGGGACGAAGCGCCTGCGCAGTAGTTTCCAGTTAGTCCGCCACGCCGGCGGCCTATCCTTTTATTCTACGGAACCGCCGCGACGCCGGAGAGTCCGCAATGCAAGATGATGGACCGCACCGCGCCCCCCTCAGGCAAACTTGGGGATCTCGGGCGTGGGGATCTCGCGCAACAGCCGCTCGATGACGTCCTCGGTTGTGAGGCCTTCGGCCTGGGCCTGGAAATTCGTGCTCACGCGGTGTCGCAGCACGGGGACGGCCACTTTGCGAATGTCGTCGATGGCCACCGAAAACCGCCCTTCCATGGCGGCCAGGGCCTTGCCGCCGTGAATCAAGAACTGCCCGGCGCGGGGACCGGCACCCCAATCCACCAATTCGCGGACGAACTCGGGGGCCACGTCGCACTTGGGACGCGTGGACCGCACCAGCGTCGACACGTACTTGATGATGTACTCGCTGACCGCCACCGAACCGACCAGCTTTTGCAAATTCAAGATCGCCTTGCCCGAGAGTACCTTGCGCACCTCGGGCTTCTCGTTGCGGGTGGTGGCGGCCAGGATCAACTCTTCCTCGGCCGCGCTGGGATAGTCCACCTTGATGTTGAACATGAAGCGGTCCAATTGCGCCTCGGGCAAGGGATACGTGCCTTCCTGCTCGATGGGGTTTTGCGTGGCAATGGTGAAGAACGGCTCGGGCAGCGGATAGGTCGTCTGGCCCACGGTTACTTCGCGCTCTTGCATCGCCTGCAACAGGGCCGCCTGGGTCTTGGGCGGCGTGCGGTTGATTTCGTCGGCCAGCAGAATGTTGGTGAAGATCGGCCCTTCGACGAAGCGAAACGACCGCCGGCCGTGCTCGTCTTCCTCCAGCACGTTGGTGCCGGTGATGTCCGAGGGCATCAGGTCCGGCGTGAACTGGATGCGCTTGAAGCCGATGTCGAGAATGCGGGCCAGCGTGCTGACCATCAGCGTCTTGGCCAGCCCCGGCACGCCCACCAGCAGGCAATGCCCCCGCGTGAAAATGGCGGCGAAGATCTGCTCGATGACTTCGTCCTGGCCGATGATGACCTTTTGCAACTCCTCCTGCATGAGCAGCCGATGTTGGCTGAACTCTTGCAGGACGTCGCCGAGGCTGCGGGGCTTGGTGGCCAAACGCGAAGTCCTTCGTTGCGTTGACTCGAATCGCGCCTGCGTAAAACGCGCGGCGCCGGAATACGACCGCCCCAAGCTCGCGCAATTCAGACCGGCGTGCGTAGGCGGGTGGTTTTTCATTCTATCGACCGGCGTACGCACGGGCAACGCGGGGCGCTTGCGTGGTGCAGCAAGATTCCAGGGCGTGCAAACACTAGCCCGCAGCGCCAGGGAGGGAGATGGAACGCGCCACCTGTGACGCTCCCTCGCTCGCGCTGCGGGCTAGTGGACTGTCACACTGAAGTTACGGGGTGCCATGTTCACACGCCGCGACAGCGGTGGGTGAGCATGCTCACGAAAGCGTGAGCATGGCACCCAGTATTCGTCATCCCGGCGTTGGGCCGCGCACTCGCTTGCGTTGCCCGGCTAAGGCGTGTGCCCTAAGATGGTTGTGTCGACCGTGATGGATCAACGCGGCGCAGTTATAATGCGCTTCACGTCAGAGCGACGTTGCCATGCGAACCAAGACGATCCTTGTGGCCGTTGCACTGGCCGTGGGCAGTTGCCCCCTGCCCGCGCGGGCCGATATCGCGCCCGAGCAAGTGCGCGCAAGCATCGACCGCGCCATTGCCTACCTCGAGCGGCAACAGAATGCCGACGGCTCGTGGCCCGATCAGCCGGCCTACACGGGCGGAACGTCGGCACTGGTCACCTTGGCCCTGTTGAATGCCGGCGTGCCGCCGGAAAGCGACTCGATGCAGCGGGCGCTGGGTTATCTGCGCGGGCTGTCGACCACGCAGACCTATGTCGTGGCGCTGCAAACCATGGTGTTTTGTGCGGGCGAACCGAAGAAAGACCTGCTCCGCATCCGCCAGAACGCCGCATGGTTCGAGAACACCCAAGTCAAAAGCGGCGAGCGGCGCGGCGCCTGGTCCTATCCGTCCGGACCGGCGGGCGGCGGCGGCGATCCGTCCAACAGCCAGTTCGCTCTGTTGGCCCTTTACGAAGCGGAACGCGTGGGCATCAAGGTCCGCGAGCAAACCTGGCGATTGGCGCTGCAGTATTGGCAGCGGCTGCAATTGCCCGACGGCTCGTGGCGCTATTCCGTGGCCCAAACCTCCAGCGGCAGCATGACCTGCGCCGGCATCGCTTCGATGATCATCGCCTCCGGCGAGCTCAGCGCCGGCGACGCCCGCGTCGTCGACGGCGTCGTGCAGTGCTGCGGCGAGCAGAGCGTCAACGATTCGGTCGACCGTGGACTGGCCTGGCTGGACCGCAACTTCTCCGTCCACACCAACCCCAGCGGCGCGGGACGCGGCGCCACGCAGGGCAGTTGGCTGTTGTACTACCTCTATGGCCTCGAGCGCGCGGGCCGCATGACCGCCCGGCGCTTCATCGGCCAGCACGATTGGTATCGCGAAGGCGCCGACATGCTGGTGCGCAATCAGGACAATCTCTCCGGCTACTGGAAAGGCACCGGTCCGCACGAAACGAATCCCCTGATCGGCACCAGCTTCTCGCTGTTGTTCCTGGCCAAGGGACGGCGTCCCGTGCTGGTGGCCAAGGTGAAGCACGGACCCGGCGACGATTGGAACCATCATCGCAGCGACCTGGCCAACCTGACCAGCTATGTCGAGCGCCAATGGGAGCGCGACCTGACCTGGCAAGTGCTCGACGCGCAAGCGGCCTCGGTCGAGGACATGCTGCAATCGCCCGTGCTGTTCATCAGCGGCAAGGACGCGCCGGTATTCAGCGACGAGCAAAAGAAACGCCTGCGCGACTACATCGACCGCGGCGGGTTCATCTTTGCCGAGGCCTGCTGCGGCGGCGCATTCGAAGACGGTTTTCGCGCGCTGATGGACGACGTGTTCCCCGAGCCTGAGTACCAGTTGCGCTTGCTGCCGCCGGAACATCCGGTGTGGCGGGCCGAACAGCCGGTCGATGCGCGCTACGTGCGCCCGCTGTGGGGCATCGACATCGGCTGCCGCACCAGCGTGGTGTTCTGCCCTGCGGATCTGTCGTGCTATTGGGAGTTGGCGCGTCCCGGGCGCGAAGATCGCTTGCCGGCGCGGGTGCGCGAAGAAATTGAGGCCTGCCGGGCAATCGGCATCAACGTGCTGGCTTACGCCACTAATCGGGAGTTGAAATACAAGTTCGATTTCTTCACCACGGCCGATGCCGACGCGCCGAAGGACGATTTCGAGCGCGGCAAGTTGTACGCAGCCCGCTTGCTGCATCCCGGCGGCTGCAACGCCGCGCCGGGGGCGCTGGCCAACCTGCTGCAAACGGCCGGCGAGAAACTGCAACTGCGCGTCGACACGCAGCCGCGCGAGCTGGCGATCACCGATCCCAAGCTGTTTCACTATCACCTGGTGTTCATGCACGGGCGGCACGACTTTCGCCTGACGCCTGCCGAGCGCAAGCAGTTGCGGGCCTATCTCGAGCGCGGCGGCATGCTGTTCGCCGATGCCATTTGCTCGAGCCGCGAGTTCAGCGAAGCCTTTACGCGCGAGATGGCCGCGGTGTTTCCCGAGCAGCCACTGGCGCGGATTCCAGCCAAGGATCCGCTGTTCACGACGACCTATGGCGGCGACGATTTGTCGCTGGTCGGGCGTCGCGAGCCGCAGCGCGGCGCGGCCGATGGCCCTTTGCGTTCGCAAGTCAGCCAGGTCGAGCCGTACCTGGAAGCCATCAAGCTTGGCGATCGCTACGCCGTGATCTTCTCGCCGTATGACTTGAGCTGCGCGCTAGAGAACCACGAATCGCTGGAATGCGCCGGCTACACCCGCAAGGACGCCGCCCGCATCGGGCTGAGCGTGCTGCTATACTCGCTGTATCAATAGTTGCGCACGGGCGATTCTCCGCCAACTTTTCGACTCTAACGGTCATACGGTGACCATGGATTCGACCGTCAAGAAATCCGGCGATGAATCTCGCAGCATGCACGATCCGCCACGGTGGATTTTGCTCGTGCTATTGTGCGTGGCCATCCTGGTTCGCGGACGCGTCATCGAGTCGCTCAGCGATGGCATCCTGTTTCAAGATCCGGACGGCTACGCGCGCGTGGCCCGGCTCGTAGTTAGCAAGGGCGTGTATGCGTCGACAACTTACAACGGTAGACCGGTTGCAACCGCTGCCCGAGCGCCGCTCTACCCGTTGCTGTTGGCCGTCGCGCAATTCATCGGAGACACGGTGACGGGCCGGGCGCTCTTCGGCCTGGTTCACGTTGCTCTTGGCGTCGGCACGGTCTTCGCCGTGTTGCGCCTGGCGCGGTTGTGGTCGCTTTCACCCTGGGCCAGCATCCTGGCGGCGGCGCTTGTAACCATCGACCCGATTCAATTGCACTACTCGGCGCAGATCATGACCGAGACCTTGGCCGGCTTTCTGGCCGCGGTAACGCTGGTGGCAATCACACGGTTCGCACAAGAAGTATCTTACTTGCGCGCGTTGCTGGCGGGAGTTCTGGCCGGCTTGTGCATTTTGTGCCGGCCCGAGTTTCTGGCATGGACCGTTGGCGTGGTTGCCTGCTTTCCGTTCCTGGCCGTGGGTCCGCGTCGCTTGCGGCGCCTCTCCACGTACGTCGTCGCAGCCGCACTGGTCGTCGCCCCCTGGGCGATTCGCAACGCGCGCGAGTTCGGCTCGCCGATCATTACGACCACGCACGGCGGCGTCACGCTCCTGTTGGCCAACAATCCCAGCTTCTACGAATACCTGCGCAGCGCTCCATGGGGTTCGACGTGGGACGGCGAATCGATCAACATCGACTACGCGCACTTGAGATCGAAGCACGAATACGAGCAGCCCGCTCTCGGTACTCCTATGCCTTGGATTACACGTCTCGCAGTCGACGAAGTCGCCGTCGATCGCGAAGCCTATCATCTGGCCTTCCAAAACATCCGCGCCGAGCCCGGCATGTTTGCTTACTCGTGCCTGGTGCGCGTCGGCCGGTTGTGGGCCGTGCTGCCGCACGCCACCAGTCCCCACGAGTCTGCGTCGCGCCGCGGCATGCGCTACGCCGTCGGAATCTTTTACACCTTCGAGCTGGCGCTGGCCTTGCTCGGCGCGTGGTTCGTGGGTCGAAAGTTGCTGTCGGCGCCTTGGGTGTGGGGCACGCTTTTGCTCGCTTCGTACACCGCCGTGCACGCCTTCTATTGGACCGACATGCGCATGCGCGCACCGCTGGTACCCGTGGTAGCACTGCTGGTCGCCGTGGCGGTGTCGCAGCTTGCGGTCCGGCGACGCGGCGCAACGTCTTTGCCGGACCAAGCTTAGGAACCCTCGCTTGGCCACCAAGCTGCCTTGACGTTTAGCGGTTTTCGACCCTATAATCCCGCCCTCTCACGTCGACCGTAAAAACTTTCGTCACTTCGTTTTGCGTTTGCTCGGCGGACCCGTTCGGGACGTTCTTCCGCCCGCTCACATGTCAGGGATGATCATCTGCTAGCCGAGGTGTCTCAACTCGCGACCGTTGGCATGCGCGCGCTACGCTCGTGGCGCGCGCCGGCTCGCTGCGCGCGCCGCGGGCTGCTCTTGGTGCTAAGCGCCTGGCTGGCGACCAACTTCGCGAGCGTCGCACAGGCGCAAATTCAACTTCCCGCCAGCAATCTTTCCGAGCGGATTGTCGTGGCGGCCGACCGGGCCAGCCACTGGACCGAGGGCGCCTACGACGTCTACCTGCTGCAAGGTAACTGCCTGGTCAATCAAGGCCTGACCTACGCGCGCGGGCGCGAGGCCGTGGTCTGGATCCAGCAAGGAGGCCCCGGCGGCGAACCGCCGCACAAGGCGATCGTCTATCTCGAAGGGGACGTGACGATCAACTATCAGCAGGCCGAAGCGCAAGCCAAAGCGGCCGGCGCCGCCGCGCTGGCGGACAAAACCTGGTTCGGCCGCTTCTTTTCCGTGCGGCCCATCGACGTGCGACCCAGCAAGATGGAGCAACCACCCGCATCGCGGCCGGCCGTCTACGAACACGCCGCGGCCATGATGGCGGCGCCGACCGATCGCGTGCAGCCGGCGCAATTCGCCGAGCCGATCGGACCGCCGCCGCCGCAAGTCGTGGGACCGCCACCAGGCATGATTCGCATCCGCTTGCAGCGCCGCAGCAACGTCAACTACGACGCCGAAGCCATGCTCGATCCCGCCACCAATCAGTGGATCGCCTGGTTCAAGTCGGGCGTGAACATCGTGGTCGACGGCCTGGAAGGCTTCGGCTCGATCGACGTTGACGCCGACAATATCGTGGTCTGGACGGCAGGTCAGTTGGCCACCGACTCAGAGGGACAATCGTTCCAAGCCCGCGAAGCGCCGCTGAAGCTGTATCTGGAGGGGAACGTCGTCTTCCGCCAGGGAGAACGCACCATCTATGCCCAACGCATGTACTACGACGTGCGCCGCGAAACGGGCATCGTGCTGGGCACCGAGCTGCTCACGCCGGTGGAAAGCTTCGAGGGGCTGGTCAAGCTGCGGGCTGACGTGGTGCAGATGGTCGGCCGCGACCGCTTCATCGCGCAAAACGCTTCGCTCACGACCAGCCGCTTCGGCATTCCGACCTACGAGTTGCGCGCCGAAACCATGTCTTACGATGCCGTGCAACAGCCGCGGTTCAACATGTTCGGCCAGCAACTCTTGACCCAGGACGGCGAGCCGATCATCGACACCAAGCAACTGGCCACCAGCCGCAACAACCGCGTCTACATCGAGCAGATCCCGGTCTTCTATTGGCCGTTCATGGCCACGAACCTCGAGAAGCCGAACTTCTATATCGACGACTTGCAAATCAAGAACGACAACGTCTTCGGCACGCAGGTGTACGTCGATCTCGACGCCTACCAACTGTTCGGCATCGCCGAGCCGCCGCCGGGTACCGATTGGACCATCAGCACCGACTACTTCAGCAAGCGCGGACCGGGCGGCGGGACCACGTTCGACTACGAACGGCAAACGTTCTTCGGCGTGCCCGAAGCGACCAACGGCTTCTTCGACATCTGGGCGATCTACGACCACGGGCACGACAACCTGGGTCTCGACCGCCGGAATCTGATACCGCCCCGCAAGTTCCGCGGTCGCTTGCTGGGCCAGCACCGCCAATTGCTGCCGAACAACTTTCAGCTCACCGGCGAGGCCGGCCTGATCAGCGACTTCAACTTCCTGGAACAGTACTTCGAGCGCGAGTGGGACGAGCTCAAGGACCAGACGACCGACCTCGAGCTCAAGCAGTACGTCGATAACAGCACCTGGAGCGTGTTCGGCTCGGTCCGGCTCAACGAGTTCTTCACCGAAACGCAGTGGCTGCCCCGGGCCGACCACTTCTGGCTGGGGCAATCGCTGTTGGGAGATCGGCTGACGTACTTCGAGCACAGCAGCATCGGCTATGCCCAATTCAAAAGCGCACACCCGCCCACCGATCCAACCGACGCCGCGATCTGGGGTCCGCTGCCGTGGGAAACGCCGGCCGCCAGCACGCGCGACGGCGGACGCTACGCCACGCGGCACGAGCTCGACATGCCGTTCGATCTGGGACCGGTGAAGGTCAATCCTTACGCCGTCGGCGAATTGGCGCACTGGGATGAAGCGCTCGACTTCAACGACGCCAATCGGGCCTACGGAGCGCTGGGCATGCGGGCCAGCCTGCCCATGTGGGCCGTCGATCCCTTTGCCGAAAGCACGCTGTTCAACGTGCACGGGCTGGCGCACAAGGTGGTCTTCAACACCGACATCACGTATGCCCAGTCGACGCTCGACTTGGAAGAGCTTGCGCTGTACGACCAGATCGACGACAACAACATCGAAGCATTTCGCCGCAAGTTGACGTTCTATGACTTTGGCGGACCACCGCCGGTGCCAATCCAGTTCGACGAGCGGTTCTATGCCCTCAGACGCGGCATGGCCAATTGGGTCGCCGCCCAGAGTACCGAAATCGCCGACGATCTGTTCACCATTCGCTTGGGCGCCGATCAGCGCTGGCAGACCAAGCGCGGACCGATCGGAAATCAGCACATCGTCGACTGGATGGCGTTGTCGACCGATATCACCTTGTTTCCCAATCCCGACCGCGACAACTTCGGCACGGTGGCCGGTCTGCTGGACTACGACTATCGCTGGCACGTCGGCGATCGCACGACCGTGGTGTCCGAGGGCTATTTCGATTTCTTCGACCAGGCGCCGAAATACGCCACCGCGGGCGTCTTCATCGATCGTCCGCCGCGCGGCTCGATTTACTTCGGGTTCCACGCGCTGGCCGGCCCCATCGCCAGCAACGTGCTGTTGACCACCTACAGCTATCGCATGAGCCCCAAGTGGATCTCGACGTTCGGCATGTCGTACGACTTCGTGGCCTCGCGCAATATCGGGCAGAACTTCACGCTCACGCGCATCGGCGAGTCGTTCCTGATGAGCATCAACGTCAACGTCGACACCAGCAAGAACAACATCGGCGCCAACTTCATGGTCACGCCGCGGTTCTTCCAAGGCCGGCTCAACAGCAGCTCCGTCGGCCTGGCCTCAGCCGCGCCCGGAATGATCGTGCCCGCAGCCGGCGCGTACGGATTAGAGTAGACGAGTGATGCTTGGTGGCCGGGTGCCATGCTCACGCGTGCGTGAGCATGCTTGCCCACGGCCGCGCCGCTCCATAACGAGCATGCTCACCCGCCGCTCGCGCGACGTGTGAGCATGGCACCCACGGTGATCCGCGCTTAGATCACTTCGTGAATCGGCTGATAGCCGCGGTCGACCATGTATTGCGGTCGGCCGGTCAGATCGGGCAGCGTGAACTGATTCACGTCGATGCCCAGCCGGTTGTAGAGCGTGGCGAACACTTCCTGGAAGTGGACGGGCCGGTCCTTGGCTTCGCCGCCCAAGCGATCGGTCGAGCCGATCACCTGGCCGGTGCGCATGCCGCCGCCGGCCAGCAAGGCGCAAGATACCTGCGGCCAGTGGTCGCGGCCCGCTTGCGCGTTGATCTTGGGCGTGCGGCCGAATTCGCCCCACACCACCACCGACACGTCCTTTTCCATGCCGCGGCTGTGCAAATCGTCGAACAAGGCCGACAGTCCCTGGTCGAGCATCGGCATGTCCTGGCGGCAAGCGCCGAAGTTGTCGCCGTGGTGATCCCATCGGCTGAAAGCCAGGGTGACGCAGCGCGTGCCCGCTTCGACCAGCCGCCGCGCCATCAGGAAATGCTCCATCAGCTTGGGGCCGCCGTCGTTGCGATTGTTCGGATCGCCCTTGCCGTAGCGCTCGACGACCTTGGGGTCTTCCTTGCTCAGATCGAGCGCGTCCATCAAGCGGCTGGAGGTTAGCACGCCGAACGCTTGCTCGGTGAAATTGTCCAACCCGTTCATCATGCCGCTGGAGTCGGCTTCGCTGCGAAAGCGATCGAAGCTCGTCAAAAGTGCCCGGCGATCGCCCAGCCGATCGAGCGTGATGCCGTTGAGCACCATGTCGGCCTTGCCTTCGCCGTCGGGCTTGAACGGCGCATGCGCCACGCCCAAAAAGCCCGGCTCGCCATTGTCGGCCCATTCCATGTGCCCCATCTTCGGCGACAGGCCGACGAACGCCGGCATCGAAGCATGACGCGGCCCGTAGACTTTCGACATCACCGAGCCCAGCGCCGGCCAACCACCGGGCGGCTGCTGCCCGCCGCGGCGATGACCCGTGACGCATTCGTACGCGTCATGCGCGCCGCTGGCGCCGACGATCGAGCGAATCGGGATCAGCCGATCCATCTGCCTGGCGATCAGCGGGAAGTGCTCGCAAATGTCGATGCCGGGCACGTTGGTATGAATCGGTTTGAACTCGCCGCGAATCTCCGACGGCGCGTCCATCTTCAGATCGAAGAAATCCTGGTGCGGAGGGCCACCGGGCAGAAAGATCATGATGATGGCTTTCTGCGAGTTGCCGCGCCGTCCGCCGGCGCTCTCGGCACGCAAGATTTGCGGCAACGACATGCCGCCCAAAGCCAGTCCGCCAATCTTCAAGAACGAGCGCCGCGACAGCCCATCGCAAAAGCCGTTCTGCGCTTTGCCCAGAATCGTCAACATGGCGGAAGTCCTCCAAGTCACGGGCCCCAACAGTGCTGCCGGGCCCTGAACGCTGACGTCGGTTGTATGCGGCCCCGGGGAGGAAGGCCGACTTGGCGAGTTCGTATTTTCGGCGAGGTTTCCGTGCCGCGACCCGCCGCAAGGGCCAGACGCGGTACGAACGCCATCGTATCAAGATCGCTTGATTTGTACAAGCTCCGGACCGGGACTGGCCGGGCCCAGCGGCGTACCCCGCGCCAGCCGCCCGAAATCCTTGTGCCATCGGCAGAAACGGCGTTTGCAGCCCCTCAGCCCGTGACAACCGGCGACGTAGTGTTCAAAGTAACGGTTGGAGCGGCGCTGGCGCGCACGTGCGTTTCTCGCTGCGCCGTCTCTGAGGATGTCCGGCCGCATGCACCGGCTGCTTACGATGCCTGAAGTCACACCCGCGGATCCCACGCAGCCCCTGTTGCGGCTCGAAAACGTCTGCAAGACGTTCCAGATGGGCGAAGTCCCCGTCGAGGTGCTGCGCGATATCGATTTCGACGTGCACCGCGGCGAGTTGCTGGTGATGGTCGGGCCCAGCGGCTCGGGCAAGACCACGCTGTTGAACATCATGGGCGGGCTCGATTCGCCCACCGTCGGCAACGTGTGGTACGGCAAGCAAAACCTGGCCACGGCCACGGCCCGCGAGTTGACCCGCTATCGGCGCAGCTCGGTCGGCTTCGTGTTTCAGTTTTACAACCTCGTGCCCAATCTCACCGCGCGCGAAAACCTGTTCGTGGCCACCGAGATCAGCCAGAACCCGATGAACGTCGATCGCATGCTCGACCTGGTCGGGCTGCACGAGCGCGTCGAGCACTTTCCCTCGCAGCTCTCCGGCGGAGAGCAACAGCGCGTGGCAATCGCCCGGGCGATGGCCAAGAATCCCGAGCTGCTGCTGTGCGACGAGCCCACCGGAGCGCTCGACTTCGAAACCGGCAAGCACGTGCTGCGCCTGCTGGTCGACCTGAAGGACGAGTTGGGCAAGACCGTGCTGATCATCACGCACAACGGCGCAATCGCCCAGATCGCCGATCGCGTCATTCGACTGCGCTCCGGCGAAATCCACGAAGTCCACGATAACCCCGCCCCCATGCCGCCGGAGGACATCACGTGGTGAGCGTGCTGGACCGCAAGCTGATGCGCGAGGTGCGCGGGCAGATCACGATGCTGCTGGCCATCACCAGCATCATCGCGGTCGGCACCATGTGCTTCGTATACATGCGGGCCAGTTACCACAATCTCACCCTGGCCAAGTTCCGCTACTATGCGCAATGTCGCATGGCGGACTTTTGGATCGACGTGAAAAAGGCCCCGCTGGCCGAGCTCGAACGGCTGGAACGCATTCCCGGCGTGACGTCGATTCGCCCGCGCATCCAGTTCAACGCCACGGTCGATCTGGAGCGCGTGGCGCAGCCGCTCAACGGCATGGTGCTGTCGCTGCCCGATCTGCGGCAGCCGGTGATCAACGACATCGTGATTCAAAGCGGCGGCTACTTCACCGATCGCCGCGACAACGAGGTGATCGTCAACTCGGCCTTCGCCCGGCACCACGCCATCAAGCCGGGCCAGACGATCCACCTGATTCTGAACAACCGCAAGCAAGCGCTGCACGTGGTAGGCACGGCCACCAGCAGCGAGTTCGTCTACACCGTGGCGCCCGGCTCCATCGCGCCCGACCCCGCCCACTTCGGCATCTTCTACTTGAAGCGATCCTTCGCCGAAGAAGTGTTCGACTTTTCCGGCGCAACCAACCAGATCGTCGGGCTCTTGGATCCGGCGCACAAGGACCACCCGCAAGAGATTCTAAGGCGGATGGAAGCGATCCTCGCCCCCTACGGCGTCGTCACGTCGTATGCCCAGAAAACGCAATCGTCCAACCAGTTCGTCAGCGACGAGATTCGCGGGCTGGGACTGTTCTCCACGTTGATGCCGGCCATCTTCCTGGCCGTGGCGGCGCTGGTGCTCAACGTGCTGCTGGTCCGGCTGGTCGATCAGCAGCGCGTGATCATCGGCACCTTCAAAGCCATTGGCTACGCCGACGCGCAGATCTTTCTGCACTACACCAAGTTCGCGCTGGCGCTGGGCTTCTTGAGCGGGCTGGTCGGCTTGGCGCTGGGCTACGGCATGGCCGAGTTCGTCACGTCGATCTATCGCATGTTCTATGAGTTTCCGGACCTGGAGAATCGCATCTATCCCGGCACCTACGGCGGCGGATTGGCCGTGGCGCTGGCCTGCTCGCTGTTGGGATCGTTGCAAGCCGCGCGCGCCGCGCTGCGCCTGAAG